>DXHT01000077.1 GCA_019113265.1 Bacillota bacterium | reverse complement strand
TATCGCCGTGATCGAGGTACATGACGATGGGAAGGCCGGTATCCTCCACGGCCGCCTCGATGAGGTGACGGAGATAGATGGGGTTAGCGTACTTACGCGCGCCGCTCGACACCTGAAGGATAAGGGGAGCGTTTTCCTCTTTCGCGGCGGAAACGATACCCTGGATGGTCTCCATGTTGTTGACGTTGAAAGCGCCGATGGCATAGCCGCCCTCATACGCTTTTTTGAACATTTCGGTACTGGTTACTAAAGGCATAAGATTCCTCCATAAAAATTTTTTATGACCTTTGTCGGAGTATAGTATACAACTTATCTCGATAAATTTCTACTGATTTGAGTGCATTTTCGGAAAATTTCGGTAGACTATTTGAAAAAATACTGCTATACTAAGTTTGCGAAAGCGGCAGGCGGCGCAACTGGGAATAAAAAGCGGCTGTGCTGCGCAAACCGTACATGGCGGGTCGAGGCGACGCTTTTATGAAAGGCGGGTATACCGCACCTGCCGTGTGTGACGGATTGCGGCGACGCTTCCGCAAAGGAGATGCTGAAATGTTCGATTCGAGAATGGAAGAACTTGCTCGCGGGCTGGTGACGTATTCCGTCGCGGCAAAACCCGGCGACAAGGTGCTGATAGAAACGACGGACGTACCCTCCGAGTTTACCGCGGAGCTTATCCGTCAGGTATATGCGGCGGGCGCGTATCCGTTCGTGGAAACGTATAAGGGAAAAGTGGAAGCGGCGCTCCGCTCGGGCACGAGCGATGAGCACAGCAAGATGCTCGCCGATTTCGCGGGCTACCGCATGAGCAAAATGGACTGCTATATAGGCGTTCGCGGCAACGAGAACGCATACGATCTTTCGGGCGTTCCGAGCGACAAAGCCGCGATATACGGCAGGAATTACTCTTTCCCCGTGCATCACGAAATGCGCGTCAAAAACACCCGCTGGGTAGTGCTCCGCTGGCCGAACGACTCCATGGCACAGCTTTCGGGCAAGCCCACGCGCGAGTTCGAGGACTTTTATTTCCGCGTCTGTTGCATGGACTACGCCAAAATGGACAGGGCGATGGACGCTCTTAAAGAGCTTATGGACAAGACGGATAAAGTGCGCCTTGTCGCTCCCGGAACGGACATTACGTTCTCCATAAAGGGAATAGGCGCGGTAAAGTGCTCCGGTCACATGAACATACCCGACGGCGAGGTGTACTCCGCCCCTGTGCGCGACAGCGTTAGCGGTCAGATAACTTATAACGTGCCGTCCATAGAAAACGGAATTAAGTTCGAGAACGTATCTTTGCGCTTTGAAAACGGCAAGATAGTGTCCGCGACGGGCAACTATCCCGACAAGATAAACGCGATCTTCGATACCGACGAGGGCGCGCGTTACGTGGGCGAGTTCGCCATAGGCGTAAATCCCTATATCAACGAGCCTATGGGCGACATCCTCTTCGACGAGAAGATAGCGGGATCCATACACTTTACCCCCGGTTGTTGCTACGACGACGCTTACAACGGCAACAGCAGCGCGGTGCATTGGGATCTCGTACTCGTCATGACGCCCGAGCGCGGCGGCGGCGAGATATGGTTCGACGACGTGCTCATCCGTAAAGACGGCATTTTCGTTCTGCCCGAGCTTGAAGCGCTCAATCCGGATAAACTCGCGTAAAACGCGCCGAACCGTTTGAAGCGCGCGCCTGCCCGCGCGAAATATGCGCGTGAGCGATGAAAACCGTTAAATAACTTCAAGTAAATAGTATAAAGCCCGCGCCGCAGGGCGGTAGGGCTTTCGCACGTCCGGTGCGCCTCGCGTAAAAGCGGCGTTATTTTTCTTGACAAAACCGCGCGCTTGTGTTATATTGATAACAATTATCAATAAGACAGGTAACGCTAAATGCAGAGGAACACGATACAAAGAAAACAGGTGCTGGACGTGCTGCTCTCGCTCGAAGGCGAACATCCGAGCGCGGAGAGAGTGTACACGCGCGTGCACGAGCTTTATCCCACGGTCAGCAAGGCGACTGTATACCGCATTCTCAAAGACGAAGCGGCGGAAGGGCGTATACTCGGCGTGGATATGCCGCGCGACGTCGGACGGTACGATTCGCGCGTCGACGGGCACTATCACATCCGTTGCCGCGTCTGCGGGCGCGTGGCGGATGTGGAGATGGGCAAGGGAACGCCCGACGGACTGTTCGCGGACGTCGGCGGGTTCAAAATAGAGGACGTATATCTTTCGCTTTCGGGAATATGCCCCGAGTGCGCGTCCGCGGCGGACGCGGAAAAAGCTGACGCGGAAAAACGCGCGGAAGACGCGCCGCATGACAGGACACAGGCATGATAGATTCGCATTGTCACCTGACCGATCCGTATTACGAGGGCGGTGAGAGCATCATAAACGACATGCCGCGCGACGGTCTTGAAGCCGTCGTGACGGTGGGATACGACTTGAAGACGAGCGAGGAGTGCGTTCGGCTCGCCGAAACGCACGACGGGGTATATGCCGCCGTCGGACTTCACCCGAGCGAAATAAAGGACGAGCGGGACGTGCTGCGCCTGCTCCCGCTTTTGTCGCGCAAAAAAACCGTTGCGCTGGGCGAGATCGGGCTGGACTACCATTGGCAGGACGTGCCGAGGGACGTGCAGAAGCGGGTATTCGAGGCGCAGCTCGAAGCGGCGTACGCGTATGGCGCGCCCGTTATAGTGCACTCGCGTGACTGCGACGGGGATATGTTGCCCGTCTTAAAGGCGTGGAAATCGAAGCTCGGCGGCAGACTGGTGATGCATTGCTTTTCCTCTTCCGCGGAGATAGCGAAAGAATACGTCAGAGCGGGCTATTACGTTTCGTTCGCGGGTCCCGTGACCTTCCGCAACGCAAAGCGCGGCGACGCGATACGCGCCGTTCCCGACGAACTGCTGCTTGCGGAGACGGACTCGCCGTATCTTACGCCCGTTCCGCACAGGGGCGAGCGGAACATGCCCGCATACGTGCGGTACGTCATAGAGAAACTCGCAGAGGAGCGGGGTTCGGACTTTGAAAGCATTGAGCGCATAACGACGGAAAACGCAAAGAGGTTGTTCGGAATAAAATGAGAGTGGTATTGCAGAGAGTGCGCGGCGCGCGGCTGAGCGTCGGCGGCGAAAAGGTTAGCGAAATAGGCGAGGGTCTTGTGGTATATCTCGGCGTGGGCAAGGGCGACGGCGAGAGCGAGTGCGAAGCGGTCGCGCGCAAGATCTGTTCACTGCGCATATTCTCCGACGAGGCGGGAAAGATGAATCTTTCCCTGCTTTCGGGCGGCAAGGAAGCGCTCATAGTGTCGCAGTTTACGCTGTACGGCGACGCGAGCCACGGCAACAGACCGTCGTTTACGGAAGCCGAGCAGCCGGACAGGGCGAAAATGCTTTACGAGCGCGTGTGCGAGCTTACCGAAAGCGGCGGCGTGAAAACGGCTCGCGGGGTGTTCGGCGCGGATATGCTGATAGAGCAGGAGTGTGACGGACCCGTCACCATTGTGTATGAAGTGCGCCCCAAACAGTGAACGAAAACGCCGAAAATGCGTGTAATTATATAAATGTACATTATTTGCGCCCCAAACGCATTGACATGCGGGGGCGCATTGTGATATAATCCGTTTGTGCCAAAAATCAAGACGGACAAGAGCGGTCCGGGATCCAATATAAGGGCGGAACGCGAATATGCCAAGTCGATAGGCGTGAAGTCGCCTACGAGACTCAACAAAGAGCAGCTTGACGAAGCGGTCAGACAGCGCGAGCTCGAACTCGGCATAACGAGGGAAAAGCACAGCGTATACGATTTCACCGCGGAAGAGCGCAAGACTCTGGAAGCGGGGCTGCGCGGAAAGCAACGGGCGTACCGGATGGTGTCCGGATATTTTCACGCCTTTGCCGAGGGGGACGGCGTACTGCGCCGCGATCCCTTCGACGTTCTGCCCGAAGCGGACATATACGTTCCGTCGTCGCTCGTTAGTAAGTGCGACATGCGCGAGGGCGACAGGATAACGGGCAACGTGGCGGTGCTGTTTTACAACAAAGTGCGCGTGCTCAAAAGCGTGCGCTATGTGGACGGCGACGCCATGGTGCGCTCGCCCCTCCGCACGGACTTTCGCAATCTTTCTGCGGATAAGGCGTCCCGCAGGCTGGACATACACGGCAATCACTCCATGACCGCGATAATAGATCGGGTGATAGCTCTCGGAATGGGCGAGAGCCTGGTCATAAGCGGAATGTGCGCGGATAATGCCGACTATTTCGACGAAGCGGCGGCGGCAGTTTCAAAAGGACTTTGCGCGGGTTTCGACGGCGTGGTATACGGCGTGTTCGGGGCGGACGGGCGCAGACTTCTCGGCGCGTCGTACAACCCCGAAACGACGATAACGGGAGGCGGCGAGGACGCGTGCGCGTTCATGCGCGAGATGATAAAGCGCACGGCGGAGCGCGGTGAAAACTCCGTCGTCGTCATCCGATCGGACGAAACGGACGTTCGTCCGTTCCTGTCCATGGCGCGCGCCTACGGCGATTCGTCCATAACGGTGATAGCGTTCACGGTAAGCGATTACGTAGCGGACGCGCACATAACCTTTGACGGAGCGGAGATAAACTGCGCAGAAACGGGCAACTCGCTCGCGTCCTATATCTGCGGCATGACCCGCGCCCGCCTTATGAGCCGCGCTCTCGGCAGGATAGAGCGCGCCGAGCCGGACGAACTTCTTGTGAAATTTACGGAGTACGTCAATGAACGGGATTAAGATAGCGTATCTCGGCGATAAATATACTCACACATACGCCGCGGCTAAGAAATTCGACGCGGACGCCGAGCTCGTCGGATATCACACGATATATCAGTCGATAGACGCCGCAATGCGCGGCGAGTGCGATTATGCCGTAGCGCCGATAGAAAACTCGTGCGGCGGTAGCGTGACGGAGACGCTGGACGCCCTCCGCGCCCTTCCTCTTTACATCCGCAGTGAAACGGTATTGCACGTTCCTCAGCACCTCATAAGCGTGGCGGGAGCGACGGCGGACGGGATAAAGACGATATACTCGCATCCTCAGGCTCTCGCTCAGTGCGACGGATACCTCAGAACGCGTTTTGCGGACGCCGAAGCGATAGCCGTTTCCAGCACGGCGGAGGCGCTTGCTCTTGCGACGAGCGCGGACAAAGCCGCGATAGCGCGCACGCCAGCAGAGGGGCAGGTCATCGTGGAAGCGGAGATCGAAGACGTCAAGAACAACTCGACGCGTTTCGTGCTGATAGGCAACTCTCCGTCGGATCGCGGCGACAAGTGCAGCGTCGTGTTTGAAACGCCCAACAGACCGGGCGCACTCACCGAAGCGCTGTCGCTGTTCGGCGCGCACGGATTGAACATGACAAAGATAGAGTCGCGGCCGCACAAGTCCGAACTCGGCAGATACGTGTTTTTCGTCGATTTCGAGTGCGGCGGACAGTCGCCCGACAGGCTGCTTGCGGAGCTTGCGGTGCATGCGTCCGGATTGAAGTACCTCGGACGATACGATTGCGTAAAATAATCTACATAACATATACCGTCCGCTGTAAAACGCGGCGGGGGAGTAATCATGGGACTTTTGAAATGGATACTCGGCGGAGATAACCGCCGTCACATCAAAAAGCTGAGAAAGACCGTCGACAAGATAAACGCGCTCGAACCCAAATACGCCGCGATGAGCGACGAGGAGCTGCGAGGCATGACGGACGTGTTCAAGGCGAAGCTCGACGAGGGCGCGACTCTCGACGACATATTGTGCGACGCGTTCGCGGTAGTTAGGGAAGCCTCCAAGCGAGTGACCGGACTGCGGCATTACGACGTTCAGCTTATGGGCGGTATAGTCCTCCACCAGGGACGTATAGCGGAGATGAAGACGGGCGAAGGTAAGACGCTTACCGAAACGCTCCCCGCATACCTCAACGCACTCTCCGGAAAAGGCGTGCACATAGTGACGGTCAACGACTACCTCGCTCGCCGTGACGCGGAGTGGATGGGCAAGATACCCCGCTTCCTCGGCATGTCGGTAGGCGTCGTATACCCCAACCAGAGCCGTCAGGAAAAGCAGAAGGCATATGCCTGCGACATAACTTACGGAACGAACAACGAGTTCGGCTTCGACTACCTGCGCGACAACATGGTCGTTTACGAGAACCAGAAGATGCAGAGGGGACATAACTTCTGTATCGTCGACGAGGTGGACTCCATACTCATAGACGAGGCGAGAACGCCGCTTATCATCAGCGGCAAGGGCAAGGATTCCAGCTCGCTCTATCAGTCCTGCCAGCGTTTCGTGCGCCGCCTGCGCGCGTCCACGAACGTAGACGACGAGGGTAAGCCGCTCGATCCCAACGAAGAGCCGGACGGCGACTATGAGATAGATAAGAAAAAGCGCGCCGTATCCCTTACCGTCAACGGTATCATACGTGCGGAGAACGATTTCGGCATAAGCAACCTCGCGGACGCGGAGAACAGCGAACTCAACCACTACATCAACAACGCCCTCCGCGCAAACTATATCATGACCAAGGACCGCGACTATATAGTCAAGGACGGCGAGATAATCATAGTCGACGAATTCACGGGCAGGCTTATGCCCGGTCGCCGTTACAGCGACGGACTTCATCAGGCGATAGAGGCGAAGGAAAACGTCAAGATCCAGAGCGAGAACATGACGCTTGCGACGATAACCTTCCAGAACTACTTCCGTATGTACACCAAACTTTCGGGCATGACGGGTACGGCAAAGACGGAGGAAACGGAGTTCAAGGGTATATACGGCTTGGACGTCGTTGTCATTCCGCCCAACGTGCCCAGCCGCCGCGTGGACGAAACGGACAAGGTGTTCGCGTCCATCGATGCAAAGCTGCGCGCGATAGTGGCGGAGATAGAGGAGTGCTGGACGAGAGGTCAGCCCGTTCTCGTGGGTACGACGAGCGTCGCCAAGAGCGAGGAGATAAGCAAGCTCCTGCGTAAAAAGAAGATACAGCACAACGTCCTCAACGCGAAGAACCACGAAAAGGAAGCGGACATAGTCGCTCAGGCGGGCAGACTGTTCGCGGTCACGATAGCCACCAACATGGCGGGTCGTGGTACGGATATACTGCTCGGAGGAAACGCCGAATACCTCGCCAAGAGCCGCATGAAGAAAGAGGGTATCCCCGACGAAGTCATAGAGATAGCCTCCTCTCACATGACGGTCAATCCGGAGGACAAATTCCCCGTACCCAGCGCGGAGCGCGAGGCGAGCGGAGAAGAAGTGCTTGCGGCAAAGGAGAAGTACAACGCCCTCTACAAGGAGTTCAAGGCACAGACGGACGAGGAAAAGACGAAAGTGGAAGAAGTGGGCGGCCTGCGCATAGTGGGTACGGAGCGCCACGAATCCCGTCGTATAGACAACCAGTTGCGCGGACGTGCCGGTCGTCAGGGCGATATAGGTTCGAGCGTGTTCTTCCTCTCCGTGGACGACGAAATGATAAAACTTTTCGGCGGCGAGAGGATAAAGACCATCGCGCAGTACATTGCGGGAGAGAACGACGAGCCCATAGTTTCCAGACTGCTCTCCGCGGCTATAGAGAGCGCGCAGAAGCGTCTTGAAGGCATAAACTACGGCAAGCGTCTCAACGTCCTCGAATACGACAACGTCATGAACACTCAGCGTAAGATAATCTACGAGCAGCGCGACAAGGTGCTGCGCGGAGAGAGCGTTCACGATCAGATAATCAAGATGATGCGCGACCAGTGCAAGAAAGTGGTCAAGGCGCACACCAATCCCAAGCTCGACTGGAAGGAGTGGGATCTCGACGGACTGAATACGGATATAGCCAAGCAGCTTGCCATAGTGCCCAAGGGCGAGAAGTACTTCTCCGAGAGCGTGCTCAGCGCGCTCACCGTGGACGAGCTGACCGAAAAGCTCACCGACAACGTGCTTGCGAGATACGAGCAGGTAGGCGACATGGCGGCAGACGCGAACTTCAACCTCGCCGAGTTCGAGCGCAACCTGTTCCTGCGCGTCATAGACGGGCAGTGGACGGCGCACATCGACGACATGGACGAGCTGCGCCGCAACGTCATGCTGTACGCATACGGTCAGCAGGATCCCGTTGCCGTCTATAAGAAAGAGGGCTTCGACATGTTCAACGCGATGATAGACCGCATGCAGGAGCGTATCGTGGGCAACCTCACGCACATTTCGGAGATCAAGCGCGACGAAAAGGTGGAGAGGCGCAAGCAGGTAGGCGAAGAGGTGAACGCGACGGCGGCGTCGGACGACGGCAAGACGTTCACCCGCACGCGCGAAACGATCGTAAAGGGCAGGATACCTTCCCGTAACGATCCCTGCCCTTGCGGAGCGTGCTGGCCGGACGGAAGACCCAAGAAGTATAAGGAATGCTGCGGCAAGGATAAATAATGCTGGTCGACGATCTTAAAAACAAAGTAAAAGAGCTTAAAGGCAAATTCGAGAGCATAGAAAAGGCGTCGGACATACCCGCGCTGGAAAAGCGGGACGAAGAATTGCGCAAGCAGCAGGAAGACCCCGATCTGTATGCGGACATGAAACACGCAGAGCAGGTGAACCGCGACGCGAAAGCGGTGGGAGACAAGCTCGCCGCGCTCAAAAAAATGAAGTCCGATCTGTCCGATCTCGACGATCTGATAGACATGGCGGCGGAAGAGGGCGACGACGCGCTCGCCGAAGTGGGCGAAGAGATAAACGCGCTCGAACAACCTCTCGAAAAACTGCATATACAGTCGCTGCTGCGCGGCGAATACGACTCGTCCAACGCCATTCTCACTCTGCACGCGGGCGCGGGCGGAACGGAGGCGCAGGACTGGGTCAGCATGCTGTACCGCATGTATCAGATGTTCTGCGACAAAATGGGCTACTCGTATGAGGAGCTTGACTACCTCGCGGGGGACGAAGCGGGCATAAAGACCGTTACGTTCAAGGTGACGGGCGTCAACGCGTACGGCTACTTGAAGGCGGAAAAGGGCGTTCACAGGCTCGTCCGCATATCCCCGTTCGACTCCAACGCGCGTCGTCAGACCTCGTTTGCGAGCCTCGACGTCATGCCGGAGATCGAAAACGACACGGACATAAAGATAGAAGATAAGGATCTGCGGATAGACACGTACCGATCGAGCGGCGCGGGCGGACAGCACATAAACAAGACGGACTCCGCCGTGCGCATAACGCACATACCGACGGGCATAGTGACCAGTTGCCAGACTCAGCGCAGTCAGACGCAGAACAAGGAATACGCGATGCGCATGCTCGTCAGTAAACTCGTCGAACTGCGCTTACAGCAGCAAATGGCAAAGGCGCAGGACATAAAGGGCGAGCTTAAAAAGATAGAGTGGGGCAGTCAGATACGCTCGTATGTGTTCTGTCCGTACACTCTCGTCAAGGATCACAGAACGGGTTACGAAACGAGCAACGTTCAGTCCGTTATGGACGGAAACATCTTTGACTTCATCTGCGACTATCTCGCAAAGTCTTGATCGACTTCAAAAAAAAGATAACGGCAAAAAACAAAACTTTTCGGTAGCGAAAAGTTTTGTTTTTTCTGCATGGCGGTTTAATTTGCTTTAATAAAATATTCATATAAACCGTATTGACAAAACGGCGCATGTATCGTATAATTAAAATAACTTTAATAATTCAGGAGGAATCATGAAAATTTGCAGCAACTGCGGGCAGACGACCCCCGATGATGCGAAACTCTGTCCGTTCTGCGGAAAGCAGACGGAAGAGACGGACGCGCTTGCCGAAACGCCCAAGATAACGACGGAGGCAAACGGCGAGGCGAAAGAAAACGCGGCAGACAAGGCGGCGGAACAGAAGGGCGATAAGGCTAAGCATCTCAGCGGAGATAACGCGTTTGAAAAGTGGGCGGGAGCGAACGGCTTCAACGCCTTCCTTGCAAAAGCAAGAACGCTCATATTCGTTGCCCTTGCGCTTCTTACCGCGCTGTTCGGAGTGCTTGCGCTCCTCAACTACATGGGTCTGCTCGGACTTATGCGCGATCCTTTCCTGCCGCTTACGATAGTGTTCCTCGTGTTCACCATGCTTTGGCAGATTTTCTGCACGGTGTACATTACGATCACGCTTTCCTCTCTCGCGCGTAAACGCGGCGATCTCGGTCTCAAAGAATACGCGGGCGAGCAGACGTCGTACTCCAAGGGCGGACTGTTCGTAAGCTCGGCATACTTTGCGGACGTGAAAAATTCGTTCACGCAGTGGGCGATATATTACGGCATAGCGGAAGTGTGCCGTCTGACCTGCTATATCATTGCGTATGCGTGCTTCCTTCCCATAGTGGGCGGTATATTCGCCGCGCTCATAGCGGGCGTGCCCGATGCGGTGCCGTATATGCTCCAGGAATTCCTCGTGCGCATCATAGTGTGCGCGGTGCTTTGCATAGGCTTTGCGGTAGCCGCGGCAGTGCTTCACTCCAAAAACAAGAAGACCGTTACCGAGTGGCACGCCAAGAATTTCGGCAGAACTCTCGGTAAATAACGCGGCGGGAGCGGGCGGACTCGGGCGAAAGTGAGTAACCGCGTGCAAATCGCTTGCTTAATCGGGCGGACTGTGCTAAAATAATTAAGCCGTGCTAAGTGGGGAGCCAGCGGTGCCCTTAACCTGCAATCCGCTACAGCAGGGCTGAAAGCCGTTCTCGGCACAGGTCGTGGAAGGTAAGTTGCAAGTAAGCGGTGTTGACCCCGGGGTCTTGTGCAACGCTTTACTGTGAACCGTGTCAGGGCTTGACCGCAGCAGCACTAAGCAGCTCTTGGCGTGTGCCACAAGTGAGCTTCGGGCGAGCAGGCTGCTTGCGAGACTCTTTGGCGGTCTGTGACAAAAACGGAAGCACGGCAATTTTGAAAATAAAAGGCGTTTGCGTCAGGCAAACGCCTTTTGCCGTATATAAGCGCACTCTTTGAACATACTACCGAAGAGGAGGAAAGACTATGTCTGAAAAGATCTACAAGACGGGAACGACCCCCGGTAGCGGAACGTACGATTGCACGAACTGCCACACGAAAGTGCATCTCGGTAGCGGCGATACCATGCCGCCTTGCCCCAAGTGCACCAACAACGAGTTCACCAAGGAGTGAGCGGCCTCGGCGCTGGAATATATCCCGCGCCGAAATTTTAATTTTTTTTGCGCCCGCGCGGATAACGAAACGAAAACTACGCATACTGTTATTACGGTAAGCAACCGACTCCGCTACAAATGCGTCGGATTATGGCGGACGCGAACGCAACGGCAATATCGCAGCTAACGGCGTTCTCCTTCGCAAGACATAAATGGCGCAAACGATAAAGCGATAGGCGAAGGAGGACGCATATACCGAAAATATAAGAATGCGAAAAACATCGCATTCGTCCTCGGAGGAACGAAAAACAAATTTCGTTCCTCCTTTTTTATGAAGCGCGTATCGGAAAAAATACCTCTTGCAAAATTCGACCGAATATGCTAAAATTCGTATATGGAATACGTTGAACTCGAATATGTGAAGAATCCCGTACCGCGCATGTTCTTCGGAACGTGCATACCGTCCATGAAGGCGGGAGCGGACGTTACCGCGCTTCTCGACCGTGCGGTCGAGCTTGGCATAACCGCATTCGACACCGCCCGTTGCTACGGCAAAGCGGAACAGCTTCTCGGCGAGTGGATGGAAAAGCGCGGCATAAGGGACAAACTCACCGTGCTCAGTAAGGGCGGCATAAACGGCTTTATGTGGCGTAGTCGCATAAAAGAGAGCTGTATTCGCAAGGACATAGAACGCTCTTTGCAGTTCTTGCGCACCGATCACATAGATATATATCTCCTTCACAGAGATGACAAGCGCGTACCCGTGGGCGACATAATGCAACTCCTCAACGCGCTCAAAGCGGAGGGAAAGGTGCGCGCGTTCGGCGGATCAAACTGGACGCACGAGCGCATAGAGAGCGCGAACGAATATGCCTATGCGCATAACCTGCAACCTATGACGGTGTCCAGTCCCAATTACGGGCTTGCCGTAATGGTAAAAGACCCGTGGGGAGGCGGTCTCGTCACTCTCACGGGGGATAATAACGCATCCGCCCGCGAGTGGTACGAGCGCACGCAAATGCCCGTGGTGGCGTGGTCGAGCGTCGGCAACGGAATATTCTCGGGGCGTTTCCGCTCCTCTGATCATAAGGGCGCAAAGCGCGCCATGAATCTTTTCGCCCGCGTCGGTTGGCTTTATCCTGAGAACCTCTCCCGCCTTGCGCGCGCGGAAAAACTCGCGGAGAAGCGCGGAGTCGCTCCCATGACGATAGCGATAGCTTACGCCGCGGGTAGCCGCATGAACGTGTTTACCGTGATAGGCGCGGGAAGCGTAAAGCACCTCGAAGAAAACGTTGAGGCATTTTCCTTTCGGCTCAGCGAGGAAGAACGAGCGTATCTCGAAGGAGAGCAGGCATGAAAGCGACGATAATAGGCGGCGCGGAAACGGGCGCGGCGGCAGAGCTGTCCCGCGATATAACGGAGAGCATACTCGCTTCCGCAGATAACACGGCGGACATGTGGCTGCTGCCTGCGGGGATAAACAGCTTCTGCACGGACTGCGGCGATTGCTACGAGGGCAGGGAAACGTCCTGTCGCCATGCAAGGGAAGTAATGCCCATTCTTAAAAGCATGCTTTCGTCGGATATCATAGTGATAGTGACTCCCGAACTTATGGGGCATACGACTGCGCCCGTGTTAAACTTTCTCGACTATCTCGCGTACCTCAGGATAGGTTGCCGCCCGCGAGCGGAAATGCTGACAAAGCGCGTAGTAGTGATCTCTCTCGGCGACAAGCGCGCGGCGGAGGACATTGCGGACTGCGTTTCGAGCTGGGGAGTGTGCGACGTGCGCGTGCTTACGCGATCGTCCGCGCCTACAGCGGCTCGGCTCGCACTTTCCGCGCCCGCCCGCATGGGCTTTTTCGCGCGGCTCCGCATGCGGCGCATTGCAAAAAAAGCGGGACTTGCGGTTCCGCGCATATGCGGCGGCAAGGGCAACGCACAGAAGTAACGCCTTTTGACGCGGCATCCTTAAACGTGTGCGCCAAGCCGCACATTGCGTTTGCCTTTCTTCGCTTACGCCGAACGCTTTTCGCAAGCTCGGCGGCGGGCAAGTAGTGCGCGGGGGCTCGGTACACTTATTGCCGCGATGACTTTAAGCATTCGCTAAAATAAAGAATAAGTTACTATAAGGCGATTTTCATGACCCGATCGCTTGCGATCCGCGGACGGGGAGACGGTCCGTTTTTTCGTGCGGCTTGCCGCGCTCATCGTCGCCGCCGCTTGATTTTTCCCCGGAATCCGTGTCATCATACAAATAAACTTAACTATGGTTAAGTATTTTTACGAAAAATTCGTGTCACGGGCGGCGCGGCAGGCATATAACGAAATGACGGCGCTAACGCCGTGACGTGCAAGGGAGGAACTAATGTCCGTAGGACTTACGGTGGGCGCGCTTACAATGATATTTCTTTCCACGGCGGCGGGCGCGGCTGCCGTGTTTTTCACGGGGCGGCGAGGCGCGGGTAAAAACGCGTCGGCCGCATTCAACGGTTTCGCGTCGGGAATAATGGTGGCGGCGTCGGTATGGTCGCTCATAATGCCCGCAATAGAACAGTCCGAGTCGGACGGTTGGGGAAGCATATCGTTTTTGCCCGCGGCTGTCGGCATAGCGGCGGGCGGCGCGCTGATAGTGCTTACCGACGCGGCCGCACTGCGGCTCAGCGGGGGGTCGGGCGGTATGACGACGCACGGAAAGATGCTCGCCGCGATGACGGTACACAACATACCCGAGGGGCTTGCCGTCGGGCTTGCTCTCGGATCCGCGCTCCCGCTCGGGGACGCCGCCGCCTCGGGCGCGTTCCGTTTCGCTTTGGGGATAGCCATACAGAATTTCCCCGAGGGCGCGGCGGTGTCGCTGTCTTTGCGCGGTGCGGGTCAGAGCGCGAAAAAGTCGTTTTTCTGCGGCTGTGCAAGCGGTGCGGTAGAGCCGCTGTTTGCGGGCGCGGGACTGCTTCTCGCGGCGTTTTTCCGTCCGTTGCAACCGTGGTTGCTCGGACTCAGCGCGGGCGCGATGCTTTTCGTCGTCGCGGAAGATCTGATTCCCGCAGCGAGCCGCGGTGCGCGCCCGTTTATAGGCGCGGCGGGTTTTCTTGCGGGATTTATACTCATGATGTCGCTTGACTGCGCGTTGTAACGGCTTAAGCCGACGCAATCGCGCAACGCGGCTTAAGCCCACGTAATCGCGCAAGGCGGCTTAACCGCCCACATAATCGCGCAGGCGGCTAATCGCGGACTTTTCCAGCCGCGACACCTGCGCCTGACTGATGCCTATCTCCTCGGACACTTCCATCTGCGTCCGTCCCTCATAGAAGCGGAGGGATATTATCTTGCGCTCGCGTTCGGGCAGTCTGTCCATTGCCTCGGACACGGCTATATTGCCCAGCCAGCGTTCGGAGTCATATCTGCCGTCCGCTATCTGATCCATGACCATTACCGTTTCGTCTCCGTCGTGGTAGACGGGGTCATAGAGGGAAACGGGATCGGCTATGGCGTCGAGCGCGTAAGTCACTTCGCGTACGGGGACGTTCATACATGCGGCGATCTCCTCGCAGGTCGCCTCGCAGTTGCCCGTAGTTTCGAGGTCGTGCCGCACTTGCAGCGCTTTATACGCCCTGTCGCGCAGTGAGCGGGAAACGCGCAGTGCGGAGCCGTCGCGCAGATATCGGCGTATTTCGCCTATGATCATGGGGACGGCGTACGTGGAAAAGCGCAGGTTATAGTCGGTATTGAAGTTCTTCATTGCCTTTATCAGTCCGACGCACCCTACCTGAAACAGATCGTCCGCGCACGCCTTACGCCCGTAGAAACGCTGTACTATGCTTAGTACGAGCCTGAGGTTTGCGGTCACGAAAGCGTCGTGCGCGGCTTTGTCTCCCGATTGCGCCTTTTTAAGGAGTTCCATGCTCTTCTCGTGTGAAAGAACGGGCAGTTCGGAAGTGTCTATACCGGTGATCTCCACTCTGGTCTTCATCTGCTGTATCCTCCGTCAGCTATTTTGTCCATACGAGCGGGGTAGTTATACGCGGCACGCGCGTTTGCGGCAAAAATCGCGGCGAGAGGCAAAATTTCGTCACATAATGCGGTGCGGCGGCATATACGGGTACTATGGACAGCGAGGTAACATTCTGCGAACTGCGGAAAAAAGAGGTGGTGAACGCCGCCGACGGCAGTAAGCTGGGTCATATAGTGGATATGGTCATATCCGTGGAGAACAAGACCGCGCTCGGCATAGTCGCGCCCGCGCGGCGTAGCGGGCTGTTTTCCAAGGAGCAGACAATTTTCATACCGCTCGGCTGTATAGTTAAAATAGGGTCGGACGTCATTCTGATAGATCTTAACGAAGACGGCAAATGCCCGCCCGACAAGCCTCAAGGGGGTTGCGGGAACAAGTGCGCCCTATATAGCTGATACGCAATGCCGCGCGGTAAAAAGCGCGGTTTTGTTGACAGAGCCGCGCTTTTATGGTAATATACTAATACCCTTTACGGCGGAGGCGCGGTATGAAGTGCGGCAAATGCGGTTGCATGGACAGTAAAGTTATAGATTCGAGAATGAGCGAGGACGGAACGAGCATTCGCCGTCGCCGCGAGTGTCTCGGTTGCGGGCGGCGTTTCACGACGTATGAGGTCATCGAAAGCACGCCCGTTCTCGTGATAAAGTCGGACGGTACCCGGCAGCCCTTCGATCCCGATAAGATCAGGCGAGGTGTCATAAAGGCGTGCGAAAAACGCCCCGTAACGGCGGAGAAGATAAACAAACTCGTTTCCGACGTCGAGAGGCAGGTGTATAACACGCTCTTGCAGGAGATAAGCTCCAAAGAGATAGGCGAGTTCGTCATGAAAGAATTAAAAGATCTCGACGAAGTGGCGTACATACGGTTTGCGTCCGTATACCGCGATTTCCGCGACGTAACGACGTTCGTCGAGTTCATCAGCGGGCTGGAAAAGCTGATGAAAGAGGAAAAGAAGGGTAAAAAGAGCGCGACGGACGGCGGCGAAGACAAAAAATGAAATACGAGTTCACCTCACCGCGGGATTGCACCCTTTCCGAGTTGCTCTGCGAGAAGCTGTCGTTTATCGGTAAAAAGGGCTTGAAGTCGCTTATAAAGGAGCGTCAGGTGCGGGTAAACGGCGAGCGCGTGGGAGAGGACGTGCGCCTTGAAACGGGCGATGTCGTGGAGGCGTATGTAACGGCGCGCGCTCCGTCGGTCAAAGTAATTTACGCCGACGACAACATAGTCGTGGCGGACAAGCCCGCTCATACGGATACCATGAGTCTGCCTTTACTTCTTTCGGGCGAATACGGAGAGCTTTTCCCCGTGCACAGGCTGGACGTGAACACGACGGGGCTCGTCGCGCTCGCACGCAATCGGGCGGCGAAAGAGGAACTCGAACGGGAATTTAAGGCGCGTAAAATAAAGAAAAAATATATTGCTACGGTGGTGGGCGCGCCGAAAGCGGATCGCGGAACATTGCGCCATTGGCTGGTAAAGGACGCGGTCGGCGGGCTGGTAAAGGCGTACCCGACGGCATCGCACGGCGGAGCGGAAAGCGTCACCGAATATGAGACGATAGGGCGGGACGGGGAACTCACCGTGCTCGCACTCTATCCGTCGACGGGAAGAACGCATCAGTTGCGCGTACAGCTTGCGGCGGAAGGAACTCCCATACTCGGCGACGGAAAGTACGGCGACTATGCCGCAAACAAAAGATATAAGGTGAGCGAACAGCGGCTGCGAGCCGTCTCGCTCAGACTTGTCGGCGCAAGCGGGGTACTTGCCTCACTGCGCAACAGAGAATTTACAGCGGAATGAAGAAGAAATTCGTAAAAAGCGATCTTACGGCGCGTGAGCGCAAGCGTCTGCGCGAAAAGCAGGCGGCTGTTTCTTCCGGTCAGAGCGAACGGCTCACTGCCGAAGAGTATGAGAAAAAAGCGCCTCGCGTGCGCGTTTTCGCCATTGCCGCGATAGTGGCGGCAGTGATACTCATCGCAGTAGGCATCACCGTGCCCTGCGTCATGGCGGCGAACTACATGTTCGAGCGAAATCCGATAGCCGTGTTCGAGCTGACGAGCGGCGGGGAAAAGTTCAGGATAGAGTATGAGATATATGCCGCGGACTGCCCGAACGCCGCAAACAACTTCATGTATCTCGCGTCCATAGGATTTTTCGACGGCAACATAATTTTCGACACGCAGAACAGTCAGGTGCGTTTCGGCGGGTACTACGATCCGACGTACGACGAGGATAAGGGCGAGTGGGATTATAAGCACCGTAGCGACGATCTCGATTTTATTAACGGGATAAAGGAGCGCGATTTCGCGCCCGCGCACTATGCGGATGCGGAAGATCCCGACGTGTTCAAGTACCGCATCAAAAAGGACTCCGCGTCGTTTTCCGTGACAGAAGTCCCTCTCGCGCTCTGCGCGAACACGTCTTTGAGCGCGGCAAGCGCGACGGAGTTCCAGTTCAACTGCGACCCGACGGCGGACGCGGAAAATCTCATCGACGGCGTGGGAACGTCGTCGCAAAAGAAGCTGGATCTGGAAGTGTTCGCCGCGCCGCTTCACGAGGAAGAGGCGAGAGAGGTGTTCGATCGCATTCTTTCGCTGGACAAGTACTCGGGTGCGGACGGTAGCCCCGAGTATGCGCGCAAGTACTTCCGCGCGCCCGAGCAGACCGTGACGATAACGCGCGTCCGCGTATATAACTACGACGCGCTTTGGCTGGACAGCAGTTACGAGTACGGCTTCGAGAGCTACATGCTGGAAAAGGGAGCGTTTACGACGAGCGAAGCGGGGCAGACGTGGAGCAAGGGGTACATTTAATATTGCCGGATCTCGGCGCAAGGTATAAAATACCGTAAAACGGAAAGAATTGCCACGCAAGATAATTGCGGAGGTGATTCTTTTTTTATGACTACGGGTATCGTAATACTCGGCATAGTGGCGGTATTGCTGTTCTTCGGTGCGGCCGAGAGGTATTTCGACAGGTTGGGCATGACAAGCTGGCTCACGTTTCTCATAGTGCTTGCGCTCATAATAGGCGCGGTCATGCCCGAGGTGCGCGCGGAACGCTTCGTAATGACGGTGGGCGGCTTTGTCGTACCGACGGTGGTGTTCATACTCATATTCGTATTGTCCGTTCGCGGCGGGTCCAACGCTCTGCGCATACTCGTCGCGCTGGCGGCTGTCGGCGCGATAGTGACCGCATTCAGGCTGCTGACCGGCATAGCGACGACGGGCGCGCTCACAGCGTTCTTCCTGCTTTCGGGCGTCATAGGCGGAGCCGTCGCAATGGCGGCGGCCGGAACGCGCACGGGCAGTCTTGCGGCAGTACTCGGCGGGTGTGTGGCGGGCGACGCGGTAAGTATGGCGATACTGCGCGGCGCGTACGGACAGACCGTATACACTCTCGGCGGCTACGGCATATTCAACGCCATGATAGTAGGGTGCGCCGCCGCGCTTCTTCTTGCGGAGATAGTGGCGGCAGTGCGCCGAGGAGTGGAGGACAGGCGCACTGCCGCGAGTAAGCTGACTGCGGAAGCCGCTAAGGACGAAGGCCTCGGCGAAAGTGCGGATAGCGGCGATCATGCCCGCGCGGGCGCGGAAGCCGCGAGGGACGAGGGCATGGGCGCGGACGCGGAAGACGCGGATCTCGGCGGACTGCCTCCGCAATCGGACGACGACATCATAGGCGGCGACTGACGGCGCAATTACGCCGCTACCATGGTCAAACGTTGGACTTTGGCGAAAATATGTGTTAAAATGCTCTTATGGCAAAACCACTCGTAGCGATAATAGGTAGAAGCAACGTCGGGAAATCGACGTTTTTCAACCGTGTCTGCGGGAAAAGGATATCCATAGTCAAGGACACCCCCGGCGTCACGCGCGACAGGATATACGCGGATGCGGAGTGGTGCGGCAAATATTTCACGCTGATAGACACGGGCGGCATAGAAAACGACAAAGCGTCCTTTGCCGCGGAGATACGCAGACAGGCGGACATTGCGATGGATCTTGCGGACGTCATAATATTCATGACGGACGGCAAGGCGGGGCTGCTGTCTTCCGACAGGGAGGTGGCGGCTATCCTGCGCACGACTTCCAAACCCGTGGTGCTCGCGGTAAACAAACTGGATAACAACGAGACGGACACGCTGTACGACTTTTACGAACTCGGTCTGGGTGAGCCTTTTCCCGTTTCGTGCGAGCAGATGCTCGGCATAGGCGATCTGCTCGACGAGGTGGTAAAGCACTTCCCGACGGTGGAAGAAGAGGAGGACAGAGGGCTCAGCATAGCGTTTGTGGGCAAACCGAATGTAGGCAAGTCCTCTCTCGTAAACAGACTGCTCGGCTTTGACCGCGTCATAGTGTCCGACGTTCCGGGTACGACGCGTGACGCGATAGACACGCCGTTCGAGTATAACGGAGTGAAGTATACGCTCATAGATACCGCGGGAATGCGGCGCAAGCGCGGGATCGAAGACGAGAGCGTGGAGCGTTACGGAGTCATGCGCTCGATAGCCGCGATAGGCAGGGCGGACGTGGTGTTCGTGGTGTTCGACAGCAGCGAGCCCATAAGCGAACAGGACGTGCGCATAGCGGGCATGGTACACGACGAGGGCAAGCCGTCCGTGATCGTGATGAACAAGTGGGACAAGGTGGAAAAGGACACCTCCACCGTAAACAAGTTCAACGCCACTCTTGCCGAAAAGCTCAATTTCATGGGTTATTTCAGATCGGAATACGTTTCCGCTCTCAGCGGTCAGCGCACTCTGCGCCTGCTCGATATAGCGGAAGAAGTGCACTCGCACGCGAGTATGCGCGTTCCGACGGGAGTGCTCAACGACGTGATAAGCGACGCCGTCCGTGCGACGGAGCCGCCCTCTCACTCGGGCAGACGGCTCAAAATACTGTATGCGACGCAGGTATCCGTATGCCCTCCGACGTTCGTGATATTCGTCAACGACGAACAGCTCATGCACTTTTCATATAAACGCTATCTCGAAAACAGTCTGCGTCGCGCTTTCGACTTTTCGGGAACGCCCGTAAGGATAAAAGTGACGGGCAAAAAGGAGGACGAATAATGGCGCTGTGGGTCAAATTGCTGATTACCGTCGTTGTGTCCTATCTCGTGGGAAACATCAACTTCGCTCTCGTATTGTCGCGCATAAAGCACGGCGACATACGACATAGCGGTAGCGGTAATCCGGGTACGATGAACGTCGTGCGTACATACGGCAAGGTGGTGGGCGTCGTCTGTTTGCTTCTCGACGCGTTCAAAGCCGCCGTACCCGCATTCTTCTTCTGGTGGCTGTGCGCGGGCAAGCCGTACGACATATCGGACAAGCTCGGCTTATACGTTTCGGGGCTGTCCGTCGTCGTCGGGCATATATTCCCCGTGTTCCTTAAATTCAAGGGCGGCAAGGGGATAGCGTGCATAATAGGCATATCGCTCCTCGCTCATCCGTTCGTGACGCTGATAGCGTTTGCCGTGGGGCTCATATTCCTGATAGTCGTCAAGATAGGCGCGCTTGCGTCGTTTATAATGATATTCTCTCCGAACATTTACGAGGCGTTTTTCCTCGGGGGGACTCAGCCCGCGGTTTCCGCACTCATATTTGCAATGATGACTCTTGCGGTACTCGCTCACCACGCCAATCTCGTGCGACTGTTCAGCGGGACAGAGAATCTTACGGTGCTTTTCCGTTTCGGTAAAAAGAAAGGGCAGAAATAACCGTAGGTTATATTTTTTAAAAACAAACAAAACCGCTCCGCCATACAAGGCGGGGCGGTTTTTGTAGTGCCTTGCTCCATAAAAGTATCGAGTTAGGGTGAAAAAAGAGGGGTTTATGAAATGGGTATTGACCGTAGGGGGGGGGGTAGGTGATATACTACCTTTACGGCAAACGCCGCGTTGTTTTAACGCGACGTCCGAATAAGAAAAAGGAGAAAAGAGATGAACAAAGTTGTAAAACTTATCATCAACTTCGTGCTTATAGCGATAGTGGTCACTGCTCTTTGTGTGGGTACAGGCGTGCTTTATCGCTATGAACAGGAAGTCACATCGTATCTGTCGCCGCCTATAATCGACGAAGACGTGCTGACGCAGAGCAGTGAGTCGGGTCAGGCAATGTCGCGGCGGATAATGACGGAGGGCGCTGTCATGCTCAAAAACGACGGCGCGCTCCCTCTCGACTATTCCACGGATAAACAGGTAAACGTGTTCGGCTGGCGCTCGGTGGACTGGATCAACGGCAGCGCGGGTTCGGGCGTGTCGGGTTCGGTATCTCCCGAGGACGACGACTACACCAAGAACGTGGATTTCTGCACCGCGCTCAACAAGTACGGCATCAGGTACAACACCGATCTGTACGATATGTACGTTAATTTCAGTACGCCCGATTACCTCAGGTCCAATCCGAGAGATAAGGAGATCGAGGAACTTGCTCTTCTGCGCGAGCCGGATATAAACAACAAGGCGTATTACACCGACGAGCTTCTCAGTGACGCGCAGGAATACTCGGATACGGCAATCGTCGTTATCGGCAGACTTGCGGGCGAGCAGATGAACATCGACACGCAGAAACAGGCAAAGAAAGGCCCCGGCGCAAGCGACGACACGACCCGCCACTATCTCGAGATAACCACGGAAGAGGAGGCACTTCTCACTTACTGCGGCGCGAATTTTGAAAACGTTGTAGTCATCCTCAACGTGGCGAACCCGTTTGAGTGCGGTTTCCTTGAAACGATCCCGGGAATTGACGCCTGCCTCTATGTGGGCTTTACGGGCACGCGCGCGGCGCAGGCAATTCCGTCGCTGCTTTACGGCGAAACGTCCCCGTCCGGAAAGACCGTGGACACGTTCGCATACGACCTCTGGACGAACCCCGCCAACGTGTTCAAGGGCGACATGACGTACTCCGACTACAACGCTACTTATTCCGATTACGTCGAGAACATCTACGTCGGCTACAAGTGGTATGAAACGGCGTATGCCGAGGGCATCTGGAATGACGTGTCCAACGTTCACGGCACGGGGTACGAGGGAGTCGTACAGTTCCCGTTCGGCCACGGACTCAGCTACAACGAGTACTCCTGGGAAGTGGGCGAGATAACCGCGGGCGACGGCCCCATAGCCGAGGGCGGTACGTTCACGGACAAGACCAGGTTCACCATCCCCGTGACGGTGACCAACAACGGCGATTACCTGGGGCGTGACGTGGTGGAAGTGTACGTCACTCCGCCCTACACGGACGGCGAGATAGAGAAAGCGTCCGTGACGCTTGCGGGCTTCGGCAAGACGAACGAGCTTCAGCCGGGCGCGAGCGAAACGATAGAGATAACGGTAGACCCGTATGACTTTGCGTCGTACGACTGCTACGACAAGAACAATAACGACTTCAAAGGCTGGGAGCTGGATGCGGGAACGTATACGTTCAGCTTGAGAACGGACGCGCATACCGTCAAGACGGTGACGTACGGCGGCAGTGAGCGCAGCGGCAGCTTCGATTACAAAGTGGCGGAGGACATCACGATACCGCTTGACCCCGTGACGCAGAACGAGGTAAAGAACCTGTTCACGGGAGCGGACGCGGTGGACACCACGCCTCTGGACGCGACGGAGAAGGACGGATCGTTCGACCCGGGCATACCCTGGCTGACGCGCTCCGACTTCATGGATCCGAGCGAGTTTGAAACGTACAACACCCCTCGTAAAGCCACTCCTTCCGCAACGACGAGCACTTACAATTCGGCGCGCGCCCTTGCCTGGGACAACAGGACGGGAACGGACGAATTCGGCGATCCCATACCCACCGATAAACCGACGTGGGGAGCAGACAACGGGCTTATGCTTGCAGATGGCTCCGGCAACATAACCGATCTCGGCAAGCAGCTTGCGGAGGACTACTATGATCCTCAGTGGGAAACGGTACTTGATCAGGTGGAGCTCAGCGAGGCGGTATCCCTTATAAGCGGATATTACGGCTCCAAGGCGATAAATTCCGTAGGCAAGCCCGCTCTCGTGGACTTTGACGGTCCCGCGCAGATGAAGGGAAACAAGACCGCGCCCCGCGGTACGGGCTATCCGTCCATGGTGGTCATTGCCGCGACGTGGAATCCGTCGCTTGCGTATGAGTTCGGCAAGGCTTACGGCGACGACATGAACGGCGTCAGCGTGGACGGGCTTTGGGGCTGGTCCATGGACGCTCACCGTAACGCGTGGTTCGGCCGCAGCCATGAAGCTCCCGGAGAGGACGCAATGCTTGCGGGTACCATGATAGCGCGCGCGGTAAAGGGTCTCGGCACTCGCGGAAAGTACTGCTTCATCAAGCACTTTGCCCTTTACAGCTATTCGGGAACCAACGCGAACGGCGGTAACAGCAACATATGGCTTACCGAGCAGGCGCTGCGCGAAGTGTATCTGCGTTCGTTCCGCAAGGCGTTCGTGGACGGCGGCGCGCTGGGCGCGATGACCACTTACCAGGGCATAGGTTCGGAACACGCGGAAACGACTTCCGCGCTCCTTACGGGCGTGCTCCGCGGCGAGTGGGAATTCCACGGCGCGGTGACTACCGACTATGTGACCAACAACGCATACTGCGACGCGATAATACGTTCGGGCGGCAACTTCGGTATGGGCGTGGTACTCGGCAAGCTGGACGGAGTGGCGTATAACGAAAACTCCTCCGCGCGCCTGCAGCACCGCCTGCGCGACTCCGTGCACCAGGTGCTGTATATGTGGCTGCGCGCCGACTACAACGAGAGAATGTATGCGGCGAACCCCGACGACGGCGACAGCTATGTTTCGACTACTTCCATAAACAGCTGGGTATGGTGGAAGCCGTTCATACTCACCGTTGATTCGTGCGTGGGCGTCGTCTGCGCCATGTGGGCGGGACTCGTTCTCGTATCCTTCTTCCTGGCAAAGAAAAAGCCCGCGGAAGAGGAGTATGAAGGACATACCTCCGCAGGCGGCAAGTCGGAAGAAAGCGATGGCAAAGGAGAAAAGAGATGAGCATATGGAGTAAATTCAAAAGCAGAAAGTTCCTTTCCGTGCTCATAATAGCGGTGGCGGTCGTCGTGTGCGCGATCCTGATACTGTCCATAATGATCCCGTCGTGGGTGGATTATAAGGGCTATTACGACGCGGCCGTGGCGGAAAGGGAGCATAAAAAGTATCTCAACAGTCTGCCGCTGGAGCTTGTGGGCATATCCGCGAGCCTCAACGACGGAGTGGAGTATTTCGACAACGGAAAGGCAGCGCCTAAAGCGGATGACTTCGAGGTCATGGCGCACTTCACCGAAAAGGGTCAGTCGCGCGATACGCTGCTTAAAAGCGGCGAGTACACTATAACCGTTCCCGAAAACTTCTCGCAGAGCGGCGGCGCGGTGACGGTGTCGTATACCTGGACTCCCGAGGCGGCCGAGGGCGAGACCGCCACTCCCGTGACCAAGACCACGGATATACCTCTGTCGCTCACGCCCGTCGCTCTCGACGCGCTCAGAGTGACGCAGAAGCCGTACCGTGTGGCGTACAGCAACGCAATGGAGTTCGATCCCGCGGGCATGGAAGCGACCGCCGTGTACAACGACGGTTCTACAAAGACTGTCCCCGTCGGCGTACTCGACGTTGAAACCAAGGGCGTCCTTTCCGCGGGTACGGATTCGGCATACGTCGCGTATACCGAGAGCGGAGTGACCGTAAGAGCGGCAGTTCCCATAACGGTGGACAACGAGAGCGAGTACAGCGACGGCGCACCCGTAGCCATCAGCGTATACGACGGCGTGCGCGTAAAAGAGGGAACGGATCCCGCGGGAGCGGACGTGGAAGTCCGCGCGACGTACATCAACGGCAACAGGTTGCTCATGGAAGGCGGCTATACCCTTACGGGCAATACCGAAGTGGCGGAGCTCAGCAAGAACTGCGTCATAACCGTAAGCACCGAAGATAGCGGAGCCTCGCTTACCGCGCGCACCGTGGCTGAAGTCGTAAAGGCGGCGGAGGCTGAAGACGCGTCGTTTACGGCGGGCGAGGAAAAGACCGTCAACGCGCGCTACTATGATGACGGCGTGCTTACCGACGGCGGCGAAGCGACGATAGTGGACAATGCGGATACGCTCACGTTTACCGTAAGCAGCGGCGCGAAAGTGCGCACCGATCTGACCGTCCGCGTCGCGGTCAATGCCGCGGAGGGCGAGGGCGCGGGCAGGCTTGCCGATGTTCTTGCGCTTACCGTAAACGGCACTGAAAAGCCGATAGACAAGAACATAACGGTCGAGGCGTCGACGGACGGAACGTATATATTCCGCGATTTCGTTATTGAAAATACCGTTCTCAACGCGGGCGACAACGAGATCACGCTTGACTTTGCCTCCGCGGCGGACTGCGGATACACGTTCGGCGTGGATAAGATAGAGCTTTCCACAAAGTACGAGGGCACGGCTTGTTCGGATGCGGCAGAGGGCGTTGCCGATAATGCGGCAACGGGAAGCGTATCCGCGACAAAGTCGGAGCTCATGCGCATCTGGCACGGTAACACCGAGTACGGCCACGGAATGTGCACGGACGGAAAGTATATATACGTTTCGTATACCTATTACGATGCGACGGAGCGTCAGGGCTGGATAGTTCGTTACGATCCGGAAACGGGCGAAACGGTGTCCAGCGCGCGCACGGACAGATACTTCATTGAAAAGACCGCGGGCATAACGTATTATGACGGAAAGGTCATCATGTACAAGGCGGGCGGCGGCGCGATGTACGTCGATTGCGATAGCTTTACCGAGGGCTGCCAGCTGCAGGATTACGACGGTTTCTCGTTCGAGGGGCTTGAAAATGCGGAGCTTTACGACGTCTATCAGAACAAGGCGACGGGTAGTTTCGCGGTCATGACGGCTAACAACATAACGCTGTTCAACTCCGAAATGAAAGATCCTCAGATAGTGCCTTTCGTGACCGACGAAACGGGCGCGACTCCCAAGAGAATGACGGGCAGTAACGGATATATCTTCGTCAACTACTCCAAGAACGGCATATATACCCCGATATTGCACGTCTATGACTGGAGCGGAAAGTATATCGGCAGAACGGTCATAGAGAACACGGTTGCGGCCATGGGCGATATGGTGACGGATCCTGCCAACACCAACACGCAGGCCATACTCATCGACGGTGACAACGTATACTTCACCATGCTCAAATTCGCCGGCACCCAGAGCCAGTCCAGCACGGGTTACTTCAGAGCGGCGTTCGAGGGCGTTCCCGAGGACAGAGTCTTCGACGAGCGCATGAACGAATATCTGCTTGAATGTGTCGACACGGGCAGCGCGGACGACACGAAGATAGTGCTTGCCAAGGAGTGGCACGGCAGCCGCGTATACGCCCATGCAATGTGCTCCGTCGGCAGATACATCTATGTCGCATATACCATCTATGCGGACGTAAACCGCAGCGCAATGGTGACGAGATTCGATCCGGTAACGGGCGAAACGGTCTCCAGCGCACAGACGGGCAACCTGTTCCTTGAAAAGAACACGGGCATAACTTATTACGACGGCAAGATCATAATCTACAAGGCGGGCGGCGGCGCAATGTACGTCGAGGAAGACAAGTTCGCCGAGGGCTGCGCTTTCCGGGAGTATAACGACTTCAACTTCGAGGGTCTGGGCAGCGAGCCTCTGCGCGACGTGTACTGGAACGAGTTCGAGCGCAGCTTCGCGGTCATGAGCGAGAGCGGACTCAGGATTTACGACGAGTATATGAAGTCTCCCGTAACCGTGACGCTTGCAGCAGACGAAACGGGCGCAAATCCCAAGAGAATGACGGGCACGGACGAATACATCTTCGTAAACTACTCCAAAGACGGTATTTACACCCCCGTTATTCACATATACGACTGGGATGGCAACCATATAGGCCGCGTGGTAGTGCCGAACAAGCCCGAATACATGGGCGACACGGTGACCGCACCCACCAGCTCAAACACTCAGGCGATAGCGTTCCACGACGGCGAAATGTGGTTCACGATGGTCATCTGGGGAGGAACGAACGGCGCTCAGAGCAATACGAGTTCGGGATTCTTCAAAGTGACCGTACAGCGCCCTGGTGCGGAGCCCGAGGGAACGGTGTACGACAGCGTCATTGAGAGCGCGAAGAGCAACGCGACCGTAAGCGGCGTAAAGGTGGAGCGCGCCAAGGACTGGCACAGCTTAATTTCCAACGAAAACACCTATGCTCACGGAATGTGCACGGACGGAAAGTACATTTACGTCTCTTATACGAGGTACGCAAGCGTCAACCGCTCCGCACTCATCCTTAGATACGACCCCGCAACGGGCGAAACGGTATCGAGCGCGTGGACGGGCACTTACTTCCTGGAAAACAGCGCGGGTCTTACTTACTATGACGGAAAGATCATAATCTATAAGGCGGACGGCGGCGCGATGTACGTCGAGGCGGATAAGTTCACCGAGGGCTGCACGTTGAAGGATTACAACGGTTTCTCGTTCGAGGGACTTGAAAGCACCCAGCTGCGTGACGTTTACTACAACGAAACGGCGGGTAAATTCGCGGTGATGACGGCGGGCAAGATAACCTTCTTTGACTCAGGTATGAAAGCCGTCGGAAGCGTGACGCTTGAAACGGACGGAACGGGAGCTACCCCCAAGAGAATGACGAGCAGCGGGGACTATATCTTCGTCAGCTACAACAAGAACGGCATATACTATCCCATCATCCATGTGTATGACTGGGAGGGCAACTACGTCGGCAGAACGGTGATAGACAGCACCGCATCGCTGGGCGCAATGGGCAGCGTTGTCGTAAACACCAACAACACCAACACGCAGGCGCTGCTGTTCCTTGACGGGGATCTCTGGTTCTCCGTGCTGAAGTTCTCCGACAACGGAAACGGCTCGGCGTATATTCGCGTAACGCTCGCATAAAAGCCGTAGCCGACTGCTAAAAACAATAAACGCTCATAGGGAAGGGTCGCAGTGATCTGCGGCCCTTTTTTGTAAACGAAAACCCCGCCACTATGGCGGGGTTCGGTGGAGGCTAAAGCCGATGAAACAGACAAAAAAACTCCGATTGTGTACAATGGGAGATGACCTGCCAGTCAGATATCATACACAAACGGAGGGCATTCATGATAGAGCATGAAAACATCACAAACAGTTTAGCACACACAAAACGGAATTGCATGACCGCTAAATCCGTTACCTGCGACGGCGACTACATTTACGTTGTGTACAGCTCGAACAATCAGCGTACCGTCCCCGTTGTGGTACTCGACCGGGAAGGCAATTATGTGGGAGTGTGCGCCCCTCAGAGCCCGGGCACGCCGTCGACAAACTTCAACGTTCAGGCGATATTCACCCATAACGACGTGACGTATGCGGTAGTATGCGCGTGGGGAAGCACCGACGGGGTTTCCAGTCTGCTGTGGCTGTGGACGCTGACCCCCGCCGCTTAAAATCGGACTGAGAAAAGATCGGGGCATATGACCGCGAAAACGCGGATGTGCCGATATGGCAAAAGGAACGGCAAATGCCGTTCCTTTCGCGTTCATATAGTCATTATTTTTTATACGGCCGAATATATTCGGATATGTGCGGCGGGGTCATACGACGAAGCTGCGGCGCATATATTCATGCAGGAGGACGCGGAATGGAAGAATTCGACGTATATAAGGATATTCGGGAGCGCACGGGCGGAGATATATATCTCGGAGTCGTGGGACCCGTCAGGGCGGGCAAGTCTACGTTTATACGCAGCTTTATGCAGAACCTCGTAATGCCCAGGCTTGCAGATGACCCCGAAAAGAGCAGAATGCTCGACGAACTGCCGCAGAGCGCGAACGGCAGGACGATAATGACCACTCAGCCCAAGTTCGTGCCGGGCGAGGCGGTCAAAGTAACGCTCGGAGACGGGCTCGAAGTGAACGTCAGGCTGGTAGACTGTGTGGGCTACATGGCGGAAGGCGCGGAGGGTGCGTTCGGCGAAGACGGCGAGAGGATGGTAAAGACGCCGTGGAGCGAAGAGGAGATGCCGTTCACGCAGGCGGCGGAAACGGGCACGAGAAAGGTCATAAGCGATCACTCGACGATAGGAGTCGTGGTGACGGCGGACGGCTCCATAACGACGGATCTTCCGCGCTCGGCATACACGCAGCCCGAAGAGCGCGCCGTAAACGAGTTAAAATCGCTCGGTAAACCGTTTGTTATAGTGCTCAACACTTCCTTGCCCGACGACGCTGAAACGGCGCGTACGGCGGAAGCCATGCGCGAAAAGTACGACGCGCCCGTTATAGTGTGCGACGTGCGTAACATGACGGAAAAGGATGCCACCGAGATGTTTACGGCGGCTCTGATGGAGTTTCCTCTCGTTCGTGCGGATTTCGTACCGTCGCGCTGGCTGGCGGCTCTTCCCGCCGACAGTCCGCTCGTACGCGACTTTACTGCGCGCGTCCGTGCATGTTGCGAGGGCGTGAATAAAATGGGCGACTATGAAAAACTGCGCTCGGCGTTTGACGGCGGCGACAATTTCGAGTCCCCGACGGTAAGCAGGATCTCCATGGGCGACGGCACGATAGAATGCTCCGTATGCACGAAGAGCGGCGTGTTCTATAAGGCGCTCAGCGAAGAGTGCGGCGTGGAGATAGCGGACGACTATGAACTCATGACGGGCGTCAAGGCCATGGCTAAGGCGAAAAAGGCATACGATCGTCTTGAAAAGGCGCTTGCCGACGCGGAGGAGACGGGTTACGGTATAGTTATACCCACTATGGACGAGATGACTCTCGAAGAGCCGCAGATAGTCAAGCGCGGCGGGCAGTTCGGCGTACGACTCAAAGCCACAGCGCCCAGCCTGCATATAATGCGTGTGGATATAGAAAGCGAGGTGTGCCCGATAGTGGGAACGGAGCAGCAGAGCGAGGAGCTTGTAAAGTACCTTCTCAGCGAGTTCGAGAACGATCCGTCGGGTATATGGGAGGCCAATATGTTCGGAAAGAGCCTGCATTCGCTCGTAAACGAGGGTCTGAGCGGCAAACTCGGCGCGATGCCTCCCGATACGCAGAAGAAAATGCGCCGCGCTCTCTCGCGTATCGTCAACGAGGGTAAGGGCGGAGTGTTGTGCGTCCTTCTGTAAAAAACTCGGTTTTCAGGCGTATAAAGAGCGGAGAAAAAGACCCTCCGCTCTTTTATCGTAGCGGCGCGGGGCAGGGGAAAAGCGCGCTGAAAATATTTATCGGAATTGCTCAAAAATTGCCCGAATTTATTTGACAAGAGTGCTCTATTATGATAGAATGCATAAGCACCGAATGCGAAAAGGGTCTCGCGGGCATCCGCTGAAATGGTCCGAAAGTCGGCTCGTGCGGGTGTAGTTCAATGGTAGAATCCCAGCCTTCCAAGCTGGTTGTGTGGGTTCGATTCCCATCACCCGCTCCATATATGCGCCGGTAGCTCAGCTGGATAGAGCAACGCCCTTCTAAGGCGTGGGTCGGGGGTTCGAATCCCTTCCGGCGTACCACGATACGTTTTTGGTGGGTGTAGCTCAGTTGGTTAGAGCGCCAGGTTGTGGCCCTGGAGGCCGGGGGTTCGAATCCCTTCACTCACCCCATTATTTTTTAGGGGTATCGCCAAGCGGTAAGGCACAGGACTTTGACTTCTGCATTCGCTGGTTCAAATCCAGCTGCCCCTGCCAGGTA
>DXHT01000076.1 GCA_019113265.1 Bacillota bacterium | reverse complement strand
AATATGTCCGGATCATATCCATATGCTGGTAAGCATCCCACCCAAAATGAGCGTTGCGGGGTTTATGGGATATCTGAAAGGGAAGAGCAGCCTGATGATATTTCAAAAATGGGGGAACATGAAATTTGCCTACCGCAACCGCGAATTTTGGTGTAAGGGATACTATGTGGATACAGTCGGGAAAAATACAAATGCAATAAAAGAGTATATAGCGAATCAGTTAAAGCAGGACAGAGAGAGCGAGCAGCTGAGCATGTTTGACCCGCGGGACCCGTTTACGGGTAGCAAGTGACGAATGCATGGCTGGCAGGCCAATTCTCCGGCGCACTTGTGCGCAGCCAGTATCGTTTAGGGCTATGCCCGAAAATGAAATACCACGTGCTTTGCACGTGGATATTTATTGCATGCCGTCTGTTTTTTGCGTGACTTTGAGCCGTGTTCGCGGTTTTTGGCCGTAAAAAGCGAAAACAATCGCATTGCCGCTTCCGGCGCTCCGCTTCATTCGCAATTTTACTTTTTGCCGCGCTTCCGGCTTTCGGAATAAGACCGAATATCTGATCGTATTGCGGAATTACGGCATTGCCCGCGCCTTGTGATTATGCCTGCCGCCGCGTTTAACGTACCGTGAAAGCCGTAAAAATATCTTGTTTGCGGGCTTTTGCGGCAGAAATAAAGTGCGATCGGGCTTGCGGGCTTTTGCGGCTCGTCACAGCCTTGCGGCAAGCTCCGTAAAGCCCTGCGGGGATATGCGCTCGCCTCGGACGGCGGGATCGAGTCCCATGTCACTCAGCGCGCCGAGCACTTTTATCCTGTCATACCCGCAAGACGCGAGACAGTTCACGAGAGTCTTTCTGCGCATGGAAAAGGCGGCGCGGACGAGGCGTTTTACGCCGTCCGTAACGGGAGCCGCGGTCTTTTCGATGCGGACTACCGCGCTGTCCACTTTGGGGGGAGGATCGAACATGTGCCGTCCGACGCGGCGGGTAACGGTAGCGGAGCCCGCGAGCTGTACGGCGACGGAAAGCGCGCCGTAATCCTTTCCTCCCGGCGGCGCGATCATGCGCTCCGCCACTTCAAGCTGGACCATGACGGTGACCGAGCGGCAGGCGGGGTCGTCGAGAAAGCGGAAAAGCACGGGCGTTGTTATGTAGTACGGCAGATTCGCCGCCGCCTTATATTCGCGGACGGGAATGTCCGACTTCATGAAATCGCCGTATATCACTCTGACGTTGCCGCATTCGGCGCAGAGCGGATCGAGGTACTCGCGGAGGCGTTCGTCTATCTCGAACGCGGTGACGCTACGGGCGCACTGCGCGAGTTTGCGGGTAAGCGCGCCCATGCCCGCTCCCACTTCCACGACGTCGTCCGTCGGCAGTATGCGCGCGTCCGCGGCTATCGCGGAGAGCAAATTTCCGTCCGAAAGAAAATTCTGTCCGAGTGAATGTGAATGTCTGAACTCCATACCGCGATTATACCATAAGTATAAACGGCAGTCAACTTTGCGCGGGCAAAAGCGCGCATATTTGCCGTATTGTGACAATATTGTGAAAGGGGAATGAAAATTTACTCTTATTCGCAAAAACGCCCGAGGCAAGCGGGGAATAGATTGACAGAGCGGCGTGCCGATATTATAATAAGTGTATCAGAAGAATAAAGGAGCGGATCTTACGGATCGATAGCCGCGCGTATAAAAATGCGCGGGCGGGTCGCATGCAATAAGCGGCTTGCGCGAAACGGCGGTATGGATGCAGTAAAAAAACCGAGCAAGGCATATAGGGCGGTAAAGGCGATAGCGGAGTGGCAGAAGACGGTCTGGTACCCCGTGCTTTTTGCCGTGGCGGGCTTTGCGGCGGCGTCCTTCGGCTGGCAGGCGTATGTTCCGCTGTTCTATGTGATGGCGGTGTTCGTCGTTTTGTCCGCACTTTTTTGCGACGACATAAAGGTCATGCTCGTTCCCGCGATCCTCGCGTATTTTTCGATAGGTTCGGACGGCGCGCTTGACACGACGGGGCATCTGCTTTCCACGTGGAACACGGCGGGACTCGTGAACATGATAATAGCGGGCTCCGTCATGGGGATCGCTTTTATAGCGCGCTTCGTGCGCGACGGGCTGGTGCGCGACGTGTTCACGCGGCGGGGGATGCTGTCGTTCGGGTTCGTGCTTCTGCTCGGCGCGTTCCTGCTCGGCGGCGTCGGATCGAGGTACTGGCAACCGCTCGATCTCGCCATGGGACTGCTCGAAGGCGCGTCTCTCGCGCTGTTCTACGTCGTTGTGCTCGCGGTGAGCAATCACACGAAGGGGCTTTGCGCTTATGTGTGCAGGCTCTGCCTTATCTGCGGACTTATGATATGCGCGGAGTCGTGGCTGCTTATAGGCAGGCTGGGTGCGGCGGGCGAGCTTTTCTGGCCCGAAAACGGCATTCTGAAACGGGACAACATAACCCTCGGCTGGGGCGTTGCGAACATAATATCCGGAACACTCGTAGTTCTCATCGCGCCCACGATGTACCTTACGTATACCTCGCGTTACAGCGTGTTTTCCTATATATCCGCCGTTGCGATGTTCGTGACGACGTTCGCGCTCAATTCGAGAAACGCCATGCTGATGGGAAGCATAATACTCGTCGTCAGCATCATAATATGCCTTTTCGGCAAGAACAAGACGATAAACAGGCTGACGACTCTCAGTCTGTTCTGTGCGGCGGCTCTCGTCGTGATAGTGACGTTCTCCGTCATCGGGTTCGATTCGCTGCCCGCATTTTTCGGACGGTTGCTGCGCACGTCGGACGCGGACAGCGGCAGGTTCGGGCTGTGGCAGTCGGGACTCAGGGACTATGCGGGCGCGCCCGTGTTCGGAACGGGCTTCATGCACGGCGCGGAAGTCACCCCCGATTACAACGCGTTCAGCCGCTTCTATCACAACATGATAGTGGAGCTTCTCGGCGCGACGGGCACGGTGGGAGTGCTTGCATTCCTCGTGCACATAAAGGGCGTGTTCGAAATATGCATAAGGAAATTCCGCGTCGAAAGGTTGCTCATCGGTCTCGGAGTTGCCGCCGTCATCATGGCGAGCATGCTGGACAACTTCTATTTCTATATAAATATGCAGCTTTTCTACGGATCTTTTCTCGCGCTCGCGGAAGTACAGCTGGAAGAGACGCGCGCCGCGCTCCTCGCCTCGCACAAGCGAGTGGAAGCGGGCAGAAAGCCGCGCGTGGTATTCACGTTCGTGGAGGCGGGAATGGGTCACATAGTCCCCGAACAGGCGATATGCGACGCATTCGAAAAGAAGTACGGTAACGTGACCGAAGTCGTCCGCTCGCGGTTTTACGCGGAGACGGAGGACGAGCACATGAAGAGGTTCGAGCGCGGGTTCGTGGACGCGGTCAAGCTCCAAAGCAGGAGCCGTATATTCGGCAAGCTCTGCATACTCGGCACCAAGCTCGCGGGAAACGCGCTGTCACAGCAGTTCGTCATGAAGATGCGCTACCCCGACAGCAAGGCGGACGGCAGGGCGATGCGTCACCTGCGCGAGCTGAATGCGGACGTACTGTTCACCACGCACTGGGCGACGGCGTTTTACGCGAACAAGCTGAGCGCGAAGGACGGCAACCGCCCGTATACCGTGATGTTCTGTCCCGACGCGTACTCCAACGGCATGTTCGACATAGACTGCAACGACTTTCTCATTCCCACGAAAGTGGGGCTCGCAAAGGCGCAGCACCGCAGAATGTACGCGGGCGGCAGGGGAACGGTAGTGCCGTACCCCATTCGCGGAGAGGCTTTCGCGCTTCGCGGGAAAAAGTACGAACTGCGCCGCGCGGCGGGCATAGGCGACGACGAGTTCGTCGTTCTGCTCGCGGACGGCGGCTACGGAATGGCAAAGCTGGAACGCACGGTGGAAGAGCTCCTTGCCTTGAAAGCCGATCTGCGCATTATAGCGGTATGCGGCAAAAACGAAAAGGGAGCGGAGCGGCTTCGGGCGAAAAAGCCGTCCGCGCCCACTCGGCTGGACGTATACGGCTATGCGTACAACATGCTCCAACTCGTGTGCATGTCCGACGTGTTCGTCGGCAAGAGTGGCGCGAACTCCGTGGCGGAGCCGACGTTCTTCGGCATGCCGATAATAATAACCAAGTGCATAACGCCCATAGAGAGCGGCATAAAGAAGTATTACACCAAAATAGTGGGTAACGCCATGTATATCCCCGATCCCGCAAAGGCGGCGCGTACGCTTGCCGACATGGCGGCGCACAGGGAGAAAGCCGAACCGTATATATACCGCGCCCGCTGGTGCGCCGGAGAGTACGGTGCGGACAAAGTGGCGGATCTGATATATTCGCGCGTCGTCGAGATAACGGACGCGCCTCCCTCCGACGAGTACAAGGTAATAAGCTACGAATGAGCGAAGAGCGTACCGCGCTCTCCGCTTTTTCGTCGATCCCGCGCTTAATATCCGTTAAAAATCCGTTGACAATCGCAATTTTGCGGAATATAATAACGGTTGCCGAATGGGAGCGGAGGAGCGTATGTCTGAATCGAAAGGCATAAGGGGGCTTATAAAAAAGATATTCGGGCCGGTGGATCTTACAACGGGCAGTATAGCCAAGGGCATGATAGTGTTCTCGCTGCCCGTCATTTTGTCGTACCTGTTTCAGCAGATATATACGATAAGCGACGCCGCCATATGCGGGCAGACGCTCAGCGCGGGCAAGGTCGCGGGGATAAACGACTCCGCGTCGCTCATTTTCATATTTCTCCAATTCGCGTTCGGCTCGACGGCGGGCTTTTGCGTCGTCACGTCGCTGAGGATAGGCGCGGGCGACAAGGAGGGCATGCGCAGGTCGTTTGCGGTGCAGATAGTGCTGTGCGCCGTTATAAGCGCGATCCTTACCGCCGCGAGCATACTCCTCATCGATCCCATGCTCGCGTGGATAAACATAACGCCGGACGGCGGCGAGGCGGGCAGAGAGGTGTACGACGCGGCAAAGACCTATTGCATAATAATCTTTGCGGGCATAGTCGCGCAGATGTTCTATAACTTCATATGCTCGCTTCTTCGCAGTATAGGCGATTCCGCGACGCCTCTCGCGTTCCTTATCGGCTCGACGGTGCTGAATATCGGGCTGGACATTCTGTTTATCGCGGGCTTCGGCTGGGGAGCGGCGGGAGCCGCGGCGGCAACGGTCGCCGCGCAACTGCTCAGCGCGGTCGCGTGCTTCGTGTATGCCGTCGTCAGATATAAGGATCTTCGCTTGCACAAAGAGAACTGGAAGTTCTCGGCGGCGGACTTTCGCCGTCACCTCGTGCAGGGCATACCTCTCGGATTGCAGTTTTCCGTGCTTGCCGTCGGCATAATAGTCATGCAGAGCTGCGTCGTGTCCTTCGATATGCTGGGAGGCGAGATGATAGCGGGGCATTACGCGCAGAACGGCTTCGGCTCGGCGAACAAGCTGAACAACTTCATGATGTCGCCGCTCATGGGTCTCGGCGTCGCGGTGACAAGTTTTATCGCGCAGAACAGCGGCGCGGGCGCGGACGAGCGCGTCAAGAAGGGCGCGGGGCGCGCGATGCTGCTCATGCTCGCGCTGTTCGTCATCACTGCGGGCATAGGCATGCTGCTCACCATAAACGGCGCGTACCTTTACATATTTTTAAGTCCCGAAAAGATAACTTCCGAGACCATACGCTACGGTAACATATATCTTTATACAGACTTTGCGATGTACGCGGTGCTCGGTTCGGTGTTCGTACTGCGAGGAGCGGTGCAGGGCGTGGGAAAGTCCGCGTTCGTTCTCGGCGCGGGCGCGGGAGAGCTTATAGCGCGGGTCCTGGTATGCCTGTTCCTGCCTTCTGCGGTAAACGGCGCGCCCGTGGACGCGGCTGCGGGCAATGCGGCGTATTTCGCGCTTTGCACTGCCGATCCTCTCGCGTGGTGCGCGTCCGTCGCGGTGCTCTGCTTCTCGTTCTTTCCGCACGTCGTGCGCCGGGGCCCGGGCAAAAAGCGCGATTGGCTTTCCGCAGGGCGAGGCTGAATAAGCGTCCGCGGCACTCGTCCGACGCGGGACGAAAAGCGCGGTTCACTCAAGCCCGATATTCCGTCCGCGATGGCCGCCTTATCCCGTCGGCGTTAGCGGCGTGGGCAATTTATAACAAAAATATTAAAAAATCGCTTGACAAATGCGCCGATGCGCGCTATTATTCTAATAGCGCTTGGGTAAAAAAGCGCTTTATCGCCCGCAGGTGGCGGGCAAATACCGATCAAGGACAACGGCGTCCCGAACGTAATTTCATGCGTTCAGGACGTTTTATGTTAAAGAGGGAGTAAACAGCAATGGACGAAATCGATCAGATGACCGAAAGGGTAGCCGAAGAACGCAGAGAGGGCAACACCCGCATACCGAGCGGTTGCGCTATCTGCGGATACTTCTCGCGGAGCGGCAGGGCACTGCCTGCGACGGACGCCGTCGACGCAATGTCCTATATGCACGATCGTTCAAACGGTCTGGGCGGCGGCTTTGCGGGATACGGCATTTACCCCGACTTTCCCGACCACTATGCGTTCCATGTCTTTTACGACAACGACCGCGCGAGGGAAGAGACGGAAGCGTTCCTCAAAGTACGCTTCGACATTTCCAATATGGAGCGCATACCCACGCGCAAGGTATACGGCATTAAGGGCGCGCCCCTTATATGGCGTTATTTCGGCAAGCTTCAGCCCGAGATAATGGCGCATACCGAGCTGGACGAGGAAGAGTACGTCTGCCGTTCGGTCATACACATCAACACCAAGATAAAGGGTGCGTATGTGTTCTCGTCCGGCAAGAACATGGGCGTGTTTAAGGGCGTCGGATACCCGGAGGACGTGGGCGAGTACTACTGCCTGGGCGACTACAAGGGTTACTGCTGGACGGCGCACGGCCGTTATCCGACGAACACTCCCGGCTGGTGGGGCGGCGCGCACCCGTTCAACATCCTCGACTACACGGTGGTACATAACGGTGAGATAAGCTCTTACGACGCGAACAGGCGTTTCATGGAGATGTACGGCTACAAGTGCACGCTGCTCACCGATACCGAAGTCATAACCTATATAATAGACTATCTGCACCGCAAGCGCAAGCTCACTCTTCCCGACGTGGCGAAGGTGATCGCGCCGCCGTTCTGGGAGCAGATAGAGCGCATGGAGCCCAAGGAGCGCGAAAAGCTGACGACACTGCGCAATATGTATGCGTCGCTGCTTATAACAGGTCCGTTCTCCATCATACTCGGATATTCCGGCGGTATGATGGCGCTCAACGACAGACTCAAACTGCGCAGCATGGTGGCGGCGGAGAAGGACGACGTGACGTATGTTGCGAGTGAGGAGTGCGCGATCCGCTCCATTTGTCCCGAACCGACGCGCACGTGGAGCCCGGCGGGCGGAGAACCCGTCATAGTGGAACTGGATAAGGAGAACGGCAGATGATAGACTACATACAGCCCGATTACGAAGTCGTGCGCAATAAGGAGCTTTGCATAAAGTGCAAAGTGTGCGTGCGACAGTGCGCGAACAAAGTGCACATGTACGACGAAAAACGCGACGTGCTTTACGTCGACAACTCCAAGTGCGTCAACTGCCACCGCTGTGTGACGCTCTGCCCCGCGAAGGCGCTCAAAATAGTAAAGACCGATCACTGCTTCAAACCCTCCGCGAACTATACCGAAGATATAATAAAGGATATATACCGTCAGGCGGATACGGGCGGCGTGCTCCTTTCCAGCATGGGAACGCCCAAGAGCTACCCCGTCTACTGGGATAAGATACTCCTCAACGCCTCTCAGGTCACCAACCCGTCCATAGACCCGCTCCGCGAGCCCATGGAGATACGCACCTACCTCGGCAAAAAACCGGAGGAGATCAGATACCTTCCCGACGGCAGCATAGAGGCGGAGAAATACTCCAACCTCGAACTCAAAGTTCCCATAATGTTCTCCGCAATGAGCTACGGTTCGATATCCAAGAACGCGCACCTCGCTCTTGCGAAAGCGGCGGAAACGCTGGGCACGTTCTACAATACGGGCGAGGGCGGCTTGCACGAAGACCTTTATAAATACGGTCCGAACACGATAGTGCAGGTGGCGAGCGGACGTTTCGGCGTTCACCCCGCATACCTCGGCGCGGGCGCGGCCATCGAGATAAAGATAGGTCAGGGCGCGAAGCCGGGTATCGGCGGACACCTTCCCGGCAGCAAAATAGGTCCCGAAGTGTCGCGCACGCGTATGATCCCCATGGGAACGGACGCGATCTCTCCCGCTCCTCACCACGATATCTACTCGATAGAGGATCTGCGCCAGCTCGTTTACAGCCTCAAAGAGGCGACGGACTATAAAAAGCCCGTCATCGTCAAGATAGCGGCGGTGCATAACGTCGCGGCGATAGCGAGCGGCATTGCGCGCAGCGGCGCGGACATCATAGCGATAGACGGTTTCCGCGGCGGCACGGGCGCGGCTCCCACGCGTATACGCGATAACGTCGGTATACCCATAGAGCTCGCTCTCGCGGCGGTGGATACCCGCCTGCGCGAAGAGGGCATAAGGAACAGCGTCGGCATAGTCGTGGGCGGTTCGGTGCGCACGAGCGGCGACGTCGTAAAGGCGATAGCTCTCGGCGCGGACGCGGTGTACATAGCTACTCCCGCGCTCCTTGCGATAGGTTGCCACCTCTGCCGCAGCTGCCATGCGGGCAGGTGCAACTGGGGTATTGCGACTCAGGTGCCCGAACTCGTTCAGCGTCTCAATCCCGAAGTCGCGGCGCGCCGTCTGGTAAATCTCGTAAGCGCGTGGGCGCACGAGATAAAGGAGATCATGGGCGGCATGGGCATCAACTCGATAGAGGCGTTGCGCGGCAACAGACTCATGCTCCGCGGCGTCGGAATGACGCAGAAAGAACTCGACATACTCGGCATCAAACACGCGGGCGAATGATATAAGGAGACAGAGGGATGAAAAGAGTATATGTTAAAGAAGAATGGTGCCTCGGTTGCCGCCTGTGCGAGTATTGGTGCGTATACAGCGGTTCGGGCGAAAAGAACTTTCCGTTCGCTTTCGACGGCGGCGCGACTCCTCCCGCGGGAATGCAGGTGGAAGAAGTCGGTCCCATCCACTTTGCCGTGGACTGCCGTCACTGCGACGACCCGCTCTGCCTTAAAGGTTGCATAAGCGGCGCGCTCTACCGCGACGGTTACGGCGCGGTGCGCGTGGACAAGACCAAGTGCGTCGGTTGCCATACCTGCATTGCGATGTGCCCTTACGGCTGCATAGTGGACGGCGGCGACAATAAGCCCATAAAGAAGTGCCAGCTCTGTGCAGGCCGCGACTACACGCCTCAGTGCGTGCTGCACTGCCCCAACGAGGCAATAGTTTTCGAGGAGGAGTGAGCCGTGAAAAACACAGATAAAGCCGCACAGTACGTTATAATAGGCAACGGCGTCGCCGGCATAGGCGCGATAGAGGCTATAAGAAAGCGCGACAAAGAGGGCAAAATAACCGTCATCACCGACGAAAAATACCCCTGCTACGGCCGCCCGCTCATATCCTACTACCTCGAAGGCATGACGACGCGCGACAAGATGGACTACCGCCCCGCGGGATTCTACTCCGCGATGAACGTCAGCCTCGTTCTCGGCGAGCGCGTTGATAAGATAGACGCGAAAGCGCACAAAGTGATGTGCGGAAACAAATCCTACCCCTATGACAAACTGCTCATAGCCACGGGCTCTTCTCCCGTCGTTCCTCCCACGGAAGGGTATGACAACGTCAGAAAGAAGTTCACGTTCAACAAGCTGGACGACGCTCTTGCCATAGAAAAGGCAGTGGACAAGAGCAGCCGCGTACTCATCATAGGCGCGGGACTTACCGGTCTTAAAGCCGCCGAGGGACTTTATCCGCGCGTCGGCAGCATAACCGTCGTGGATATGGCGGATCGCGTTCTTCCCGCCGTAATGGATGCGGACGCGAGCGCGATCATCAGGAAATACCTCGAAGGCAAGGGCATAAAGTTCTACCTCTCCGACTGCGTGTCGAGCTACGGCGACGGATTCGCCACTCTGCGCAGCGGCGCGGAGATAGACTTCGACGTCCTCGTCACCGCCGTGGGCGTGCGCCCCAACACCGCCCTTGCCGCAGAAATCGGCTGCGCGGTAGAGCGCATGACCGAGTCGGGCAGACCTTTCCGCGGTATCGTCGTGGGCGACGATCAGATGACGAACGTCAAGGACGTTTACGCGGCGGGCGACTGCACGCTCAGCTACGACGTGACGTTCGGCAATACCCGTCCGCTGTTCATTCAGCCCAACGCGTATATGCAGGGCGAGACCGCGGGCACGTTCATGAGCGGCGGCAGCCGTGAAAAGCGCAACTATCTCCCCGTGAACGCGGGCGGTTTCCTCGGTCTGCACATCATAACCGCGGGCAGCTATGACGGAGAGCCTCTCACGATAGAGGAAAACGGCAGTTTCCACAGATTTTTCGTCAAGGACGGAAAACTGCGCGGATTCATACAGATAGGCGGATATTCGCGCGTGGGCATTCTTACCGACATGATCCGCAGACAGACGGACATCGAAAGCGTGGATTTTGCCTCGCTCGTGCGCAATCCCGGACTTGCCGCGCTCGGCATGGATTATGTGCACAGTGTGCTCGGAAAGGAGGGAGCGTGATATGATAATAGACGCAAAAGGGATGCACTTCGCCGAGCTGGACAGACTCGTAAAGAGCGGCAAGGATAGTGACATAACGATAAACAACGTCCTCGGTCAGCGCTATATAGCGGCGGGCGCGAGCGGCAAGAGCATAGTGATAAACGGCACGCCGGGCAACGCCCTCGGAGCGTATATGGACGGTTGCCGCATAGAAGTCCGCGGCAACGCGCAGGACGCGGTAGGCGATACCATGTCGGGCGGATCGCTCGTCATTTACGGCAACTGCGGCGACACCACGGGCTACGGCATGCGCGGCGGCCGCATATTCATCAAGGGCTATGCGGGCTGGCGCGTGGGCATTCATATGAAGGAGTACGGCTCCGCCGTTCCCGAAATAGTGGTGGGCGGCAGTGCCGGCGCGTACCTCGGCGAATACCAGGCGGGCGGACGCATAGTCGTGCTCGGCATCGGCTGCGAGGACAGACCGTGCGTGGGCGATTTCACCTCCACGGGTATGCACGGCGGTAAGATATACGTCCGCAGTAAGTTCGTCCCGCAGGATCTTCCCCGTCAGACGGAGGTGAGCGCGGTCACGGACAAGAGCGAGCTCGAACCCCTCGTGCGCGAGTTCTGCGGCTACTTCGGTTACGATGCGGATTCGCTCCTTGCCGACGACTACTTCGTGCTGACGCCGTCCACCGCGTTCATCTATAAGACGCTTTATACCAATCGTCCTTTCTGATAATGTTCGGACGACTACTGCTCGGCTGGCCGTAATCGGTACGACTCGGGCGGCGCGCGGGCAGTAACGGCGACGCTTGATACGAAAACGGTACATGTAAAAAACCCGCGCTTTAAGGCGCGGGCTTTTTTGCGGGTAGCGGCAAAAGGAGGATAAAAGCCGATCCCGCGCGGAACGAGTGACAAATATGACCCGATATGCGTTTTTTAATGCGGCAGAGCTTTCCGCCGCGCCGAAAAACGCTTAAAGTTCGCAAAGGAATTTTGCCGAAAGCGCGGCAGACGGGCTTAATGCACCTTTCGCGCTTAAAAGCGTTAAGTGCTTAAAGTCCGTTTCGCCGAAAGCGCGGCGAATCGCTAAAAAGCGCGTCAGGTGCGCTCCTTGCTGACCTCTATCACTCTGCCCTTTTCGAGCGGGTCGGAGGGCGGCGCGAAACAGCGGCGCAGCCGTGCGAGAAGCAGTCTGCGCGAGAGCGGGCGGGAGCGGAACGTGTTCCTGTTTAGCGCGATGACGCTGCCCGTGCGCATTTCGGCGAGAGAGGCGTTCTTGTCCGCCAGGCGCGAATCGGTAACGGAGATCCACACTTCGAATGTCTTTCTGAGCCGTTTTGCGGCGCGTCGGACGGAAGAGCGCAGAGAGCGGGAGTAGGGGACGCCGTCGAGATCGACTACCAGCGTGCGGGTGTCCTCTTTAACGCTGCCCGCAAGCGCGGCGAGCCGCCTGTCCATATAGCCTAAGCTGCCCAGCCGTCTGCCCGAACGGACTTTCAGCCCGACGGATCGCATGGCGGTGCGCACCTGCTTTGCCGAAAGCGGCTTGTCCGAAAGGAGAGCGTGTCTGTAACGCACGTACTGCGCGACGGTAAAGCCGGAGAACGGGTGCTTGCCGACGACGTAATAGTCCTTGCCGTTCATGCGGCATATGTCCGTGACTTCGTCGTTCATCGCCCGCGCTATTCCGGGCAGTTCTTCGCGCATCATGCGGCGTTTCTCGTCGCTGTCGCCTATGAGGTATATCACTTCTCTGCACTGCTTTTTCATATAAGCGATTATACCCGCCGCGCGCGTTTCTAATCGCTTTCTTTTCGCTTTTTTAGGGCAAAACGCGAAAAAACGCGCCGCGCCCCTCCGCCGCTTGACAAACGCCTTTGTAAGTAACATACTATTGTCATGAAGATAACGGTGATAACAACGGGCGGCACGATAGAGTGCGTCGGAGAGAACGGAGTGCTCCGCCCCGCCGCGGACATAGGACCGCTTGTCTGCCGCGCGGTGAAAGCGGGCGCGCCGCAAGCCGATTGCGAGGTGTCGCCGTTTATGAAAACTCTCAGCGAAAACGCGGACGGACGGGGAGTGGCAAAGATCGTCGGTGCGGTAAAGCGTGCGCTTGAGTCGTCGGACGGCGTTATAGTGACGCACGGAACGGACACTCTGGACGTTACCGCCGCCGCGCTGTCCTACGCCCTCGGCTCATTGTCCGCTCCCGTCGTCATGGCGTCCGCCATGCGCCCGCCTTTTACGGAGGGTTCGGACGCGCCACTGTGCCTTGCCGCCTGCGCCGCCGTCGCCTCGTCCGGTATGCGCGGCGTGTATGCTGTTTCCGCTTCGGGCGATTCCGCATCCGTGTTCCGCGGCTCCCGTCTCATGCCGTTCGCGCCGTACTCGGATAAAATGACCGCGCTCGGCGGCAGAATCGCGGAGTACGACGGGGGCAAGCTCTCCGTTTATCCGTCCGACTGCGAACCCGACGGCATGCCTCCCGCGGACGTCGGCGCGCTCCTGTCGCCATCCGACGTCATGCTCGTAATGCCGCAAAGCGTGTTCGCGCTTCCCGAGCCGCCTGAGGGCGTGCGCAAGGTGCTTTTTCCGCTGTTTCACTCCGCCACTCTTCCGACGGCGCGGGAGGATTTCGTTCGCTACTGCCGAAAGTGCGCCGAGCGGGGGATATCTCTCTACGCGACGGGCGCATTGCCGCGCTCCCGCTACGAAAGCGCGGAGCTGTTCGGCGCGCTCGGCATAACCGTCATGCCTCCCATCGCGCCCGCTTCCGCCGCGATGAAACTGCGATTGGGACTTAAAACGGACGTTTCTCTCGGCGGCGACATATGCCGCGATCCGTCCTCCGCCCTCTGACCGGAACTGCCACCGACGCTTAGCCGCACTTTTTTTCAAGTCGCGCGGCGTAGAAGATGCAGAACGCGCCCCGCGCTTAAATGCGTCCGCGCTTTGGTCACGGAATAAAACGACCGCCGCGCCTTTTCGGCGCGGCGGCTTATCGTTTTTTGCTTTTGCCGTTCGCGTTTTGCCGTAATAATAGCGAGCGGCTTGTCGTTTTGCCTGTTTCTCGGCGGCGGGAAGTAACGCGCCGCTTTTGATGCGGTGGCGGCTCAGAGCATTTTTATGACGCGGCAGGGGTTACCTACGGCAAGGGCGTGCGCGGGGATGTCGCGCGTTACCACCGAGCCCGCTCCTATGACGCACCCTTCTCCTATCGTGACCCCGGGAAGGATGGTCACGCCGCCCGCGAGCCAGCAGTTTTTGCCTATCGTTACGGGCTTGGCGTATTCGAGGTCGTAAAGCTCGCCGCTTTCACGCCTGCGGTAGTTGCGCTGTTTGTGGTCGAGAGGGTGGAGGGCGGTGTACAGCGATACGTTTGGTCCGCACATGACGTCGTCGCCGATGTTCACTTCCGCGCAGTCGAGCACGGTGAAGTGAAAGTTGGCGAAAAACCGCGCGCCCGCCTTTATATTGAAGCCGTAGTCGCAGTAAAACGGGCCCCGGATATAGCCGTCCTCACCGAGACCGGGGAGCAGCTCTTTTAACAGCTCTGCTCTTTCTTTGTCCGACTCGGCGAGCGCGTTGTAGCGCGTGCAGAGGTCGTGCGCGCGCGTGCGCGCCGTTTGCAGTTCTTCGCAGTTGGGGTCGTAAAGCTCGCCCGCGAGCATTTTTTCTCTTTCGGTCATGACTTCCTCCGTTATGCGGCGCTCGCGTCGGAACGCCGTATATGCTACTTATAGCACAAGCGGAGCGGCGCGGTCAAGCAAAAACGCACCCGCGCGGCGTTAAGAATATCGAAACTGCTGTCAGACGGACGGAGCGGAGCGGCAGAATGCGGCGCGCGCGGCGCATAAAAGCGTAAAAGTGTGTTAAAATCGTTGACAATCGCCCTGCGGTATCGTATAATATTTTAGCCTGCGGTTTAAGCGCAGGCTTAGTCCCGACTTTTGAAAAGAGATTTTCGGAGCGGACGGCAATACTGCTTAAAAGGAGGTAGAGTAACATGCCCACTATCAACCAGCTCATCAGAAAGGGCCGCGAGACGAGCGTCAAGAAATCCGTTTCTCCTCTGCTCGAACGTAACCCTCAGAAGCGCGGCGTATGCCTGTCGGTCAAGACGGCTACTCCCAAGAAGCCTAACTCGGCTCTTCGTAAGATCGCGCGTGTCCGTCTTGTCAACAAGATGGAAGGAACGGTTTATATCCCCGGTGTGGGGCACAACTTGCAGGAACACAGTGTCGTGCTCGTTCGTGGCGGCAGAGTGAAGGATTTGCCCGGCGTAAGGTACCACATAATTCGCGGTGCCCTCGATACCAACGGTGTCGCAAAGCGCATGCAAGCCCGCTCGAAGTACGGCGCAAAGAAACCCAAATAAGTCTTTTGCGTGACTGAAAACTGATTTTCAAAAGGAGATTGATTTTATGCCCAGAAGAAGCGGAGTCCCGAAGCGCGACGTGCTTCCGGATCCTATTTACGGCAGTAAGGTCGTTACCAAGCTCACCAATCAGGTGATGCTGGACGGCAAGAAAGGCATCGCGCAGAAGATAGTATACGATGCTTTCGATATAATAAAGGAAAAGACGGGTTCGGAGCCCATGGACGTATTCACCAAGGCTCTCGAAAACGTCATGCCTCAGCTTGAAGTCAAGGCCCGCAGAGTGGGCGGTTCGACGTATCAGGTCCCTATGGAGATACGCCCCGAACGCCGTCAGACTCTCGGCATCCGCTGGCTCGTCCTTTTCTCGCGCAAGCGCGGCGAAAAGACGATGAAAGAGCGTCTTGCCGCAGAGCTCATGGACGCATACAACTCGACGGGCGCGTCCTTCAAGCGTAAGGAAGAGATGCACAGAATGGCGGAAGCGAACAAGGCGTTCGCTCACTTCCGCTGGTAATCCGCGCGGGTTTGCCCGAGGCGGGTGCAAGGAGACAATATGGCAAAAAGAGAATATTCACTCGAAAATACGCGTAACATCGGAATCATGGCGCACATCGACGCGGGCAAGACCACGACGACCGAACGTATACTTTTCTACACCGGTAAGGTGCATAAGATAGGCGAGGTGCACGAGGGCGCGGCGACGATGGACTGGATGGAGCAGGAGCAGGAGAGAGGTATAACGATCACTTCCGCCGCTACCACCACTTTCTGGAAGACGCCTACCAGCCCGATGACGCGTATAAACATCATCGATACGCCGGGTCACGTTGACTTCACCGTCGAAGTCGAGCGTTCGCTCAAAGTCCTCGACGGCGCGGTTGCCGTATTCTGTGCGAAGGGCGGCGTCGAGCCGCAGTCCGAGACGGTGTGGCGTCAGGCGACCAAGTACGGCGTGCCTCGCATGGCATACGTCAACAAGATGGATATAAACGGCGCGAACTTCTTCAACGTCGTTCGTATGATAAAAGAGCGTCTGGGCGCGAACCCCGTTCCCATTCAGCTCCCCATCGGCAAAGAGGAGACGTTCAGAGGCGTCGTCGATCTCGTGACCATGCGCGCCGAAGTTTATTACGACGACCTCGGCAAGGACGTGCGCGACGAGGACATTCCCGCCGACATGGCAGACCTCGTCAAAGAGTACCGCGCTAAGCTGCTCGAAGCGGTAGCCGAGCAGGACGACGCTCTCATGGAGAGATATTTCGAGGACGAGGGCGCGTCGTTCACGACGGACGAGATCAAAGCCGCTCTGCGTAAAGGTACGATAAGCATGACGCTCGTACCCGTCGTGTGCGGATCGTCCTATAAGAACAAGGGCGTTCAGCTCCTTCTCAACGCGATAGTGGACTTCATGCCCAGCCCGCTCGACGTTCCTCACATCAAGGGGACGCTGCTCGACGGCGAGACGGTAGAGGAGAGAGAGACGAGCGACGAGGCTCCGTTCGCGGGTCTTGCGTTCAAGATCATGGCGGATCCGTTCGTCGGTAAACTCGCTTTCTTCCGTTGCTATTCCGGTACGCTCATGACCGGTTCTTACGTCCTCAACTCGACGAAGAACAAGAAAGAGCGCGTCAGCCGTATCGTCATGATGCACGCTAACAGCCGTACCGAAGTGGAACAGATATTCGCGGGCGACATATGCGCGTTCGTCGGCCTTAAAGACACGACGACGGGCGACACGCTCTGCGATCCCGCGCACCCCATCGTGCTCGAATCCATGGAGTTCCCCGATCCCGTCATACGCGTTGCGATAGAGCCCAAGACCAAGGCGGGTCAGGAAAAAATGGCGATAGCTTTGCAGAAGCTCGCCGAAGAGGACCCCACGTTCAAGACCTACACCGATCAGGAGACGGGTCAGACGATAATCGCCGGTATGGGCGAGCTTCATCTTGAAATAATCGTAGACAGACTGCTGCGCGAGTTCAAGGTGGAGGCAAACGTCGGCAAGCCTCAGGTCGCTTACCGCGAGACGTTCCGCAAGACCGTGGACGCCGAAGGCAAGTACATCAAGCAGTCGGGCGGTAAAGGTCAGTACGGACATTGTAAAGTCACGTTCGAGCCGCTTCCCGCGGGATCGGGCTATGAGTTCGTGGACAAGACCGTCGGCGGTTCCATCCCGAAGGAATTCATACAGCCTATCAACGAGGGTATAGCGGAAGCGAGAATGAACGGCGTGCTCGCCGGTTACGAGACCGTGGATTTCCGCGCGACGGTGTACGACGGATCGTATCACGACGTCGACTCGTCCGAAATGGCGTTCCACATCGCAGGCTCGCTCGCGTTCAAAGAGGGCGTCGCAAAGGCGAATCCCGTACTTCTCGAACCCATAATGAAAGTGGAGATCACCATTCCCGAAGAGTACCTCGGTACCGTGCAGGGCGACGTAAACCGCCGCCGTGGCAACCTCATGGGTATGGAGATCAACAACGGCTCGCAGATCATCAAGGCGGAAGTTCCGCTCAGCGAAATGTTCGGTTATTCCACCGCACTGCGCTCCAACACGCAGGGCAGAGGCAACTACACGATGACGTTCGATCATTATGCGGAAGTGCCTAAGAACATCGCGGACAAGATAATCGGCGAACGCGCAAGGAAGAACTGATCAAAAATAATATGGAAAACTCTTTACAAAACGCAAAGTTTGATATATAATGTAAAGAGATCACAAACAACGTAAATTCATTGGAGGAAAAATAATATGGCAAAGGCAAAATTTGACCGCAGCAAGCCGCACGTAAATATCGGCACCATCGGTCACGTCGACCACGGTAAGACCACGCTTACCGCAGCTATCACCATGACTCTCGCCGCTAAGGGACTTTCTCAGAAGATGAGATACGAAGATATCGATAAGGCTCCCGAAGAGAAGGCAAGAGGCATCA
>DXHT01000075.1 GCA_019113265.1 Bacillota bacterium | reverse complement strand
CCGTCGCCCGTAACGCCCACGACCTCTCCCGCGGCGCGGAGCAGTTTTACTATCCGCAGTTTATCCGACGGAGTGACGCGCGCGAACACGCTGACTGTTTTTAGCTTTTTCGTAAGCTCGTCGTCCGTCATGCGCTCTATGTCCGCTCCCGTAAGCACCTCTTCGGCGTTCAGTCCGACGGCAAGGGCGGTAGAACGCGCCGCGCCCGCGCCGTCTCCCGTGAGCATTATGGGGCGTATGCCCGCGCTCACGCACTTTGCGACGGCTTCCGCGGCTTCGGGGCGGGGAGGATCGGAAAGGCCTATCAGTCCCGCGAAAGTCGCTTCGCCTCCGCCGAGATCGTCAGGCGAGCGCAGAACGCGGTAGGTAACGGCGAGAACGCGCAGACCGCGCTTTTCCATGACTGCCGCGAATCCGCCCGCGCCGCGGCATACGCTCTCCGCCGCGCCCTTGTTTATTTCCAGCAGCTGTCCGCAGTACCTGACGACGACGGTCATCCGCCTGACCGTGTTATCGAACGGCGTGACGGACAGCCGCACGCAGTCGGGGCGGGGCATTCTCTCGAGAATGGCGGCGTCCGTCGGATCGGACGCGTTGTCCGTACACAGCGCGGCGAGAGTGAGAGTACGCTCGTCGGTGTACTCCGTCACCGTCATCTTGCCCGTGGTAAGCGTACCCGTTTTGTCCGTACATATCACCGAAACGCTGCCGAGAGTCTCCACTGCGGGCAGTTTGCGCACTACCGCCTTTTTTGCGACCAGCCTCTTCATTCCCGCGCTGAGAACGAGAGTTACCGTCGTCGGCAGCCCTTCGGGCAATGCGGAAACGGCGAGTGCGACGGCGGTCATGAGCAGTGTCATCACCGTCAGCTCGCGGTTTCCGAGTATATATATGCCCGCGAGACCGAGCGCGAACACGACGAAACATATTACGAGGGAGATCACTCCCAGTTGTTCGCTGAGTTTTTTCAGCTTTTCCTGTAAGGGCGTATATCTTTCTGACGTGCCGTCCAGAAGAGCGGCGATGCGCCCCATCTCCGTACTCATTCCCGTCGCGTCCGCCACCGCGCACCCGCTTCCCGTTATTATGCGGCAACCCGAGTACACCGTGTCGCCCTCCGATTTGGATACGGGTATGCTTTCACCCGTCAGCATGCTCTCTTCGCCGCTGAGAGAATGCGCTTCGGTAAGAACGCAGTCGGCCGGCACGACGTCGCCCGCGTGCAAAAGAACGACGTCGCCGGGGACGAGTTCGCGCGCGTCTATGATGCGCTCCTTGCCCTCCCGACGCACCTTGCACTTAGTCGCGCTCATGATGCCAAGCGCGTCCAGCGAACGCTGCGCACTGCGCTCCTGAACGGCGGAAAGCAGTGCGTTCATCGCCACTATTCCCGTTATGAGCAGCGGCTCGAACAGCGCGGACGGGGTAAAGTCCGTTGCGGCGAGCACGAGTCCCACCGCCGCCGCGCCCAGCAGAATTATAAGCATGGGATCTTTGAGTTGTCTGACGAATCTCCGCGCGAGCGAGGGCGGTTTTTTCTTTTGCAGTACGTTTTCTCCGTACAGCCCGCGCCTGCGCTCCGCTTCCGCGTCGTCCAGCCCGCTCTGACAAGTCCCGTATTTCTCGCATATGTCCATATTCCCATACTATGCCCGCGCCCGCCCGCTTATGAAAGCCCGCGCGCGGGAGGAAGCCGTATCTTTTCGCCGTCAAGCGAAAGAATTTATATAAAGACCGTACGATCGCTTGACAATGCGTGGGGGGGGGGTGTTAGAATATAAGTGAGCGTGATCGCGAGGGGGGGCGATAAGGGCGGATATCTCCATGGGGGCGATAAGGGCGGATATTTCCATTCGGAACGACAGAATGAAATTTTTTTACGGAGGTATACTATGAAGAAAACTGTAATCATGCTCGCCGTGTGCGTGCTCGCCGCTGCAATGTGCTTCGGCTTGTCTGCCTGCGGCGGATCGGACGAAGCCGTTCTCACGTCAGTTTCGCTCAAAAGCGGGCCGACGAAAACGGAATACGCCGCGGGCGACGCGTTCGATCCGTCGGGCGCGGTAATAACCGCCGTTTATTCGGACGGAAGCGCGAAAGACGTCGAAGTGACGGCGCAGATGTGCGCTGCGCCCGACATGTCCGCCGCCGGGAAGAAAGACGTAGTCGTTTCGTATTCGGAGGGCGGCGAGGAAAAGACCGTCTCGTTCACGATAACCGTGAGAGCGACGGCGAACGGAGCGGACGTTGCTGCCGCAGTGAAGGAAGCGGACGCGGGCGAGGTCATAAACCTCGACCCTTATACGACGTATACGTTCCGCGACTTCCTCGATCTCGACAAGAAGATAACGGTGCGCGGCGGCGAAGAAACGGTGTTCGATTTTTCGCAGGGCAACGAGCAGGGCAAAGCGTTCAGAGCGGGCGACACCCATAACGAGGCGAATAATTTCGCAGTCGGTCTCGTGAATATATACGCCGACGGCGTTTCTCTCGAAAACGTGAAGATAGTCGGCGACCTCGACAAGGCTGTTTCCGAGGGCGAGCAGGATATGTCCGCAAACGATTCGGAAATGAAGGCGGCTTACGGCATATTTATTTCCAGGTATGAGAAAAACGCCGATACGGGCAAGAGCGCGACGGTCAACGTGAAGGAGACCATAACGCTCAGAAACGTGGAAATAACGGAGACCGCGCTTTCGGGCATATACGCGTACTGCATTTACGCCGACGATTCGCTGAGCGGCGACGCACTTGAAATAGACGGACTTAAAGTGTACGGCTGCGGCGATCTCCAAACGCTCAAAGCGTCCGCTTGCGGGATAATGTTCCAGAGCGGAAAGGGCATAACGCTTCACGACGTCGATATAGACGCGGCGGACAACGGACCCGCGGTATACGTCCACATGTCCACCAAGCACGGTCCGATAACGTTTACGGGCGACGTCAGTCTCGCAGGTGCGTACAACGACGCGGACGATAAGTACGGCTTCGCTTACGCCGCAAACGCAGAGGGCGCGGGTGCGTTCGCGGCGATGAAAACGCCCCTTATGATCCACTGCAACATAGACGGCGCGCAGTCCACGGACGCGGCTGAGACGGCGGGTTATCTCCCGAACGCCGAAGGCAAGTATACGTTTGAGGATACCACTTTCTCCGCGCTCAGCAATGAAGATCCGTATCTGCTCGTTATCGGCGAGTATTTCGATTCGGAGACAACGCCGCTGACCGCGTCCAACTATGCGGCGCGTCCCGCAAGGTGGGGTTCTCCGGTATTCTGCATAGACCTCGATAAGGCATAAATCCGCGCATTTATCCGCGCCATTTGCGGGGCGGAAAAGCGCACAGGCGAAAAACAGGGGATTGCCCGAGCAGGGCAGTCCCTTTTTGTGCGCTTTTTCGCTTTAAGTTTATTTGCATTTTCGCCGCCGCGCGTTTGCCGTTCGGCTTTACACGTCATGCTTTTGACCGCGCATACGCCGCCGTAAGTTTCCCGCCGCGTGTTTGCCGTTCGGCTTTACACGTCATGCTTTTGACCGCGCATACGCCGCCGATATTTTCCCGCCGCATGGAACGCATCGCGACGTATTGCGACGCTTTTCGGCTAAATTCGACCTTTTTCGGCGGGCTATTCGGGGAATGCGGATCACCTCATCGCCGCAATTATTATTTTTTGCTCCCGTCTTCGTTGCCGTTTTCCGCGCCGTCCGAGCCGCTTTCGTCTGCGCCGCCGTTGTCCGCGCCTGCGTCATCGCCGCCGTGCGGTTTTTTCTTTTTCTTGGGCTTGGGCGGCTCGAACTCCGCCTTGCCGCGTTCGAGCTCCTCTTCCGAAAGTCTGAAAGTGGGGAGTATTATCCTTTCGCTCTCTTCCTCTTCCGTCTCCTCTTCCACGAGAACGCTTGCGCGGTATGTAACGAAGGCAAAGACGTAGTATGCGGCGACGAGCGCGAAGCATATCCACAGCGACACCGCCCCTCCCGTATCCGACGGCGAGCCGCCCGAAAACGCGGCAAGCACGGTGTGATACGCGGCGAGCGCGAGGGAAAGGAGAAGGGTAACGAGCATACCCACGAACGGAATGGCGCGAAAGCCGAAGGGCGGACTTTTCCGCGCCGGCATTTCGCGTACGGGCGTATAGGAGAAAAAGGACATGACCGCGCACCACACGAGCGCGACGGGCAGGGCAAAGGTAAGCGCGATGTACGCCGACAGCGCGTCGTAGCTCTCCGATATGTACGCCGCCGCGCGGTAACCGACGAAGTACAGCGCGATAAAGGGCACATAAAACGCCGCCGCGGCTATCGTCAGAACGCGCAGGATGACGGCGCGCTTTTTCAGAGTCTGTTCGTCCAGCTCCGAAAGGTAGTAGTCCTTGTTTCTCTTGTCATATTTCTTATATCTTGACATCACCCGTATTATAACAGATATAACCGCCTTTGGCAAGCGCATTTACAGCTTGTACGGGCGTTCGCAGGCGAGGGATTCTTCGCCATAAAACCGCCTTCGGCAAGCGGATCTGCCGTTTGCATGCTAACGGCGGCGACATGGCGAAAATCCCGCGTTCGTGCTGAAAATGCAATATTCAGCCAATTATTTTGTAAATTCATGTAAAATTTGCAATGTACAAAGGGCACGTGGCGTTATATAATAAAGGCGGGTGATGGGGGGAAAACTATTTTAACATATATTTTTTTGCGTGCCGCCGTTCATCCGAATCCACGAAAGGAGAGAATGACGATGAAAAGAACGGCACGAAAGATCTTACTGATAGTCACCGGCATGCTTTCGGCGGCTGTTTTTGTCTTTTCTGCGGGTTGCGGCAAGACCGACGCACCCGAAGAGAAGCCGCCCGTAGAGATAGACACCGAGATGACGCTTGAAAACGCGTATGTAAGCAACCGTCCCGATTACGACGGTATGTTCGATTACGGATCGGGCTACACGCCTTCCGATCCTGCGGAAGCAGAGCAGGTCACGGTCTCCATGGAAGAGGGCTCTCTCGTAACGTTCGCGGGCGGAGCGACAACCCTGCAAGTGAAAAAAGGCGACGTCGTACCGTCCGACACGTTTGACACGAGCGCGGTCGCAGACGTGCGCGAACTTGCGGGATTTGCCGCAACGGACGCGGACGGCAAAGTGACGATGACGAGCATTGACGACTGCCGCATATGGAGCGACTCGACGCTTACGCCGTATTTTTCGGCGGAGGCGGGTTTTGCCGCGCTCCCCGATCTCGGAAGCGGCAAAATCGGATATTTCAATTACGACGGAATGCCCGGGTCGTTTGCGGAGACCCAGACCATGCGTCGCGTTACGAACGAGCTCGTGCGCGGCGGCGCGGGCGGATATGCCGAGATAGGCTGTCTGCTTGACTACGCGGGAAGCATAGTGCGCGGATCGGCATTCAGGCTGGACACCAAGCACACCGTCCCCGAGGGCGTGTGGGAAGTGGCGTATAACTTCGAAAACAAGGGCAATTCGCCCATTCACCTTGACGTTTACCAGGTGAGCAAGGGCGCGGAGCATAACTTTGCGGGCGGCAGTACGACGTTCGAGGCTAATCGCTACCGCGTGGACGTGGACCTCGATCCGGGAGAGAGCATGAGAGGCGAAGGGCAGTATTATCTTACGACCAACACCAATATACTCCCGCTCGTCGTTGCGGACAGGGCAATGGAAAACATGAAGCTGGGAATGTCGATGTCGGTCAGACAGCGCACCGATCTTTCCGCTCCCGAACCCGAATATACCCCGTCGCTCGAATCCGATCCGACGGCAAAGGTGCTGTTCGCGTTGCCTGACGGCATGTCGGTAAGCGAAGACTATAATAACGAGATAGTGTACGGCGCGCCTGTGACCATGCCCGCCGCATCACAGATAACCGATCCCACGGGTCGGGGCGTGGGCGGGTGGTACCGCACGGATACTCAGCCGATAGAGTTTATCGACAGCAATACCGTGATGCCCGAACACGATATAACGGTTGCGCCGTATTATGCTCCCGCGGCGGGAGATATGCTCGTATTCGGCAGCGGCTCGGCAGATAAACTGCCTGTCGCATCCGCGGGCAATGAAGGGGATATCGGAACGGACGGATTTACGGGCACGGACGTTGTGGAGAGCAACGAACGCGGCGTACGCATTTCGTACGGCGATACTCTTGCCGCGGGAGTAAGTTTAACGTATTCGACGCGTCACTCCGCGAGCGTCGGGCGGCTGTATCGCTATGACTACACGTTCATCAATCACGGCGAGAGCGATATAACGCTGGAAGTTTCCATGCCCGCGTCGGACGAAGCGGCGACGAGCGTGACGATAGGCGCGGGGCAGAGCCGTAGCCTGTCCGTTTCGGACGCGCGTTACGCCTCGTCCGTGACGACGACGTCAACGGTGCTTCGTTTCGGTAGCGGTGCGAGCGGAATGGATCTGACGGTGCTGATGTCCGCCGAGGATACGGGTGCGGACGTTCAGGCTAAGACGTATACCCTCACGATAGGGGGAGATACGGACGTGACGTTCATGAGCGGCGGCAAGACGGCGGAGCTTAACGAAAACGCCTCTCTTCCTGCGGTAAACGGCAACGGTTGGACGATAGCAGGCTGGCTGAACTCCGAAGGCGAAAAGATAGACGCGTTCACCATGCCCGCGTCGGCTACGACGATATACCCGTACTTCACGGCAAAGGAGGGTTACACCGCTCTTCCCGTGATCGGAAGCAACAAGATCAATTACGACGGCATGCCCGGATCGTTCGCCGAAACGAAGAAGATGACGCGCACGACGAACGAGCTTATAAAAGGCGAGCGCGACTACACCGAGATAGGAAGCGTACTGACGTACGTCGGAAGCATAGAGAAGGGCTCGGCGGTCCGCATGGACACTACCTGCAACATTACCGCGGGCGTCTGGGAAGTGGCGTACAACTTCGAGAACAAGGGCGACACTCCGATTTACCTTGACGTTTACCAGGTGAGCAGGGGCGCGGAGCATAACTTTGCGGGCGGCAGTACTACGTTCGAGAGCAACCGTTACCGCGTTAACGTCAACCTGCAGCCGGGTGAGAGCATGAGGGGCGTCGGGCAGTACTCGCTCACGGCGAACGGCAACATTCTGCCTCTGTTCGTCGCGGATAAAGCCATGGACGGCATGAAGCTCGGCATTTCCATGTCCGTCAAACTCCGCTCCGACCTTACCGCGCCCGAAGCCGCATACACGCCGACGGCCGATCCCGACGACGAGGAGACGCCTCCCGCAGGCGATACGTATACCCTTACGATAGGGGGAAGCGCGGACGTGACGTTCGCTTCGGGCGGCAAGACGGCGACTATAAACGCGGGCGATCCGTTCCCCGAGGTGACCAACAGCACCGGGCGTACGCTCAAAGGCTGGTACGGCGAGAACGGCGAAATAATAGATACGTCCGCTATAAGCACGGACACCACCGTGTACCCGTATTTCGAGTTTGCGGACGGATATAAGCGGCTGTGGCTGGGCAACGCGAGAAACGACGGCATACCCGACAAGACGGGCTACATACAGGGCACGCAGCTTATTTCCTCCAACTTCAAACCGCTTACGACGGGGAGTGCGGGATTCGGCAAGGAAAACCCCGAGCAAAAGGCGATAGTGGAAGGCGGCGCGGGCGGATTCGCGGAAGAGGGCATGGTTCTCGAATACAGCGGAAACGTTCCCGCAGGCGAGGGCTGGCGTTGCGACTCCGTGATAAACGGCGGCGAAAATCCGATAACGCTTAAAGTGGGAAGCACATACGACTACTCTTTCAACTTCCGGAACATGGGCGACTACGATCTTTCCTTCACGATATACATTATCAACTCCGCTCAGGACACAAGCAGCTGTTCGAACAACGTAATTACAGTGGATCTTGCGCCGGGAGAGAGTACTACCGTCATAATGGAAGACGTGCTCTATAAGAGCGGCTCGACGAACAATAATATGCTCATGCGTTTCGTTTCCGCTGAGGATATGACGAACGGCTTTAAGCTCGGAGTGGCGATGTCCGTTAAATTGCCCGTTTAAGGAGGTGGCAAAAGTGAACTTTATATTGAAATTCTTATCCGATAAGACGGTGCCGTTCTATGTGGCACTGGGCGCGGCGGCTCTGTCCGTCGTCACGGGAATTATGTATTCGGCGGCACTCGGCGGACTGAGCGGGTATGTGTCGTTCGTGCCTCTCATACTGCTGCTCGTCGGAGCCGCCGTATTTGTGGGACTCAGCTTTCTCGGCTCTCCTCGCGCGGGAGCGGCGATAATGACGGCGGCAGACTTCGGGGCGTTCCTGGTGTACGTCGGTACGATATACGCCTATCCCGTCGACGCGGCAATGAGCGTGGGCAGTGCGAGCGACATAAAGGAACTTCCCATGATAATAGCGGCGGGCGCGCTCATGCTGATATGCGCGATAGCGTCCAACGCGGCAGCATGGATGAAGATGACGAAACGGGCAGATGCTCCCGAAAAAGACGAAACATGGAGGGGCATGGTATGAATCAGGCGGCTAAAATAACTTATCTCGTTTCGCGGATAGCGTTCAACGTAATGGCGGCGATATTCGGTCTTGCAATGCTGCTTGCGGTGCTGTGCGCCGATCCGGCGATAGAGAACCTCATAACGAACAACCTGTTCCCGCCTCCCGCACCCGACGTGCAGGTAGCGAACGAACCGGCGCGGTACAAGACGTGGTATAGCAGCGTCGCGGACGTACTCAACGGCAACGACGCGGTGGCGGCGGCAGCGGAGGCGGAGGGCGCGGTGCTTCTGCGCAACGAAAATTCCGCGCTCCCGCTCGCGGAGGGCGACAAGGTCAGCCTGTTCGGCGTAACGGCATACGATCCCATATATTCGCTCAACGGCGCGGGCAGGGTAAAGGTCAATACGGACAGGATGCAGTTCTTTTCGGACGAATTCGAGTCGGCGGGGCTGATCGTGAACGAAGAGCTTGCGGCATGGTACAACAGCGAGAGCGTGCAGAACAGCTACTGGCGCGGATATGAAGACGAAATGGAGTGGGACGGGCAGGACGGCAAGAACAACGTCAACGTCAGTCTCCACGGCGCGCCGTGGAGCGCGGTGGAGTCGTCGGGAGCCGTCCCGACAACGGGCGGCGGCACCGCGGTGTTCGTCACGGGCAGGATAACCAACGAGGCGATAGACATAATCCCCGCGAGCGTGCGCGGTCTGGGCGCGAAAAACGACGACTATCTCCGCTTTACCGACAACGAGATAAGCGTACTCGACGGGCTCAAAAAAGCCAAGGACGCACAGGCGTTCGACAAGATAGTACTTATAATCAATCAGGCGACGTGCGTAAGCGAAGACTTAGGCGAGATAGCCGAAACTTACGGTATAGATTCTATCCTTTGGATAGGCTACCCGGGAAGCGCGGGAATACGCGCGGTGGCATCGATAATGACGGGAAAGACCACGCCGTCGGGCAAGCTCCCCGATATGTGGTACACTTCCGCCGCGGCGCACCCGTCGTATAAGCACTATGCGGAGTGGAGCAACGTCATAATGCAGGAGGGCGTGTACCTCGGCTACCGCTATGCCGAAACGCGTTACGAGGACTATGTGACGGGCAGGGAAAAGACGGGAACGTACATCTATTCGGACAACGTTTCCTATCCGTTCGGCTACGGACTGTCGTATACGACGTTCAGTTATGAGCTGCTCTCGGTCAGGAGCGATCCCGATCCCGCAAAGAACAGGTACAGCGGAGGCCTTATGGCGTCCAACGCCTCTCAGTACACGGGCAACTACGGCAAGGAGCGTCCCGACGGCGAAAAGAGGGCGGAGGGCGACGACCTTATAGCGGAAGTACGCGTCACCAATACGGGCGGCAAGGCGGGAAAGGCGGTAGCGCAGATGTATGTCCGTCAGCCGTACACTTCGGAAAACGCCGCGGACGGCGTGGAGAAACCCGCCGTGGAGCTTGTGGGATTCGAAAAGACATCCAAGCTCGAACCGGGCGCAAGCGAAACGGTACAGATAAAGATAGACGCGAACAAGATGTTCGTTTCGTATAACATAACGAAGAACGGCTACTTCCTCGACGCGGGCGATTACTATCTCGCTGTGGGCAACGGCTCGCACGAGGCGGTAAACAACATACTCGCGGCAATGGGCTACACCCCCGAAAACACGTCGGGAAGAATGGACGCCGTCGGCAACGCTTCGCTCGTGCGTAAGATAACGATAGACGAGACGCGTTCGCGTAGTTACAAATACTGGACGCAGGGCGAATCGGACGTGACCAATCTGTTCGATCACGCCGATCCGAACAAGGCGTCGGGAGATCCGAATTACGTCAAGTTCATGTCGCGGAGCGACTGGCGGGGAACGGCGGATATAGCCAAGCAGACGATATCGCTCAAAGGCAACATGGCTGCGGGAAACGCGGTCACGGGCGGCGACAAGGCGGTGGATAATACCGTAGGCAGGCAGTATTACCCCGAAGTGTACGAGGAGTTCGGCGACGCGTATCCGAATTACGCCGTCGGCAGAACGTATGAAAACGGAAAATACGGCATTGCCGAGATCCCGCTTTCCGAAATGATAGGAATAGAGTACGAAAAGTCAAAGGGCGCATCCGACGAGGACATACAGAAGTGGAACGACTTCATGGATCAGCTCACGTGGGAGGAAACGTGCAGTATAGTCAGCTCCGGTCAGCGCATAACCGTGGCGGTGGAAGGCATAGTCAAACCTAAGACGAACGACGTCAACGCCTCCAATGCCATAATCTGGAAGTTCGACATGGGACTCAACAGTAATACCGCCAACCGCGAAACGGGTTTCTCGTTCTATTTCGACGGAGCGAACCGCAACTACTTCCCGACGGGCTATCCTTGCGAGGGCATACTCGCGGCGTCCTTCGATACAGACGTCGCTTACGCCGTCGGTCAGGCGATAGGCGAAGACGGCTTGTGGTCGGGCGCGAGCGGACTGTACGGGTTCGGACTGGGAATGCACCGCAGTCCTTACCACGGACGCGCGGGCGAGTATTACAGCGAAGATCCCTATCTTTCGGGAGTCATGGGTGGTTACGAGTCCAAGGGCGCACAGTCCAAGGGAATGTATGTGTACAACAAGCATTTCGTGCTCAACGATCAGGAGACGAACAGAACGGGTCACACTACGTGGCTCACCGAGCAGGCGATGAGGCAGATATATCTTCGCCCGTTCGAGATAGCGATAGAGATAGGCGACGCGATGAACGTCATGAACGCGTTCAACAAGATAGGCTCTTACTGGTCGGGCGTCGACTATAACCTCATGACGGCGTGCCTGCGCGGCGAGTTCGGCATGAGCGGCTTTGCGGTCACCGACTGGTATCCCACGGCGTCCATGAACATAACATACGGTATCATGGCGGGAACGGATCTGCCGGACGGCTACGCAAATATCACTTCTTACGGACCGGATAACGGCAATTTCGGAGCGTACGCTCACGCGGTCAGACGTGCGGCGCAGCGTCAGCTCTATACCGTCGCAAACAGCAGCGCAATGAACTTTATCGGCAAGGACACGCGCATAACCGTGTATGAGGCGGAGTGGATAAACGTGCGTATTGCCATAACGGGCGGCATTGCCGTGGCGTTCGCCGTAATGGCGGGACTTATGTGCGCGGCATACGCATGGCACGTCTTTACGGTCATTTCGGAAAAGAAGAGGAGGGGTTAGAGAAAAAGGAAGATACGGCGGTAAAACGCGCCGCGGCACTGCAAACGTGCCGCGGCGCGTTTGAGCGCGCGGTCAAAACACTTGCAAAACAGTGCGCCGTGTGGTACAATAAGCGCGGAAAACAATTTGTAGGAGAAAGCAATGTTACAGGTCACGGGCGTATCCCTTCAATTCGGGCAGCGTGTGCTGTTCGAAAACGTCAATATCAAATTCACCAAGGGCAACTGCTACGGCATAATAGGCGCGAACGGCGCGGGAAAGAGTACCTTTCTCAAAATACTTTCGGGCGAGATAGAGCCCAACAAGGGCGAAGTCACGCTTTCGCCCCACGAGCGCATGAGCGTTTTACAGCAGAACCAGAACGCTTACGACGACAAGACGGTGCGCGAGACCGTCATGTGGGGACACAAGCGGCTCATGCAGCTTGCGGAACTTCGCAACGAGATATACTCCAAGGCGGACTTTACCGAAGAAGACGGCATGAAGGCCGCCGAGTACGAGGCGGAGTTTGCCGATCTCGGCGGTTACGAAGCGGAAGCGAATGCGGACAGCATGCTCGCCTCTCTCGGCATACCTCTCGAACTCGCCGATAAACTCATGGCGGACGTAGACCCCAAGATAAAGGTCAAGGTGCTGCTTGCGCAGGCGCTGTTCGGCAAGCCCGACGTGCTCATTCTCGACGAGCCGACCAACAACCTCGACGTAAGGACCGCCAACTGGTTGGAAGACTACCTCATGGATCTCGACGACACATGCATAATCATAGTGTCGCACAACCGCCACTTCTTAAACCGCGTATGCACGCACATCTGCGACGTCGATTACAGAAAGATAACGGTATACGTCGGCAACTACGACTTCTGGTACGAGTCCAGTCAGCTCCTTCTGCGTCAGCAGAAAGAGGCCAACAAGAAAGCGGAAGCGCGCGCCAAGGAGCTGCGCGAATTCATAGCGCGTTTCTCCGCAAACGCAAAGCGCGCCAAATCCGCGACGAGCCGCAAAAAGGAGCTGGAAAAGCTGGAAATAACGGACATACGCCCTTCGAGCAGGAAATATCCGTTCGTCGAATTCAAGTACGAGCGCGAGCTGGGCGCGGACATACTCAAAGTGGAAGGACTCAGCAAGAACGGCGTGTTCTCGGACATATACTTCACCGTCAAAGCGGGCGACAAGATAGGCTTCGTTTCGGACAACGGTATCGTGCTCAGCACGCTTTTCGACGTTCTCACGGGCAAGGAAAAGCAGGATAAGGGAACCGTAAAGTGGGGAAGCACGGTAATTCCCGCATACATGCCGCAGAACTACGACGAGTATTTCGACGGAGTGGATCTCACTCTCGTGCGCTGGCTGGACAGATTCTCCAAACAGCACGACGAGGAGTATCTGCGTAGCTGGCTGGGCAGAATGCTCTTTTCAAAGGAAGAGGCTCTCAAAAAAGCCAAGGTGCTTTCGGGCGGCGAAAAGGTGCGTTGCATGCTTGCAAAAATGATGCTCACGCAGGGTAATGTCCTCATTTTCGACGAGCCGACAAACCACCTCGACCTCGAATCGATAACATCCCTCAACAAGGGACTCATCAACTTCCGGGGACCCATTCTTCTCGTGTCCCACGACCACGAGCTCGTTCAGACCACCTGTAACCGCATCATCGGCATAGAGGACGGCAAAAAGGTGTACGACAGGGATATAACTTACGACGAATACATCGCGCAGAGCGGAAAATAACTTTCACAAAGGGGGATGAAATGACAGACGAAGAAAGAACGCGGCTGATAAGAACTGCGTGCGGAGAGGAAAAAGCGGACCTTGTCATCAAGAACGCGACGGTGGCGGACGTGTTCGGCGGAGGCTGGCTGCACGGCGACGTCGCCGTTACGGGCGGCAGGATAGCGGGCGTCGGTTCGTATTCGGGAAAGACGGAGACGGACGGCAGCGGAAAGTACGTATTGCCCGCGTTTTACGACGCGCACCTGCATTTCGAGAGCGTGGCGGTGCGCCCCTCCGAATACCTGCGGCTCACCGTGCCGCGCGGCGTGACGGCTTACAACGCCGACCCGCACGAGATAGCCAACGTGTGCGGAATGCGCGGCGTGAAATTCATGCTGGACGACGTTCGCGGCGTTCCCGCCGACGTACACATGATGATGCCCTCCTGCGTCCCCGCTACGGGCGAGGATCGTTCGGGCGCGCACCTTACGGCTGAGGACGCGGAGCGCGGCAAAAAACTCGGACTGTTCGGTCTCGGCGAGATGATGAACGTACCCGGGGTGCTGGGTTGCGATAAGGACGTCATAAAAAAGCTGGGCGTTTTCGACATAATAGACGGACACGCGCCCGCTCTTAGCGGCGGCGCGCTTTCGGCATACGCCGCGGCGGGCGTGCTCACCGATCACGAATGCACGACCGTAGAAGAGGCGAACGACCGCATTTCGCGCGGAATGTACGTCCTGATGCGCGAGGGCAGTCAGGCAAAGAACGTGCGCGCGCTCTGCCGCGCGGTAAACGACTATAATGCGGACAGGTTCTTGTTCTGCACGGACGACCGCAACCTTTCGGATGTCGCGGAGCACGGCACGATAGATAACTGCGTGCGTATAGCCGTTTCCTGCGGCATTCCTCCCATTCGCGCCATAAAAATCGCGTCGCAGAACGCGTTTGCCGCATACGGCATAAAGGGAAAGGGCGCGATAGCCCCGGGATACGCGGCGGATATGTTCGTCTGCTCCGATCCCGCCGAATGCGTCGCCGAAGAGGTGTATCACGCGGGCATGCTCGTCGCAAGATCGGGCGAGCCGCTTTTTGCCCGCTCGGGCGCAGACGCTTCCGACCTGCGCGGCACGGTAGTATTGCCCGATCTTACCGAAGAGGATCTCGCGCTTCCGTTTACGAGCGGAATGCCCGTCATCGAGGTGCTGCCCGAAACGCTGTACACCGCGCTTTCGACGGCGGAGTCGCCCGAGGGGCTGGATCTTGTCTGCTGCATAGAGCGTCACCGCGCTCTCGGCGAGATAGGGCGGGCATATGTGCGCGGGTTCGGACTGCGCGGCGGCGCGATAGCGCAGACCGTCGGGCACGACTCGCACAACATAACCGTGCTGGGCGACAACACCCGTGATATGCTGCTCGCCGTGCGTGCGCTCGGCTCGGACGGCGGTTTTGCCGTGTGTTCGGGCGGCCGCATAACGGCTAAAACGGACCTCGAAATAGGCGGACTGATGAGCATGGGGAGCGCGGCTGACGCGCTCAAAGCGCGCCGCGAGCTTAATGCGGCTGTAAGCGCGCTCGGTCACGCGGAGGGAATAGAGCCTCTGATGCTGCTTTCGTTCCTCACCCTCACCGTCATACCCGACGTTAAACTGAACACCAAGGGTCTTTACGACGTCGCACGCGGCAGATACGTCTACCGTTGTGATAAGAAGGAGAACAGATGAAGCTGATACACTGCGCGGACATACATCTCGGTTCGAGCCTTAACTCCGTTCTTCCGCCCGATAAAGCGGAAACGAGAAAGGCGGAGATCAGGCGTGCGTTCGCAAACATGCTCGATTACGGGCGCGCCGTCGGCGTCAGGGCGGTGCTGCTTTGCGGCGACGTATTCGACAGCGACCGTCCGTTCAAAAAGGACAAGGAATTTTTCTACAACGCGGTAAAGTCGCACGCCGACACGGATTTTTATTACCTCCGAGGCAATCACGACACGAGCGCGTCTTACATAGAGGAACTGCCCAACTTAAAGACGTTTACGCCCGACGGCTGGACGACTTACGACCTCGGCGAGGGACTTACCGTCAGCGGGATCGAGATGACGGGGAAAAACGTCGCCTCTTTATATGCGAGCCTCTCTCTTCCCGAAGGTAAAACGAACATAGTCATGCTTCACGGCGCGCCGGGAAGCTCCGTCGGGAAAGACCTCGTGTGCCTTAATAAGTTAAAGCAGAAGCATATTTCATACCTCGCTCTCGGGCACATCCACAAGCGCGCGGAGGGTGAAATCGAAAGAGGCGTGCCATATGTCATGCCCGGCTGTCTGGAAGGCAGAGGGTTCGACGAGGACGGCGAAAAGGGCTTTTACCTCATGGATACGGACGGCGGCAAAGTGAGTTATCGTTTCGTGGAAAACTCACAGCGCGTCGTGCGCATACGGGAGATAGACATAAGCGCGGCAAAGGACTTGTTTTCCGCAACGGAGATAGTACGCGGCAGCGTCAAGTGCGAAAGATCGGATATAGTGCGCGTCGTGCTGACGGGCGAAACGGACTTCGAATGCGACGGCATGGAAAAGGACGCGAAAGCGGCGCTTTCGGGCATGTGCTGGTACGTCGACGTAAAGGACAAGACCCGCCCCAAACTCGACCTCACCGCCGCCGAGGGCGATCTGTCGCTTCGCGGCGAGTTCATGCGGCTGGTAAGCGGCAGTGATATGGACGACGACATGAAGCGCGCCGTTCTCGTTGCGGGTATAAGGGCACTTTCGGGCAGGGAGGCGGACGTATGAAACTCATATCGTGTCACATATCAGACTACGGCAATCTGCGCGACTTGGATTTAAGTTTCGACGGCGAGCTTACAGAGATCTGCCAGCCCAACGGCGCGGGGAAGACGACGCTCGCGTCCTTTATAAAGGCGATGTTCTACGGCTTGCCCGCATACCGCAAGGGCGGTGAGGAAAGCTCGGAGCGCGCAAGATACTACCCGTTCGATCGCGGGGATTTCGGCGGCTCGATAGTGTTTGAAAAGGACGGCGCGACGTACCGCGTCGAGCGGCATTTCGGCTCGAAGAGCGAAAAGGACGACACTCTCGCAGTCTATAAGAACGACAGACCCGTCGGAATGAATGACGTGGGTCTTGCCGTGTTCGGCATGGACAGGGAGAGTTTCGAGCGCACGGTGTTCATCGATTCCCGTTCGACGCAGCTTTACGCGCCGCAGGGCATGAGCGAAAGGCTGAGCGGCTTTGCGGACGCGACGGAGGGCAAGAACACCGCCGAAAGCGCGAGAAAAAAGCTGTCCGAGGCGAGAAAGAAGTACAAGGCGGACAGGGGAAACAACGATCTCATTTCCGCGACCATTGAAACGATAAGGCACACGGACGAAGATATACACAATCTCGAAGCGGAGGACGCGACTCTTTCGGGAAAGTGGGAAGATCGCAACGCCCTTGCCGCCGATCTTGCCTCTCTCGACGCGCGCATAAACGCGGAGTCGGAGCGGGAGCATATAGCTAAAAACTGGGAAACGTATGACGACCTCGTTTCCCGCGCCCGCGGGTATGAGGAAAACGCTAAGGCGATAGCCGCGCAGTACCCTCACGGTATCCCCGCGGACGAAGAGATAAAAGAAATAAAGGAGCTGTTCAGGCGGCTGGAAAAACTCTCCGTTACCGCGGGCGGCAACTTGAACAAAGCGCGCTACGAAGAACTTAAAAGAAAGTTTTCGGGCGGCGTGCCGAGCGAGGACGAGCGCAGCGAGGTGAAAAAGGAGTGCGACGAGTATTCCCGCCTCGCGGCAAAAGAGCCGCCCCCGCCACCGGGCGAACGGGAAAGGACGCTTACCGCGCGGCTGGGCAACGAGGACGCGGACAGAGCGGCAAAGGCGGCTCGTGCGGCGGCAAGGTGCAAGGAGCTGGACATGCGCATAAAGAGCGCGTCGCTTGCCTCGGAGAATAAGCCGGGGCGAAAGGTTTCCCCTGCGCCGATAGCGATAGCCGTAGTGCTCGCGGTCATTGCCGTGGCGGGCATATTCGTCTGCTTTGCGTCCGCGGGAGCGGGCGTGGCGATGATAGCCGCAGGGCTTATCGGCGTGGCGGCGATTGTCGCTTTCATGATCGCAAGCGGCAGGCGGAACGCGCCCGTCGCGGCGGACAACACTCTTGCGGAAGAATACAACGCGGCAAGGAGCGAGGTATACGCCTATCTGATGACTCTCGGCTACTCGCCGACGGGCTCGGAAGCGGAGGATTTCGGCGCGTACGAGCGGGATAAAGAGGATTACGCCCGTTTTTGCGAGGAGAGAGCGGCAATGAATGCCGCAGAAGAGGAGCGAAAGGCGCGCTTGGGCGAGCTTTCGGCGCGGCTGGAAAATTACTTTGCGCGTTACGGGCAGACGGGCGGATCTTTTACGGACAGGCTGGCATACCTCTCGGCGGATGTAAACGAATACACGCGACTTAGCGAAGACATGGCGCACGCTCGTGAGAGTGCGGAAAAGCGCGAGAGCGAAATAAAAGAGGCGAGAGCGCAGCTGGACGGGTACGGCAAAAAGTACGGCAAGGACTTCACTGCGGGAGCGGACGAGGTACAGCGAGCGAGGTACGACTACGACGCGTCCGTAAGAGCCGCGATAAACGCGAAAGCCGCCGCGGATGACTTCCGCAAAAAAAACGCGCTCGAAAAGCGTCCGGAGGGCGCGGGCGAGGATCTCGGCGAGTTAAAGAGCCGCCGCGCGGAATTGCAGGATAAAAAATCCGGGCTTGAAAGGGAGATAAGCGAAATCGAAAGCCGCGTAGCCGCCCTCGACGACAAGAGGAGCGCGCGCGAAGAGGAAAAAGAGCGTCTGGACGAATATAAGCGCAGGTATAAAGTGCTCAGCCTTGCGATGGAGTACCTGACGGAGGCGGAGAACAACATACGCGACAGATACGTCACTCCCATAAAGAGCAGTTTCGACGAGTACGCGCGCGTCATTCGGGAGACGTTCGGCGGCAAGGTCAACATAAACGGCGATTTCCGCATCATGATAGAAAAGGACGGGCAGTTGCGCTCGGACTACCACATGTCGGCGGGTCAGCGCGCGGTATGTTCGCTGTGCTTCCGCCTTGCGATGACGGACAACATGTTCGCGGGCGAAAAACCGTTCTTTATCATGGACGACCCGTTCGTCGACCTGGACAATGAGCATATGGAGAGCGCGGCAAAGGCGATAAGGCTGATTTCCCGCGATCGTCAGATAGTGTATCTCTGCTGCCATGACAGCAGAAAGGTGGATAAGTGACGCGCTTTGGCGGCATTCGTCGCGGCAAAGCGGACATGTAAACGCGTAAAGGCGAAGCGACAGGCGTTTTGCGGCGGGGTGACCCGTCGCAAAACGCTTGCTTTTTGTGCGTGTCGGTGTTAAAATAAAGCCGAAAAACGAATTTTGAAAGGAGAGGCGCGGAGCATTTTTGCACAAACCGCGCCGCAAAGGACAGAGATCATGAAGACTTACGCGATAATCATAATGGACGGGTTCGGTTACCGCAAGGAAACGCACGGCAACGCCGTGGCGGCGGCGGGAACGCCCAACCTCGACAGGCTTTGCGCGAAATACCCGCACACGCTCATAGAGGCGAGCGGACGCGCCGTGGGACTTCCCGCGGGGCAGATGGGAAACAGCGAAGTCGGTCACCTCAACATAGGCGCGGGCAGAGTGGTCTATCAGGATATAACCGCGATAGACAAGGCGATAGAGGACGGCGAGTTCTTTGAGAACCCCGAGTTTACCGAGGCGATGGACAGAGTTCGCGCGAGCGGCAATGCGCTCCATCTCGTCGGACTGCTTTCGGACGGCGGCGTTCATTCCATGAACACTCACCTCTACGCGCTCCTCGAAATGGCAAAGAGAAAGGGGCTTGAAAAGGTGTACGTCCACTGCCTCATGGACGGACGTGACGTTCCTCCCACTTCCGGCGGGGAGTATATAGCCAAGCTCGAAGAGAAGATAAAGGAGATAGGCGTCGGCAGGATAGCCACCGTAATCGGCAGATATTACTACATGGACCGCGACAACCGCTGGGACCGCGTCAAGGAAGGTTACGACATGATGTACGCGGGCGTGGGCACGCACTATGCCACTGCGGCGGAAGTGACCGAGAAGTCATATGCCGCGGGCGTTACGGACGAGTTCATCCGCGCGAGCGTAGTGGGCGACTATAAGGGCGTGTGCGACGGCGACTCCGTAATATTCTTCAACTTCCGCTCCGACCGTGCCCGCGAGATAACGCGCGCCGCGGTGTATCCCGACTTCGACAAGTTCGAGCGCGCGGGCGGATATAAAAAGGTATTCTACGTGTGCATGACGCAGTACGACGCGACGATAGAACACGTCGTCATAGCGTTCCCGCCCCGTCACCTCGCAAACACCCTCGGCGAGTACCTCGCAAAGCAGGGCAAAACGCAGGTCAGAACGGCGGAAACGGAGAAGTACGCGCACGTCACGTTCTTCTTCAACGGCGGCGTGGAAGAGCCGAACAAGAACGAAACGCGCATACTCGTGCCGTCGCCCAAAGTTCCGACGTATGACATGCAGCCCGAAATGTCCGCTCCCGAGGTGTGCGAAAAGGCGCTCTCGGTCATCGGAAAGACGGACGTTCTCATAATGAACTATGCCAACTGCGACATGGTAGGTCACACGGGCGTGTTCGACGCGGCGGTAAAGGCCGTCAGAACGGTGGACGAGTGCGTGGGCAAGGTAGTGGACGCCGTCCTTGCGACGGGCGGCACCGCTCTCGTGTTCGCAGACCACGGCAACGCCGAGCAGATGAGTTTCGACGACGGCAGCCCCTGCACCAGCCACACGACCAATCCCGTTCCGTTCATAGTGTGCGGCGACGACTATATCGGTTGCAAGCTCGCAAGCGGCGGCGCGCTGTGCGACGTCGCGCCTACACTGCTTCATACCATGGGACTCGCTCAGCCCGCGGAAATGACGGGTAAGTGCCTTATAGAGGGCAAGTAAGCAGACATTTTAAGCGAGATAGGCAAATGCGATAAGCTCCTTTTTACGCGGAAAAGCTACGCGCGGAAAGGGAGCTTTATTGCTTCTCTCCCGTATTTTCGTTAAAATCGCTTTTGACCCGCGCCCGTGATAAACTTCCGTTCATATGTTATTTTGCCGTACCCCCTTGACAAAGCGCATGCCGAAATGGTATCATATATAATATAATAATGCCAAAGGCATATAGTAAGGAGGATACGGTATGAGAAAGATTGCGGCTGCGTTGCTTTGCGCGGTCATTGCGGCGACGGCGGTATTCGCTGTCGGTTGCGGAGGCGTGGACATTTCCCCTCTTTACGGGAAGACGTACACGTTTACGGGAAAGACCGCGGACATCGATTGGGACGGGCAGACGAGCGCGGGTTTCGTCCCCGGCGAAGAGAAAAAGAGTGTGGGCGATCTGCTCGAAAAGTATTTCGACAGGATAAACTGGGATTACACCGCAAGTTCCGACTATATAGACGTGCTTGCCAAGCTGACGGACGCGGATAAGGCGAGCGCGGATGCGTTCAAGGCGTATATGGACAAGAGCGCG
>DXHT01000074.1 GCA_019113265.1 Bacillota bacterium | reverse complement strand
GGCTGCTCCGCGTTTTCGGTAGCGGGCTCGGTCGCGCCTTCCGCAGGCTTCTCCGCACTAACCGCGCCGTCCGTGCTCTCCGGGCTTACCTTTGCGTTGTCCGCATTCTCGGCGGCGAGAGATTCGGCCTCAGCCATGACTTTAAGCATTTCGATACGGTCTTCGATATCCTCGTCGAATGCATCGTAACCTTCCGTCTTGATGTCGTCAAGCGTACCCTCGCGCGCGTTATGCTGACGGAGCAGGGTAGTGGTGCGGTCGTAAGTGAGTCTCTCGGAAGACGGGTGTTCTCCGTTCTTCTTCCTGCGTATCGCAAGGAAACGCACGAGCGCGGCTATGACCGCTATCACTATTATTACCGCGAGTATGACGGATATATAGATGTACCAGTTATTACCGGATGCGTCTTCCGTTTCCGTGGTCGTGGTATCCTCTTCTTCCGTCGTCTGTTCCTCTCCGCCGGTATAGTCTGCGATGAAGTCCGTTCTGCCTATTTCGCTCGACGTTTCGACGCTTGCCTTTGCTTCGTCGAACTGCGTGCTGTCTATTGCGGTGACAGAAATGTTATTTATTATGAGCGTACCCGCGGCGCGCTCGGATTTGCTCTGTCCGCCGATACCCGCGACGACGGTTATCGTGGTCGTGGTGCTGGTGGACGAACCGTCATCCTCTTCCGTGCTTTCGCTGGGAGCCGTTCCGCTCGTCTTGATGTAGAGGTTGAATTCGCGGAATACGTATCTGCCTCTCTCGTCCGTCGTGCTGCGGATATTGCTTATCGCATAGTCCGTGCCGTCGATACCGACGTATGCGCCCTTGAAGTCTTCGGGCTGACCGATGACGGGGAGGTACACCTGCATTACGACGGTGAGTTTATAGTAGGAGCCGCCGTCCAGCGTGTACGATCTGTCGTTCTTGACGTTCGAGTACGCGGGAATGTTGTTCTTTATTATAAGTGAGTCATCGGCGACTTGACCGTCCTTGGTGTATCCCTCGTGAAGAACGGACATATCGTTGGCGGCGGTCATATCGTATGCGCCGAACGTAACCGCATCAACGCCCGTCGCCGCATCGGAGGACGAGGAGTTGAGCGACCAGTTATATGCCGTCTTTACGAAACCGTCGTCATATACGTTGTACGAGCTTATCGTGCTGCCGTATACGGAATAACAAGCATAGTCGGGGATGGTGCCCGATTTGATCGACTGCTTATACGCGCTTTCTCTGTTTGCGAATTCCGTCAGCTTGGTGTTGAGATCGGCGGTATCCGTCGTTTCGTTGCCTTCGTCATCCGTCGTGGTTGCGTTAAGCTGCGTCATGGACACTTCGGTGACGTATACTGTACCCGTCGAAAGTCTGCTGTCGTTGTTTTCGTCGTCGTACATTCCTAACCAGATCTCGAGATAAAGTTCGCTTATGCTCGAATCGCCGGTGGCGACGTAGAACGAGTACGTCCGATAGTCGTTGGACTCGGCGGGATTATAGAGTGTATCGCCGCTATTGGTATCCTTTATCTTGCGTATGGTGGCGACTTCCTTATCGCCGTTTTTAAGCACGAGGTTAGCGCCGTAGCCGCTTATATCGGAAACGCGCATGGTAACGTCGATGCGCAGAACGGTATTTGCGGATGCGCTGAAACTAAGCGAGCGATAGCCGACCGCAACGCCGTCCGTTCCGACAGGCATTCTGCTCTTGTCCGCGTCGATGATGAGCAGGTTATCGGGTTTTTCGGAATCGTTCGAAACGTCGGGATCTATATTCTTGGTAATAACCGAAGTGTCGCTGTCGGCGTCGGGACGCTTATAACGGTAACTCGTCATATCCGACGATACAACGCCGCTTACGACGTAGTCGGTATAATTTTCGTTATAGACGTTGGTGCTCATTCCCGTCGTGCCGTCTTCGCCTGCCGCCATAAGCGTCCAGTCTGAGGGAACGAACGGGGTATAGGGCGCGCCGTCGGGAGCGTAATCGATATCCTCGATGTCGTTGAAGCTACCGTTGTTTATCGTACCGGAGTCGTCACCGCCGTCAAACGTGATCGTCGTGCCGGTAGAGCTGTTGGAGGTATACTCGCTGCCCGTTATCTCCTCTATTCTTATATCGTCGAACAGAGCGATACCGGCGGCTTGCTTCGCTTCCTCGTCGCCTGCCGCACGCATGCCCAGCCACAGTTCGAGGTGTATTTCGTAATCGGCATAAGCGGAGCCTTTGATGTAGAACACCTCTTCGCTCCAACCGTAGCGCGAAGTGTTTTCGTCGTCGCCTTCGAGCGCGGTGGACGTAACGAGGAGCTGACCCTTACCGTTATTGTTGGGATCTTCCGCTTCATCGAGAGGTCCGCGGTGATCCATACCGGCGACGGCAATGCCCGCAGTCTCCGTGCCGACGGAGTTGACCCACACGCTGAGACGGTAGTTCTTGCGTCTTTCGATCTTGAAATCGGGGCTTTGCACACCCGAGGATGCGGAAGTATAGAAGCTGTTCTTTTCCTTATCGTAAGGGGAGCTTATCGCAAGCACCTTGCCGGTGGTGCCGTCGGGAGAGTAGGGAATATCGCTTTCGCTTATGCCTGCGTCTTCGTTAGCGCTGTTGTACAGCCCGGTATTGATGTTCGCGTTGCCGTACGACTGCGGAGCGGACGTCCATTTACCGCGTCCGTTCTCGAAATCGCCTATAACGTTTTCCGCATAATTTTCATCCGTTTCGTCGAGGATATTGCCATCGGCGTCAACTGAGAGAAGTACTGAGTCGTTTTCGCTGTAATGCAGTACACTGCGATCGTCGGAAAGGAAGTATGTGCGATCGGTGTCGATGCATTCTTCAAATTCCTTTTCGCTACCGCTGATATTGCTCGTTATCGTCTCGAAACTGTCAACGGAATACTGGCGTGCGCTTAAATGATCGAACAGCGCATAGCCCGTGGCGGGCACCGTACCCATTGCCGTTTCGTCGTCGCCCACATTGATGCTGCGTCCGAGCATGAGCGTGATCGTCACGGACGGGTCGGACATGGTGGACGTTTCGATGAAGAACGAGTAGCGCACCCAGCCGTAGTAGCAGTCGGGATCGGAATCGGCGTTCGTTTTGCCGATGTTTTCGTAGTACTGAACGGTATTGATGCCGTCGATGATCACGTCGTTTTCAAGCCCGGAGATCTTTATCGCCGCGCCGCCGTTCGCGCCGAAGTCGCTCGTTTTTACCCACGCGCTTATCTCGTAGTAAGAACTGGACGAGAGGGAAACGCTCGTGGACTCATAGCCGTAAACGGCGCCCGAATCCGAACCTATGAACAACGCCTGTGCGGTAGAACCCGCAAATTCGTTATTCGCGGAATTGCTGCCGAAGGGGGTGCGAAGCACCGTGCTTTCGTCCAGTCCGAGTTCGTCGAGCTCGGTCGCGCTGAGCGCGTCGGTAAGATCGACGACGCCGGACTTAACGGAATCGGAACCGCCCGCTATCTGCGTGCCCGTCCAACTCGTGGGAGTGGAAAGCGTTCCGCTGCTGTCCGATTCGGAGAAATCGGCGTTGGTTATGTCCAGGTCGGTGACCTCGTAAGCCGCATCCGCCGCCTTGGCGTATATGCTTTCGCCGCCCGCGACGGCTGCGAACGAAAACAGCGACGCCGCAAGAGCGAGTATGAGCAGAACGGATATCGGTGCGAGGATCCTGTGTCTTGACGAATGATTTTTTACTTGCATCTGTTGATCGTCCTTATGGTAAAACCGCATACGGTTTCATCGTAATAATACTTGTTCTATTATACCGTAAAAGCCCTTAATATGCAAACGTTTCATTGCATAAAGCGCAAATTTTTTTCGCCGTTTTGCGCAATATATTATAATGAACGCGCGGAGGTGCAATGAGAGGGGGAAAGGTTAAAAAAAGCTTACTTGAAATAGCTGTCGGAGCCGCCGTCGGTCTGATCAACGGACTTCTCGGCGGGGGCGGCGGTATGCTCTGCGTGCCGCTTCTTTCGGAGGTGCTCGGCGAGGACGTAAAGGTCAGCCACGCGACGACAGTGCTCGTCATTTTTCCCGTATGCCTTGTCGCCGCAGTGGTATACACGGTGTGCGGGCATACGCAACTGCCGTCGACGTATTTCGTCATGGCAGGAGCGACGGCGGGAGGCGTGCTCGGTTCGCTGCTCCTCAAAGCCGCGCCTCCCGTGGCGGTGCGCTCGTTTTTCGCGCTCGTGGTCGCGGCGGCGGGAGTGGGAATGATATGGAGATGATACTGCTCGTGATAGTAGGCGCGGCTGGCGGCGCGCTCGGCGGCATGGGCATGGGCGGCGGTACGCTCCTGATACCTCTGCTGTCCCTTCTTTGCGGATTCGTCCAGCACTCGGCGCAGGCGGCGAACCTCGTTGCGTTCATACCCATGTCAGCGGTAAGCATAACTCTTCACATGAAGAGCGGTCTTGTGCGTCCGAAGTATTTTTTCACCGTCGCTCTGCCTGCGGCGGCGTCCAGTGCGGGCGCGTCCTTTCTCGCCATGAACGCTCGCGGAGAATTTCTCGGAAAGGCGTTCGGTATATTTTTGATAGCGGTCGCGGTCAGCATGTTCGTAACGGGTCTGACTGCGAAAAAAGAGGAAAAACCGATACCTCTCGGCGGCGGTCTTAGGTCATAAGCCGCCGTTTTACGGCATATTTTATAGAACGGGCGAAGGAGTTTTACCTAACCGCGCAAATACGCGTCTATTCGGCAAAATATCCCATATGTCGCCCGAATAAAGCTGTATAATCGGGAGAGAGCGTTGTTAAAGATAGCGATCGCAAGCAAAAGAACGATAATTGCCGCGGCGGCGGCAGTACTGCTCACCGTTGCGGCGCTTGCCGCGGTGACGGTCACGGACAGCGCGTGCGTATATCTGGGTTACAGCCCGCGCAAAGTGCCCATATATTCCGTTGAGCGGGAAGACAAAGTAGTCGCGCTGACGTTCGACGCCGCATGGGGCGCGGACAAAACGCCCGATATACTTTCGACGGTGACCGAATACGACGCGCGCGCCACTTTCTTCTCCGTAGGTATGTGGGCGGAAAAGTACCCCGATCAGCTTAAAGCGCTTTCGGACAGCGGCAGATTCGAGATAGGCACGCACAGCAACACTCACCCCGATATGGGCGGAATGAGTGCGGACGACATAGACAGCGAACTGACGCTGTCGTGCGACATAATAGAGCGAGTGACGGGTAAACGCCCCGAACTGTTCCGTCCGCCGTACGGGTCATACAGTGACGTACTGATCGACGAAGCGACGTCGCTCGGACTCATCACCGTGCAGTGGGACGTGGACACTCTGGACTGGAAGGGGCTGAGTGCGGGACAGATAGCGGACAGGGTACTCGGCTCGGTCAGAAACGGCAGCATAGTTCTCATGCACAATAACGGAGAGCATACCGCAGAGGCGCTTCCTCTCATTTTCGAGGGTCTTAAATCGCTCGGATACAAGTGCGTTACGGTAGGCGAAATGATATACAGAGATAACTATACGATCGACCATACGGGACGACAGATAAGGAGTCATACATGAACGGCGAAACGACCAACGAAGAACGTTTTACGACGAACATCGTGCGACTTACGGGCGAGATATGCAGCGCGCCCGCACTTACGCACGAGATATGCGGCGAGGGTTTTTACGAATTTTTCGTAAGCGTGCCGCGTCTTAGCGGCAAGCGGGACGTGATCCCCGTAACGGCGGCGGAGAGACTGCTGTGCGGAGCGACTCTGCGCGAAGGGGACAAGGTATCCATAGAGGGTCAATTCCGCAGTTACAACAGACTGTCGGACGGCAGATCCAAACTGATGCTGACGGTTTTCGTGAAGGAGTTCACCGACCCGACCTGCGCGTCTTCCGAGCCGAACAGCGTGGAGCTTACGGGATACGTGTGCAAGGATCCCGTGTATCGCACGACGCCGCTGAGCCGCGAGATATGTGACGTTCTTCTTGCGGTGAATCGTGCGTTCGGCAAGTCCGATTACATACCGTGCATAGCGTGGGGACGCAACGCGAGATATTGCAAGATGCTTCCGGTAGGCACGAAACTGCGTGTAGCGGGGCGCATACAATCGCGGCAGTACGTCAAAAAACTGTCCGAAGATGAGTCCGAAACGCGTACGGCTTACGAAATTTCCGTGGGCAGGATAGAGCGTCTGCGCGTCGATCGGCAGATATCCGACTGCGCGGCGACCGTGCGCGACGAAGAGGCGTAAAGCGAAAGGCGCAAGGCGGTATAACCATCTGACATGCGGCACATATAACGCGAAAAAAGCGTGGCGATACCGTCCCGCTTTTTTGCGGTGATATGATTTTGCAACGCAAAGCGGAGAGGGATTTTATGATCACATGCGCGGAAGGTAAAGAACTTAACGTCGGAAAGGATATGGCTCTGGAACGGCATATACGCTTAAACGGTTGCGTTTTTTTTCGCTTTTAATGTATATTTACTTTATGGAACTCATTCGCGTTACAGACAAAAAAGAAGCCGAGGAGTTGGGTAAGATAGGCAGAGAGGCGTTTCCTCCCGAAGAATACATTTCCCCCGAAAGGTTCATCGGCGGGGATACGGCGGTATATAAGATAACCGAAAGCGGACAGGCTTGCGGCTATATGTGTGCCGCCCTTTACGATGACCTGACGTATCTGTTCTTTTTTGCGGTCGCCGCTGATAAGCGGGGACGGGGAACGGGAAGCGCGGCGCTTAAAGCGTTTATCGGACTGCGCCCGTCCGTGCCCGTCGTAGTGGATTCGGAGCTTGCGGAAAAGAGCGCGGATAATTACGCACAGCGACTGCGCCGCAGAAATTTCTATCTCGGTCTGGGGTTTTCTCCGACGGGAAAGGGCATGGCGTATAACGGCGTGTCGTTCGAACTGCTTTGTACGGGCAGACTGAATGCCGAAAAGTTCGCCGCCCGCCTTGAAATGTACAGAGCCATGGGGTTTTCACCCGAATATTTCGACGTCGCGTTTATAGGCGACGGCGTAGAAAGGTGTGATTTGCCGAAACGGTAACCCGAGCTTTGCCACGGGCAATAACGCCGCATATTGCTATAAAAGATAAGAGTGCGTCCGTTCGCGCACAAGGCGTAAAAACCGCTTAATGTGTTTTGGTACTTAAAAATTGTACTGCACCCGTACACGCCGCAGTGCGGCAAAAGCCGCGATGAAAGCGCGTCCGCACGGGGGTGGAAAAGTGCCCGAAAGCGCGCCTTAGAAAGCGAAGCGTAAAATTAAAAGCGGAAACGCGAGGAGCGTTTTCGCTTTTATACCTTATATGCTAACTGCGGCGCTTTTATATGTCGCCTTATGTGTCGGGTGCGGCGCTTTTAATACACACCGTTGTAATCCGCGCGGACGGCGGCACGCCATGACGGCAAAGCCGCAAGATCAATCGATCTTCTTTTTGCGCTTGATGAACACGACGGCAAGCACTATAAGGAACACCACGACGACGGCAGCGACTATGAACATTATGACCTGGTACCAGCCAGCTTCCGTCTGGATCACGTCGCTCGTAAGGACGTAGCACTCGCATACCTCGCCGTTTTCGTCGATATACTTTATGTGCGTATATTCGTTTGCCTTTGTATAGTTGCCGATTATCTCCACACGCGTGCCGTCGGCGACACTCTTTCCGCTCTTTTCGTATTTGCCGCCGTTAAGCGCATAGCACTCTGCGGCAATGCCGCCGTCCGTGCGTATTTCTCCGTTATAGTACGGCTCGGCAAGAGCCGCGCTCTTTTCCGAAAGGTAAACGGAGGGGATATATCCGCGCAACTCGTCCGCGCCTTCTCCCACGCTCACATAGCTCCATGCGCGCCCGCTACTGTCGCGGTATTCTTCGACAAAGGGCAGTAACGTCACCTTGACGTTGACTTCCAGCTTTTTAATCTCAGTGCCATTCAACAGATAGGTAGGGTACTTGTACAGCGAAAGTTCGTAGGTGGTGTATTTCGCGTTCTTGTCGTAATACGCCGTCTTTTCGCACTCCTCTATCATGCGGACGTTTACGAAACCTGTTTTTATCCCGTCCGATTGTTCCGATGCGACGTATATATAATCCGTCGCCGTTCCGCTCTCCGTCTGATAGACGGGTGTGAGCGCGATGAGGAACGAGCCGCCCTTTATATCCGCACTCTGTGGCATTTCGACGGGACCGCCGTAAAGTTGCAGATCCTCTTTTGCGACGTATATATCCGCGCCGCCGTCGGTAACGGGAACGCCCGTTAAATCGGAAAAGTTTTCTTTTATAAATGCCTCGTAAGCCTCGTCATACGCGCCGCCCGTAAGCATATCCGTTCCCGCGTCTTCGCTCGCCGTGACGGCAGGGGAAGAAGCATCGGAAGATACGGTGATGACGTCGCCGAACCCGCCGTCACCGAACTCTGTTTCGTTTATAATGAAAGAGGTCGCGTTCGCGTAAGTCTTGTTTTCGGGTTCGGAGTAAATTCCGTTTTCGCCTGCGGAGTATTTGGTTATAGTTCCGCCCGAAAGCACGAATATGTTTCCCGCGCGGTCTGCCGCGATGTCCTCCGCGCCGCTTGCGTCAAAAAGCTCGGTCGTCGTGTAAACGCCGTCTTCGTCGGACGGGGCGTAGAGCAATACCGCGCTTTCCGTTGCCGCGAGAATGCCGCCGTAAAATGACGAAACGAGTTTCACGCCTGAGCCTACGGCATTTCCGTCAGGCGAGTACAGCTCGCCGCTTTCGGTGAGCGCAAACGGCATTTCGCATCCGACGTCCGCGCTGTCGAAACAGATATCCGTTACGTTTTCGTCGTATGTGCGTATGACTACTCCGCTCTCCGCTTTGACCACGGTAAAGCCGCTCGCGGCATATACCGTACCCGAATAGCCGATAGCGACGGCGGAAGGGCGGGGAACGAAGTGCTTTTCGCTTCCGCTTGCCGTTACGACGGTGACTTCATCCGCGGCGTACTCCGCATATGCGATCTTACCGCGCCTTGAAGCGGCGGTTATCTTGCCCGAATATGCGCCCACAGGCTCGCTTTCGCCGAGAGCGTATATCTTGCCTGAGGAGGTGACGTAATACGGCTTGTCCGCCGAAGCGAGTGCGATGACCGCGCCGTAAGTGCTTTCCGCTTTGACGGAGGGCAGTTCGGAGCCAACGTCGACAGAGTAAAGTCCGCCGTCCGTAGCTATAAACAGCCTGCCGCCGAACACCGCGCTCGAAAGCACCGTACCCATCTCCGCACCGGATATTATAGCCGATTTTTTCGTTCCGTCAAACGAATATATAAAATATCTGAGCGTTTTCTCATTGTACTCTGTCAGATATAGTACCGATCCGTCCGATGCGACCGAGGTAAAAACACAGTCCGTTTCGGGTTTTGCCTTTGCACGCGACTGCTCGTCCGAAAGCGAGAGCGAGTCTTGCGTCAACGCGTATACGCCGTCCGATCCGACTGCCGCCGCGATGATACTGCCGCCGAAGAGGTAGGCGGTGTTTTCGCTTACCGCTATAACGTCCGCGTCGGCCGCGCTGTCCGCTCCGACGAGCGTTATCGTCCCGCCGAACGGAGAAACGCTTCCGTCCGGATAAAGGTCAAGTACCGCGCCGTCGTCACCGAGAAGATACACGCATTCGCCGTCGCCCGTGGCGGAAACGGGCATACCGTAAATGTATGAGAACGCCGCGTCGGCAGTTTGCTTGCCGCCTTCCGCGCGCGCCGAAAACGCGCCGCCCGAAAGGGTGAGCGCGACCAGTCCGAGTATCGCCGCGAGTGCCGCGATAGCCGCCGTAAAGATCCTTAACGAATGTCTCATTTATAAATTATAACACTTATCGTCATAAAAAGTAAACGATTTACCGAATATTGAATAAATATTATGAGAATTATTTTTGAAAAAGGTATTTACAAATGCAAAGTCGTGTGTTATAATGGAGCAGGTAAATGTGGTGGTAGTCTGAAAACAGAGAAGGAGCCATATGGAAAAAATTGCCGTAATAGACATGGGCAGCAACCTTGCAAAGCTGATACTTGCTTATGTGCTTGAAGATGGCCACAATGACGGTCACTTCGTCGTGTTTGATGAATTGCAGGAACAGGTAAGACTCGGCCAGGACATGGAGCGCGACGGGTACATCAAACCTTCGCGTATTGCGCAAGCCGTCAAAACGCTTAAAATGTTCAAAAAGCTGTGCGATACGAACAACGTAGACAAAGTATACGCAATAGCCACCAACGCGGTTCGTCGCGCTAAGAACCAGAAGAGTTTCCTCGAAGAGGTAAACGCGACGTGCGGATTCAAGCTGAGAGTGCTTTCCGAAGAGGAGGAAACTCAGCTCATTTATCATGGCGTGATAAACTCTCTCGACATACCCAAGGGAGTCATACTCGATATAAGCGGTAGCAGTTTTCAGCTTGTCCAATACAACAGGCGGAACATACTCAACCGCACGACTTTGCCTTTCGGCGCGATAACGCTCAGCGATCTTTTTAACGACGGAGTGAACTCTCCCGAGCGCGTCGCCGAGCTTATAGAGGAGTATATAGGCAATCAGCTTGCCGAGATACCGTGGCTTAAAGAGATAGAGCCCGACGTACAGCTGATAGGCGTGGGCGGATCTTTCCGCAACCTTGCGACCATAAGTCAGCGTTTGCGTCGCTATCCGCTTTCCGCGATACACAACTATGCGATAGGCAAAGAGGAATTCCTCAATATATACGACACGATCCGCGTTCTGCCCGTGGACAAGCGCGCCAAGATAAAGGGACTCAACGAGGAGCGGGCGGACATATTCGTTGCCGCGCTTGCGGGTATGAAGTCCTTCTTCGACGCGACCAACTTCGGCAACGTGGTGATATCCGCGTCGGGTATACGTGAGGGCATCATGTTCAATCACGCCGTTCCGACGACGATAGAAAAGCCTATAAGCGACATAGTTGCGCATTCCGTATATTCACAGCTTTATTACTGCGATCAGAACATCAAGCACTGCGAGCAGGTGTGCAACCTCTCGATAATGCTTTACAAGCAACTGCGCGTCCTGCACAAGCTGCCGCGCATGTACGTCAAGGTGCTCAGGGTCGCCGCGCTCATGCACGACATAGGCGTTCGCCTGAAATACTATGCGCACAACAAGCACTCGTTCTATTTCATACTCAACTCCACGCTGTACGGGCTGTCGCACCGCGACATGGTGCTCGCCGCATTCGTTGCGCTCGGTCATCATCCCGCAGAGTTCAGTATGCAGGAGTGGAACAAATATAAGGATATAGTGCAGGAAGAGGATCTCGCGGCGGTGATGAAACTCTCCGTGATACTCAGGATAGCCGAATCCCTCGATCGCTCCATGAGCGGCGGTATAAAGTCCATCAACTGCGACGTGCTCGGCGATTCCGTCATAATGAAAACGGAAGCGGAGGGTGACTGCTCGCTCGAAATAAAAGACGCGCTTACCGCCCGTGCCGATTTCGCCAGGGCATACAGAAAAAATCTCGATATACTTTGATGAAACTCATACTTGCGTCCGCATCTCCGCGCAGGGCGGAGCTTGTCCGCAAGACAGGCTGTGACTTTGTCATTCGTCCGTCCGATGCGGAAGAGGTTATCCTGCCTTCGGCGACAGAGACGGCGGCGGCGAACGCCGCGCTCAAAGCTCTGTCCGTAAAGGCGGAGGACGGTTGCGTCGTACTCGGCGCGGACACGGTCGTTTCATCCGCGGACGACAGACCGCTCGGCAAGCCGCACTCGGAAGAGGAGGCTTTTGCCATGTTAAGAGAGCTTTGCGGCAGAACGCACGTCGTCATAACGGGCATATACCTGACGGACGGCACGCGCTCGGCGCATGAGGAAGTAAAGACGCGCGTTACCTTTGCTCCCTTTGATGAAAATCTCGTCCGCGCGTATATAGCGACGGGAAAACCGTTCGACAAGGCGGGCGGTTACGGAATACAGGATAAAGAGCTGAAAGATCTTGTCGTCCGCGTGGACGGAGACGTTGACAATGTGATCGGTCTCCCGGTAGCGGCGGTAAGGCGGCTGCTCAGGGAGAATTTTTTATGACGGAAGAGATCGCCGTTTCGCTCGGCACGTCCAATACATCCATATTCATGCCGGGGAGCGGCATAGTTCTCTGCGAACCGTCCGTGATCGCATATAACGGCGACCCTGCCGCGAGGAAGGTCAAAGCGGTCTGGAAAGAGGCGGCGGCAATGGAGGGCAGAACGCCCGAAAGAGTAACGGTAGTCCGTCCTTTGGAGGAGGGGCTTATTTCCAATGCCGACGCATGCAAGGATATGCTGACGGCGTTCCTCATGAAAGTGATCGTTCCGGGAGTTTTCGGACCTAAGATCCGCGCTATCGTGGGCATACCCGTTGGTCTGTCCATGGAAGAGCGGCGCATATACGACGATGTCTTTGCAAAAGCGGGATGCACTCACGCCATAATGATAGAGAACGCACTTCTTTCCGCGATAGGCGCGGGAATGCCCGTACACACTCATAAGAACGGACTCATCGTGGACATAGGCGGCGGAATGACCGAGATAGCCGTGGTATCGCTCGGTACGATAGTGAACGGTTGCTCCATGAACGTCGGCGGCGACATGATGGACAAGGCTCTGCGCGACTTTATCATGGGGAAATACGATATAGACCTCGGTTTCGATACGATAAAGCGCATCAAGAGCCGCATAGGCAGTCTGTATTCAAACGATAAACGCAGTCTTATAGTTTCGGGAACGGACACGGCGACTCGTTCGCCCGCGAACATACGTGTAAGAGCGACGGACGTCATGGACGCTCTCATGCCGTACTATCTGCGTATAGCGGATGCCGTGGACAGCATATTGCAGGTGCTTCCGCCCGAAGCCGCCGCGGACATAGGCAGCGACGGAGTGCACGTTACGGGCGGCGCGGGTAAGATCCTCGGACTCGACAAGCTGTTTTTCGGCAAACTCAATCTGCCCGTGGTGATACACGACGAGGGTGAGTACGCGACCGTTCTCGGCGGCGGAAAACTGCTTGAAAATTCGGTGCTCCTCAGCGAAGTGCTGGGAACGCGCGTAAAATAAAATCGACGTTTTTTCGGCGCGTCGGTACGTAACGGAATAAGCGCAAGAAGTTAAGATCGTCATACCGCATTTATAAGGCGTAAAACGGCGTTGCCGCGATTGCGCCTTTTATTGTGGCGTCAAATTAAATGACCGCATGACAAAGCCGCTCATAATAGAGCGGCTTTGCAGCATTTGAAATTGTTTTACCCGAATAGCGTTCGACGGGTAGTTACTTTGCCCATACGGTGGGAACGCCGTTAACGTAGTGCCAATAGTTGCCTTCCGTCACAGCGCCTGCGCCTTCGAACGGGTTTGTTTCGCTGTAATAGTAGCAGGTGGCATCGGCAAGGGAATTTGAACTGCCGATAGAAATTTCATTCCACTGTTCTGCCGTTCCGCCGTAGTATATGCTTGTAAGATGACCGCAACCATTGAATGCATAATTACCAATAATTGTTACGCTGCTTGGGATGGTGATGCTTTCAAGATAAGTGCACCAAGAGAAAGCACGTTCACTTATACTCGTCACGTCTCCCAGGATGGCGACGCTTTTAAGATAAGTGCAACCCGCGAATGCATAATCATCAATAATTGTTACGCTGCTCGGAATGGTGACGCTTGTAAGATATTCGCAATCCCTGAACGCAGAATAGCCGATACTCGTCACGCTGCCGTCAGAAGGAATTACGCTGTTTTTGCAACCGGCAACCAGGGTTTTGGACGCTGTTTCGATCACGCAGTTTCCCGCGCTATGATATACTGCATTACCGCTTGCCACGGTAAGGCTTTTGAGAGAATTGCAATTGCTGAGTGTTAATATGCCTATACTCGTCACGCTGCTCGGTATAGTAATGCTTGTAAGCAAAGTGCAACCTGTGAACGCATAATCACCGATACTCGTCACGGTATACGTGTTATTTTTATATGTCACGCTTGTTGGTATCGTTATTGCGGATATGTTTATTGGTTGTGCTGCCACGGTTGCTTCTCCGCCCCTAAGTGCATAACGTACGCCGTCGATAACGGCATAAATGTTTCCGTCACTTGCAACTTCGTTAGTCTTGCAACTCCACACTACGGCGGAGTATAGGTCGTTCCACGATTTATCCCATCCGTTAGGCCTGCTATCGGTCTCGCAATAGATGGTGAGCGCAGAGCAATCATAGAACGCATCTTTACCTATACTCGTTACGCTACTCGGGATATTGATGCTTGTAAGGGAAGGGCAATTCCTGAACGCAGAATCGCCGATACTCGTTACACCGTCCGGAATATTGACTTCTGTAAGGGAAGTGCAATCCTTGAACGCAGAATCGCCGATACTCGTTACGCTACTCGGGATATTGATGCTTGTAAGGGAAGGGCAATTCCTGAACGCAGAATCGCCGATACTCGTTACACCGTCCGGAATGGTAACGCTTGTAATGGAAGTGCAATTATCGAACGCACGTTTACCGATAATCTTCACACCGCTTTGGATGGTAACGCTTGTAATGGAAGTGCAATTATAGAGCGCACAATCACTTATACTCGTCACGCCGCTCGGGATAACTAAATCCGTAACAAGTTCGTTATTCAAATAAAGATTGTTTGCATAGTTGAATGGGTTGGAACCATTGTCTATAAAGTTAATATCGCACCATGCGGCTACGTCTGTAATATATACGTCATTAAGCGAAGTGCAATTATAGAACGCCCATCTATAGATAAACATTACGCTACTCGGAATAGCGATGCTTGTAAGCGAAGTGCAGGACGAGAATGCACTCTCACCAATACTCGTTACACCTTCCGGAATATTGACGTCTGTAAGGGAAGTGCATTTAGAGAACGCATCGTTACCTATACTCTGCACACCGCTTTCGATGATGACGTTTGTAATAGAAGAGCAATAACTGAACGCCTCGGCACCAATACTATTAACGCTACCCGGAATGACGACGCTTGTAAAGGAAGTGCAACCCTCGAATGCATAATCACATATACTCGTCACGCCGCTCGGGATAATTAAATCCGTAACAAGTTCGTTATTCAAATAAAGATTGTTTGCATAGTTGAAGGGGTTGGAATGATAGGACTCAAAGTATATTTTGAGAAATGCGGCTACGTCTGTAATATATACGTCATTAAGCGAAGTACAACCTTTGAACGCATCTTTGCCGCTCATTCTCACGCTACTCGGAATAGCGATGCTTGTAAGTGAAGTGCAATTATTGAACGCACTCTCACCAATACTCGTTACGCTGCTCGGGATGGTAACGCTTGTAATGGATGTACAACCATCGAACGCATAACTGCCGATACCGGTCACGGGCATATCGTTATATTCCGAGGGAATAAATATATTCTTTTCCGTAGCCGTGCCTATTCCGCTGACGGAATATTTCGAGCCGTCATACGACAGCGTATATGTTAATCCCGCCGTAGGCTGTCTGTACGAACAAACCGTACACACCCCGTTTGCAAATGTGTGTTCGGCTTTGTCGCGCACTTCACTCGTATGCTCGCAAGTTGCGGCATGCCAATGGTATGTTTCGTCATTCGACCATTGTTTTGAAAACGTGTGTTCGTGAGTATCCCCACCGATTTCGTCGTTTACGCCGCCTGAGCCGTTACTGTCGGAACCGATTTCGTAGTCTTCGCCGCCTAAGTCGTTACAGCCGGAGCCGCAGGCGGCAAAGACGATCATACAACAAATTGTTATGATCGCAGTCAAAAGCGTTATAGCCGTTTTCTTTTTCATGCCGAATTCTCCTCTGAAACAAGAGCATTTTTCATTATAATCCGTTCACAGCTTATTTATAGACGGACAAATCTCGTCTATATTGTACCATTTTAAGCATAACAAGTCAATGGTTAGTGCGTAATCACGGAAAATAATGCACGTTTGCACATATTATGCATATCGCATGTGTGTAAGAACACATATACTCAAGCAGGTATTGCGTCGCGGGCGGGCGGTTTTTACCTAATGCTTCAATATTCGTCAAAACGAACCATAATAAACGGGCGGCGGCATGGTAAAATGACGGGAGATATGGCGAGAACATTTGTTGTTACAAGCGGAAAGGGCGGAGTGGGCAAGACCACGCTTACGGCGACTTTGGGCAGGCTGTTTGCGTCCATGGGCGAAAAGACTATCGCGCTGGACGCCGACCTCGGACTGAACAATCTCGACGTGCTGCTGGGCGCGGCTCCTCGCATAGTTTACGACGTCGTGGACGTTGCCGAGGGCAGGTGTCGGATGAGTCAGGCGCTCGTGCGCGACACCGACGAACCGGAACTGTATATACTTCCCGGCGTGCATAGCAGCGACAGGGCGGCGCTCGACTCGCAGAGCATGAAAGAGCTTGTTCACAGGCTGTCTCGTAGTTTCGATATAGTGCTCGTCGATTGCCCTGCCGGGATAGAAGCGGGCTTTCGCCGCGCCGTGTCGTCCTGCGATGAGGCGATCCTCGTTACGACTCCGCACATAAGCAGCGTGCGCGATGCCGAGACGGTGCTCAAACTTCTCGAAAAAAGCGGCATAAACCGCATATTTACGGTGGTCAACCGCGTTCGCGGCGATCTCGTGCTTTCGGGCGAAATGCTTTCGCGCGGTGATATTGAGCGGCTTCTCGGAACGGAAATTTACGGTATGATACCCGAAGATGACGGAATGAATCTTCTTAGCAACGCGTTCGATTACGGCATAGGCGAGGGGCGATCGGCTTGCGCCGCACTTGCGCGCGGCATACTTTCGGGAGTTCCCGAGGTGTTCGATCTGACTAAAAAATACAGGGGATTTTTCGGCGGTATAAAGAGGAGGATGAAACGCAAACTGTGAACGGCTCAGACGCAAACGTATCCGACAAACTCAAAAAATATCTTCTTTCTGCAAAAGTGCGTACTCTCTCTTCCGTACTTTCCATGGTAAAGCGCGATATGTATAAGCTGCTTACCGAATATATGGACGTAACGGGGGATATACGCATAACCGCGGATCTGGACGAATCGGGCAACGAAGTGCTGTTCCACGTCGATTTTTCGGCAGACGAAGTGTATGACGCAGGAAGCCTTTTGAGCGATAGTTTGGATAAAAATCAGGCATAAAATAGTGTAATATGTCTGACATAGTATGGCATATGTAATAAAATGAGGTGTAAACGCAGGCATACGGAGGGAAGCGGCGCGCGCATATCCGTTTCTCCTCTGACTATTATAACGGCGGCGGCGCTCGTCGCTCTCGGTCACGGTATGACGCTGTTGTCGTATGCGGCGGTACTTATCCCGCACGAGCTCGCGCACGCATATGTGGGCGAAAGGCTGGGCTACGCCGCTCGCAGTATGCGTATAATGCCGTACGGGATATCTCTCGGCGGCGAGTATACATATATAAAGCCGTCGGACGAAGTAAAGATAGCGATAGCGGGACCGGCGATAAATCTCGCCGCATTTTTTCTGCTTGCCGCGCTGTGGTGGCTGTTTCCCGTAATTTATTCGGCGACGGAGATGATAGCATATGCATCGCTTTTTACGGCTGCGGTAAATATGTTGCCCGTCTTTCCTATGGACGGGGGACGGGTTCTGCGCGGATTGCTGAGGATGAAACTGGACGAAAGCAGGGCGCGCTTTACACAGTGCGTCATAGGCGTAGCGTTCGGAGCGGCGGCAGCGTGCGCGGCGTTTGCCGCTATGCTGGTAGGGCTTAACTTCACGTTTGCCACGCTCGGACTATTTCTTCTCGCTTCGCTGCTTATTCCCGAAAGCGGGGCGGAATACGGGAGATTATATGCGATGACGGATTTAAGACTGAGAATGCACGGAGGACTTCCCGTGCGCGAGATAATGGTAAGCGGCGATACTACTCTTGCCGAACTTTTCGGGATGCTTCGACCCGATCGGTATACGCGTTTTACCGTGTGCGACAACGGCGGCGCGCCGATGATTACGTTGGACGAAAGGCAACTCGAACAACTCGTGACGCAATTTAATTGTAGCGACTCGGTCATTTCGGTTGCAAAAATCGGCATAATATGATATAATTATATGCGTTATGCAGACAAAGAATATGAAGAACATTATTTTAGTCGATAGCGAGAAAATTTATACTACGGTAGGATTGATAGAAAACGGAAAGCTCTGCGAACTTTACAGCGAGTCCGCAGAGGAGAGACAGACTTCCGGCAACATTTATAAGGGCAGAGTGACCGACGTCGTGGACGGACTGCAAAGTGCGTTCGTGGACATAGGACTCAGCCGTACGGGATTCTGGTATATAGACGAAACGCTCGACCACAAATCGGTGCTGGGCGAACAGAACGCACTGCCGCACAAGATAGCGGCAAAAAAGGGCGATTACGTCATGGTACAGGCGATAAAGGAGGGAACGGATCTCAAAGGTCCAAAGCTCTCGTCCAATATCTCCATACCCGGGCATTTCGTCGTATATTTATATAATCTGCCCTTTGTCGGCGTGTCGAACAAGATAACCAGCCCGACGATGAGGGACAAGCTCACGGAGCTGCTCGGTTCGCTTGCGCCCGAAGGCGGCGGTTTTATCGCGCGCACAAACTGTCTGACTGCGACTAAGGAAGAGATAGCCGCAGAGGCAAAATTCCTCATAAAGGCGGGCGAGCGCATACAACAGCGTTGGGAAAATACGGACGGCGTCGCGCTCATACACAACGAAGGCAATATTCTTTACCGCACTATACGCGATATGCTTACGGACACGACGGAGAGCATAGTATGCAATAACGAGCACATGGCGGATGATATCCGCCAGATGGTGGAGGTGTTCTGCCCGTATTTCCGCGGCACGGTGGAGTTTTACGATAAGGAAGAGGACATATACGACTATTACGGTATAGGCGAGGATATGTCCGCGATATACTCTCCGCGCGCGGAGCTTCCGAGCGGCGGCTTTCTGATGATAGAAAAGACGGAGGCGCTTACCGCGATAGATGTGAACACGGGTAAGTTCATAGGTACGGACAACCGTGAAGATACCGTGTACCGCACCAACCTCGAAGCCGTCAAGGAGATAGCTCGGCAACTGCGTCTGCGCAATATAGGCGGAATAATCGTAGTCGATTTTATCGATATGTCCGATCCCGAACACAAGGTATCCGTAGTCGAGGCGCTTAAAAACGAGCTGTTTTTCGACAGGGTAAAGACGCGCGTCCTCGATATGTCAGGTCTCGGACTTGTGGAGATAACGCGTAAAAAAGTGGGGAAGGAGCTGGGTTCTGTCAGTCAGGGCAAGTGTCCTTTCTGTGGAGGCACGGGCTTTCTGCTTGTGGACGCGTATGTCAGCCGCCGCATAAAATACAACCTTAAAAAGCTGTTTATGAATCACGACGTGTCCATAGCTCTGATATACGCACACCCCGTTCTCGCCGCTCACATGACGGAGCACAAGGCGTTTTCGCAGGAGTGTTCGAGCATATGGTCGCATAAGCGTATATATGTCATTCCCGACGAGACCCTTGACTTTTCGGGTTTCCGAGTGGTATCGGGCATGGGCGGCGTCCCTACGGGCGCGGAGCTTCTGACCTGATCGGAAAGCGGTCGTATCGGCGGTAGCTTCTTTCCAAACCCGGTACGGACGCGCAAGCGGCTTAAAGATTTACACGCACCCGCGGCGAACCGGCATCTTGCCGCACTTCCCGTCAGAAACGGTCGTTCTCCTGATGCGTCATTTATCATCAAAAGCGCGCTTTAATTCTTATCGGTCTTATATTCAATCGAGAGCAATAATATCCGCATTTACGACGGGGAATAACAACGCCGACGGCTTTTGCCGTCGGCGTTGTTATTCCAAGCCTTTTATAGCAAGCTGATGGCGAATTTGTCGGTACAAAGCCCGATAAAATAACGAGTGCGGCGATAACAAAGCAAGCGCGATCCGCAGGGGCGTAAAAAGCCGAGACCGTGCCGAGAAGTGACAAAACGCGCGGGCGAGACTAAAACGCGACGTCGCACTTTTCGGGAAGTACTGCAAGCGTATGACTGTTATTTATGTTAAATACCGAAACGGGTAACAAGAAACGATCCTCGTGCTTTCATGCCGAGACCGAAAACGGGGAACAAGAAAAGATCCCAAGGCTATTATACCGATACCGAAAGTGGGTAATAAGAAACGATCCTCGTGCTTTCATTCCGATACCGAAAGCGTGGAACATGAAAAGACCCCAAGGCTGTTATGCCGAGACCGAAAACGGGGAACAAGAAACGGGGAACAAGAAAAGAGCCGCAAGCTTTTAAGACTTGCGGCTCTTGCCGTTGTTCGGTTAAGCGTAATTATCTGCGGGATCAATACATTCCGCCCATTCCGCCCGCGTTAGCGTTCTGAGCAGGCTCGGGAGCGGGGATATCGGTAACGATGCACTCGGTGGTGAGCAGGGTAGCCGCAACGCTTGCAGCGTTTTGAAGCGCGCTTCTCGTGACCTTGGTCGGGTCGATGATGCCCTGTTCGACGACGTCGCAGTACTCGTTTTTAAGAGCGTTGTAACCGTAGTTCGTCTTGTTTCGGGAGGTGAGTATCGTGTTGACGACAACGCCGCCGTCGATGCCCGCGTTCGCCGCTATCTGACGGATAGGCTCTTCGAGCGCTCTGAGCACGATAGCCGCGCCCGTTCTCTCGTCGCCATCGAGCTTCTTGACGAGGGCTTTGACGGTAGGTATTGCGGACAGGAGCGCAACGCCGCCGCCGGGGACGATACCTTCTTCCACTGCCGCACGGGTAGCCGCGAGAGCATCCTCGATACGGAGCTTCTTTTCCTTCATCTCCACTTCGGTAGCCGCGCCGACGCCTATGACGGCAACGCCGCCCGCGAGTTTTGCGAGTCTCTCGGAAAGTTTTTCCTTGTCGTAATCGCTCGTCGTGGTCTCGATCTGGCTCCTTATCATCTTGATACGATCTTTGATAAGTTCGGGATCGCCCGCGCCTTCGACTATCGTCGTATTCTCCTTGCTGACCTTGACCTGCTTAGCGCGGCCGAGCATATCCAGCTTGGTGTCTTTGAGTTCGAGACCCGTTTCTTCGCTGATCACGGTACCGCCGGTAAGTACGGCTATATCGCGGAGCATTTCCTTTCTTCTGTCGCCGAATCCGGGAGCCTTGACGGCAACGCAGTTGAACGTGCCGCGCAGCTTGTTTACCACGAGGGTGGCAAGAGGCTCGCTCTCGATGTCTTCCGCGATTATCATGAGTTTCAGCCCGCTCTGCACTACCTGTTCGAGCAGGGGAAGGAGCTCCTGTATATTGCTTATCTTCTTATCCGTTATAAGGATAACGGGGTTATCGAGCACACATTCCATCTTGTCGGTATCCGTCACCATGTAGCTGGATGCGTAACCGCGATCGAACTGCATACCTTCGACGACGTTGAGTACGGTATCCATGGTCTTGGATTCCTCAACGGTGATAACGCCGTCCTTGCCGACCTTCTCAAACGCCTCGGCAATGAGTTTGCCGACGGTCTCGTCGCCCGCGGAAATGCTTGCGACCTGCTGTATACCCGTCTTGGAGTCCACTTCCTTGGAAATGCCTTTCAGGTAGGTGACGGCGGCTTCGGTAGCCGCGGCGATGCCCTTCTTGACGATCATGGGGTTAGCGCCCGCAGCGACGTTTTTCAGACCCTCTTTTATAATGGCCTGTGCGAGAACGCAAGCGGTAGTCGTACCGTCGCCGGCAACGTCGTTGGTCTTGACCGAAACTTCCTTGACGAGCTGTGCTCCGAGGTTTTCGAACGGATCTTCGAGCTCGATCTCCTTTGCGATGGTCACACCGTCGTTGGTGATGAGGGGAGCGCCGTACTTTTTATCGAGAACGACGTTTCTGCCCTTGGGTCCGAGAGTTATTTTAACGGTATTGGCAAGCGTATCGACGCCCGCTTCGAGAGCCTTTCTGGCTTCTTCTCCGTGTTTAAGCTGTTTTGCCATGATGTTTTCCTCCTGTTATTCCACGATAGCGAGTATGTCGCTCTGGCGAAGGATGGTAACTTCCTTGCCGTCTATCTTGAATTCGCTGCCCGCATACTTCGAGCAAAGAACTTTATCGCCGACTTTGACGTTCATGACGACTTCCTTGCCGTCTACGACACCGCCGGGGCCGACGGCGAGAACTTTCGCCATCTGCGGCTTTTCCTGATCTTTTGCGAGAAGAACGATACCGCTCTTCGTCGTTTCTTCGTTGTCGATCTGCTCGACGACTACTCTGTCAAACAAAGGTTTGATTGTCATATATTGCCTCCTGTCTGTTTTTCACCTTTATTCCCTGCCGAACGGCAAGCGTAAGTCAATTGTAATATGTCCGAAAGCTTTTGTCAAGCGCGAAAGGGGGTGAGTTTATCGGATTATGCCCGAAACGGTATATTTTATGCCGCTTTCTGCTTCCCGTATGCCGCCGTTCGCTTTTCTTATGCGTCCGAATTGTTTTCTTATGCTGAAAACCGATTTTTCAAGCATTTTTGACTTTCTTTGACTTTCGAATATTATTATAGACCCCCTTTTACGATATGTCAAGGGTTTTGCGTAAAAATTTTTGTAGCATTTTCGACAATTTTCGTTACGAAGGTTGACGGTAAGCGGCGAATGTGTTATATTTGATACATGAAATGCAATTATGAAGATAAAAATCCGAATAACGGGGTAAAGTTCGACAAGTGGGATAAAAGATTTATGCAACTTGCCGAAACGGTAGGGTCTTGGAGCAGTTGCTGGCAGGAGAACAGGCACGTCGGCGCGGTCATAGTCAAGGACAAGCGCATCATGACTACCGGTTACAACGGAGCGCCTGAGGGGATAAAGAGCTGTGCCGAGAAAAAGACGTGTATGCGCCGTGAGATGAACATACCGAGCGGAACGCGTCAGGAACTTTGCTACGCCGTTCATGCCGAGCAGAACGCGGTGACGCAGGCGGCGCGCATGGGGATAAACATTTCGGGAGCGACGCTGTACTGTACGCATCAGCCGTGTATAATTTGTACTAAGATAATAATAAACGCGGGTATAAAGCGCGTGGTATACAAATACGGTTATCCCGATGATTTTGCGCTCCGGCTGTTTGACGAAGCGGGAATACGGCTGGACAGAATGAAAGACGACGAGTGAAAAAGACGCGGGGCGTGCCTTGTGCACGACCCGCGATTTTGTAATAAAGGTGCAAAAGCTTTTGCACAAATGGGGATATAACATGAAGACGATGAAAAGCAACGTGCGCGGTATAACGATATTTTTCGTTATTGTGATCGTGCTCGCGGTAGCTGTATGCCTGGCGGCATGTTCGGAAGAAGAAAGCTCGCCGTCTGCCGAAACGGATTCGGGAACGGGAGAAGGACCCGAGCCACAGGTATACGAATGTCTGTTCGTTGACGGAATTACGGACGAGATCATAGAAACGCAGTTCGTTACCGAAGGGACGAGCGCGGATATGCCCGATCCGCCCGAGCACGAGCATTATGAATTTTCCGAATGGACTTATAACGGTACGGCTGTCGCTTTGCCGTTTTTTCCGACGGAAAACTGTGCGGTGAAAGCCGAGTACGAGCTTTTGAAATACTCTTATACCTTTATGGTAGACGGAGAGGCGATAAGTACCGGCAAGGCGGACGCGCTGAGCGAAATAGACGCGCCGACTCCGCCGAAAAAGGAACACATGACTTTCGTCGGCTGGACGGAAAGCGGCAACACGGCGACGTTTCCCTACGTGATGGAAAAAGACGCACAGTTTACGGCGGTATACGAAAAGAACGTATATTCGTATACCTTTATAGCTTGCGACGATGTGGTGAAAGAGGGCAGTGCGGAAGCGCTTGCCGTCATAGACGCGCCGCAGGTACATATCGACGGATATGTTCTGACGGGTTGGAGAGCGGACGGCAAGAGCGTTGAGTTTCCTTATGCTCTTGACCGCGACATAACCTTTACCGCGGCACTTGAAGAACTGACGTATCCTATAATATACGTTATGAACGGCGGTACGAACGATACGTTCAATCCGACGCAATACGGGGCGTCTCACACGAGCATTGTTTTGTTTCAACCCGTTTATCCGTGCAGAGACTTCATCGGCTGGCTGTTGCCTGACGGAAGCATAAGCAAAGACGGATTGATACCTCTGCCGGGCGGAGCATTGACGCTTACCGCTCTCTGGTCAGAGCCGCATCACGAATACGGGACGGATCACGTCTGCACGGTATGCGGAGACGTTGCCGATCCGGCGCATGTTTACGAAGGCTCGCACATATGCGTGATCTGCGGTCACGAAGAGCCGGATCACATATTCGAGGACGGGAAATGCGTGATGTGCGGATACGTATGCACGCACGAATACGGAGAAGATCACATTTGCACCATCTGCGGAGAGTCTTACGAACGGACGGAGCATGTTTACGGCACCGACCACATATGCGTCGTATGCGGGCATGATTACGGTAGTACCGAGCACGTTTACGGGGAAGACCACGTTTGCGTTATATGCGGAGCCGAACATTCGCCGCATATATACGGCGAAGATCATACGTGTACCGTATGCGGGGCGTTTTACGGTAGCGCCGAACACGTGCACAAAAAAGGCGAATGCGTCGTTTGCGGCAAAAAAGAGGTATGGGACGGAACGGTCGCGGACGGTTTCGCGGGCGGAAGCGGCAGTCAGAGCAATCCGTATGTTATAACGAACGCCGCCGAACTTGCTTATCTTGCAAAGATCGTAAACGGCGGAGACGCATGTCGCGGAAAGTATTTCCGGCTTACGAGCGATACATATCTCGGCGGAGCGGAATGGACTCCGATAGGTTACGGCCTGTATACTTCGGACGGCAGTGATTACCCGAACGCTTTCGCGGGAGTTTTCGACGGCGGAGGGCATACCGTTTACGGCATAAGGATAACCGAGTCCGTTGCGCGTTACGACAGCGCGACGCGTTCTTACTACGTATGCGCGGGTCTTTTCGGAGCGGTGTGCGGCAGTGCGTCCGACGGCGTGAGCGCGGCTGTCGTACGCAACCTCGGCGTAGACGATTATATGTTCGCTTTGTCGGGAGGTCCGGAAAGCACGGTGCTGACTGCGGGCGGTATCGCGGGTTATGCCGTAGTCGCAAAATTCGACGGATGTTTCGGTTCCGGAAAAATCGTGGCTGCCGGCTACTCGGATATATATTTCGGCGGAATCGTAGGTCGGTCGGAGGACGTCAACTATTACGGCGGTATAACGAGTTGCTGTGCATACGTCGACGCTCAACTTTCCGCAAACAGCAGGGTATACGCGGGCGGAATAGCCGGCAGATCGCCGTTCTGCGTGATCTCGGACTGTGCAGCGGTATCCGTTATAGATGCGTCTTCGGAAACCGCGTATATCGCAGGCATATCCTGCGGGGATAGTTATGTGAACGTGACTCGCTGTTTCGTACGTGCGGAGCTGTCCGCTACGGGAGATGCCGATTACTATGCGATAACGGACGGGATTTACTCCGATTGCGTTTGTCCGTCGGCGACGGGCGGCGGAAAGTCTCTTCCGTCGTCTGCGGAAAATGCCGATGAAAGCGCGTATGCCGAAAAATACGGGAAAGATGGCGGAATAACCTATGTTTCGGGCAGACTGGTGCCCGTTTGGCTCTCTTTATAACGCTTTCGGATACGCCGTTTTCGTTATATATAATATAATGGAAATTTTAATGTGACTTTTTCGGCTAAAATGCGTAAAATCGCTTGCTAACGGTCAATATTTATGGTAAACTTTCCGTTAGTGACTTATGCGGTCCGCCGATGCAGGAGATTGCACCGTGAACGCATAAAAGTAATATAGGAGCAAAGTCATGAACAATCTTATCGGTGAGATCGAAAAAGAGTACATGAAGGAAAATGTACCTCAGTTCGAAGTCGGCGACGTCGTAAAGGTATACGTCAAGGTCGTCGAAGGAAACAGAGAGCGTCTTCAGGCGTTCGAAGGAACGGTCATAGCGCGCAAGAACGGCGGACTCAGAGAGACGTTCATCGTCAGAAGAGTTTCGTTCGGCGTCGGCATCGAGCGTTCTTTCCCCGTGCATTCGCCGCGTATCGACAAAGTGGAAGTCGTCAGAAAGGGCAAGGTGCGCAGGGCTAAACTTTATTACCTTAGAAAGCTTTCCGGCAAGGCCGCGAAGTTGAAAGAAGCAAAATAAAGGTCCGAAAGAGTTTGGATAGCCCAAACTCTTTTCGTGCTTTTTCGGAGGTTGATTTGTTCGGCAACATCTCTAACACACTTACGGGAATAGCCTCGGCGGCGACGAACGACATGCTCGCGGCAAACGTGATCATGATCATATTTTTCGTGCTGCTTACTCTGGCGGCAACGATCGTCGCGGTGTTCCTGATAGGAAAATATCACGCGCTCACTAACGATGAAACCACTACCGTGGGCAGAGTAAAACCCATACACGTGTTCTTCATCATACTTGCGGTCGGCGTTGCATTAAGATTGCTGCTGACGTTCGTGGTCAAGGGTTACGGTCCCACATACTCGACGGCGTACGGTATAGCCAACGGCGTGGTGGGGGAAGACAGCGGATTTTCGGGATTTACGTCCGAATACAGATCCGTCGCTCCGCTTACCGCATATCTTTACACGTTGTTCGCAGGCTGGGGAATAGCCGCGGGCGCGACGATGGACAGCATAGCCATGCAGTTTTTCGTAAGACTGCCGTTCATGCTGGCAGACGTTGCTCTCGTGTGCGTGATATACTATCTCGCGCGTAAATACTCCAACCGCTATGTGGCGCTCGCGCTTTGCGGAATGTATTTTATAAACCCGCTCTCGTTCATCGTATCTTCGATGTGGGGATCGGAGATGATACTTCTCGCGCTCGCGCTCGTCGTGCTGTCGGCGTTCGTTCTCTCCAAAAATATGTTCGGCATATGCCTTACGGCTGCCGCGGCTTGTCTGGTGAGTTCGTACGCGGTGTTTATAGTGCCCGTCGTCGGAGTGTATGTCGTGTATACGGCGGTCAAGTCCGTCGTCAATATCGTCAAGGCAAAGCCGTCGTTTGACTCTGTAATGCGCGATCAGGCGTATTACAACGTGTTCTACGCGCCGCTCTGCCTGCTTCTCGGATTCTCCGTAATGTATCTCGTCAGCCTGCCCGCATATTTCGCGGACGGCGTGGTGAGCTTCGGTAGCGTCATGAATCAGCTGTTCGTGCAACCGTTCACAGTGGACAGCAGCGCGCTCAGCCGCTTTACCGAAAACGGTCTCGGTATATATACGGTGATAACGAATAACTTCGAGTCCGTCGGACCGCAGTTCAAGACACTTGTCTTTGCCGTGCTGTTCGTCGTGATCTCGGCGGTGTTCACCGTTGTGTTCTGGCTGATGAAGCGCAATCGCTCCAATCTTATTCTCATCTCTTCGTTCATGGCGTTCACCGTTGCCGTGTACATGATGGGATCGGACGAGTGGTCGCTTTTGCCCGCGCTCGTGCTCATGATACCCGCTTTCGCGGCAACTAAGGACAAGCGCATATTTAAGGTGTTCGCGCCCGTATCGCTGTTCGTGGTGATAAACGCGATGCTGTCGCTTTTCGGCGGCGGAATGCTTTCGGGAACGCTTGTAACGGACGTGACCGTCACTAATCTCAAACAGCTCGGAGGCGCGTATAACGCGTTCTCTATACTGCTGTCCGTGCTGACGGTGCTCATGCACATCTACTATGCGGTAGTGGTGCTCGATATCGCGGTAGCAAGGAACAGAAAGGAGTTTATTACCGATCGCACGGCCGGTTTCGGCGAGTGCATGCGCGGCTGGGTCAGAGGATGATCCGTCGATAACGAGATAAGGGGAAAGATGCTTGCGAGGGTAAACAGTTACGGACTGGGCGGGATAGACGGCTATGCCGTTTCCGTCGAGATCGATATAAACAACGGGCTTCCCGGCATTGAAATAGTCGGGCTTCCCGATACCGCGACCAAGGAGTCGAAAGAGCGCGTTCGCAGCGCGCTCAAAAACAGCGGATTCAGACTGTCGCCAAAGCGGGTGACCGTCAACCTCGCTCCCGCAGATACGAGAAAAGAGGGTTCGGCGTTCGACCTGCCGATCGCGCTCGGAATGCTCCTTGCTACCGAACAGTTGCGCCCGTCGGACACGGAAGGTACGATGTTCGTGGGCGAGCTTTCGCTGAACGGCAGTCTTAATAAGGTAAACGGAGTCTTGCCCGTACTGCTTGCGGCAAAGGCGGACGGACTGCGCCGCGCGGTCATACCTGCGGCTAACGCGGAAGAAGCGTCTTTCGTTTCGGGCATAGAGGTATACGCGTTCGGCGATCTTCGCTCCGTGACCGATTTTCTTTCCGCAAGCGCGTCGTCGCCCGTACCCGTGCGCGATCCGTCTGAGGTAGTGCGCGGCAGAGCGGGAGGCGAGGATCTGAAATACGTCAAGGGTCAGTATGCGGCGCGCCGCGCTCTCGAAATAGCCGCGGCGGGCGGGCATAACATACTGATGATAGGACCTCCCGGCGGGGGCAAGACCATGCTTGCCAAGTGCCTGCCGTCCATTCTTCCCGACATGACTGCGGAAGAGATGCTGGAAACGACAAAGATACACAGCGTCGCGGGGTTGCTGGGAAGCGACGGTATAGTGTGTCGCAGACCGTTTCGTTCGCCTCATCACACGGCGTCGCGCATAGCTCTTACGGGCGGAGGCGCATCGGCGCGCCCGGGTGAAATATCCCTCGCGCACAACGGCGTACTGTTTCTCGACGAGCTTCCGGAATATCCGCGTTCGACGCTGGAAATACTCCGTCAGCCCGTGGAGGACGGCAGAATAACCATATCGCGGGCGGCGCGTACGGTGGATTACCCGGCGCGCTTCATGCTTGTAGCGAGTATGAACCCCTGTCCCTGCGGCAACTACGGCAGTACGGTCGCGGAATGCACCTGTACGCCGTCGCAGATAGCGCGATACATATCGCGTCTGTCGGGGCCGCTTCTGGACAGAATAGATATGCATATAGAGGTGGGAAACGTCACATACGACGAGCTGTCCTCGCGCGAGGATGCGGAGGACTCCGCATCGGTAAAGGCGAGGGTAGACGACGCGCGCACCGTTCAGCGCGCACGCTTCGGCGAAAGCGGCGTTCACTGCAACGCGCAGATGAGTTCGGCGGATATGAAGAATTTCTGCGCGACGGACGCGGAAAGCGAAAAACTGCTTCGCTCCGCGTTTATGCGGCTCGGTCTGTCGGCACGCGCATACGGTAGAGTGCTCAAAGTCGCCCGTACGATAGCCGATCTCGATCACTCGGAAAGGATATGTAAAAAGCACGTCGCGGAGGCGGTGCAATATCGCAGTCTGGACAGGAGCCTCAGATGACGGATGAACGCAAAGCCTATTACTGGCTCGGTTCGAGCGGACTGAGTGCGAAAAAGGCGGGAATGCTCCTCGAAATATACGGATCTCCGTCCGAGATAATGTCGGCGGCAGGGCGTGAGGAGAAACTCAGAGAGTTCTGCGGCAACGCGTATGACGCGCTCGTAGCGCGTGCGGACGAAGAACTGCTGACACGTGAACTGCGCGAAATCAAGAGCAAGGGCATAAGAGTTATAGTGCCGTGCAGCGAGTTTTATCCCGAAAGACTTAGTCGCAGTATGGAATATCCGCCCGTCGCGCTGTTTGCAAAGGGCAACTGCGAGCTGCTGACGCGCCCGTCTCTCGCAATGGTAGGCAGTCGCGCGTCCACCGATTACGGCAGACGCGTAGCGACCGAATGGGCGGCGGAGCTTTCCGAAAAGTTTACGATAGTAAGCGGTCACGCAACGGGAATAGATACGTACGCGCTCGGCGGAGCGCTTTCTTCCGGAGGTAGCGCGATAAGCGTTCTTGCCTGCGGGCACGATAAGTTCGACGTTCCCGCATTCATGAAAAACTCGTCCGACAGAGTGCTGCTGATAGGCGAATATCCGCTCGGGCGCGCGTCGAACAAGTTCGTCTATCACGAGCGCAACAGGCTGATAAGCGGTCTTTCCGACGGAGTCGTGATAGTGGAAGCGGGCGAAAAGAGCGGCGCGCTGATAACCGCTCGTGCCGCGGCGGAACAGGGCAAACCTCTGTTTGCCGTTCCGGGCAGCGTATTTTCGACGAGATGCGCGGGAACGAACGCGCTTCTTCGCGGCGGAGCGACGGCGGCTTGCAGTCCGTCGGATATCCTTGAAGACATGGGCTATGAAACGCGCTTAAAAGAGAGCGTAACAGAGCTAACGGGATCGCGTGCAAAAGTGGCGGAACTGCTCCGCGACGGCGACGCGCATTTCGACGACATAGCCGAAAAGCTGGGAATGAGTGCGGGCGAAGCCGCGGAACTTCTCGGCGAAATGGAGCTCGAAGGTCTGATAGAGCGGAAAATGATGAACAGGTATTCATTGCTTGTGAGGTAAGTGTTGAAACTCGTAGTCATAGAAGGCGTGGGCAAGAGGCCCGCAATACAGAAATATCTCGGTAACGGTTATAAGGTATTCGCAACGATGGGGCACGTCCGCGATCTGCCCGCAAAGTCGCTTGCCGTGGACGTGGAACACGATTTCGCGCCCAGATACGAAGTGATGCCCGACAAGAAAAAGATCGTGGCAGAGCTTAAAAAGGAAGCGGGAAGCGCGGAATGCATATATCTCGCAACGGACCCCGACCGCGAGGGCGAGGCCATTTCGTGGCATATTGCGTCCATACTCGGACTGCCCGAACACGACAAAGCGCGTATAACGTTCAACGAGATATCCAAAAAGGCTATAACAAAGGCGCTTGAAAACCCGCGCGAGATAGACAAGAACCTCGTGGACGCGCAACAGGCGCGCCGCGTTCTGGACAGACTCGTGGGTTATAAACTCTCTCCCGTGCTTTGCCGTAAGATACAGGGCAAGCTGTCCGCAGGCAGAGTGCAGAGCGTAACGCTCAGACTCGTCGTTGAGCGCGAGCGCGAGATAGAGAATTTCAAGCCTGAGGAGTACTGGCCGTTTACGTCCGTTCTCACGCAGAAGGGCGGAGAGATACGCGCGATCCTTACTTTCAAAAACGGCGAAAAATACAAGATAACGAGCGGCGACGAGGCGGAGCGGGTCAAGCGCGAGCTGGACGGAAGGCCGTATGTGGTTACCTCGGTCAAAAAGACGGTCACGACGTCGCACGCGCCCGCACCTTTTAAGACGAGCACCATGCAGCAGGACGCCATAAACAAGCTGGGCATGAGTCTTAAACAGGTCACGGCGGCGGCACAGGCTCTTTACGAGGGCGTAGACGTGCAGGGAGAGGGAAAAGCCGCGCTCATAACATATATAAGAACGGACTCGACGCGCGTTTCTCCCGAAGCGCAGGCGGCGGCGAGGGAATATATAGCTGCCAATTTCGGTAGCGATTACGTCCCCGAAAAGCCCAACTTCTATGCAAGCAAGGGCAACGTGCAGGACGCGCACGAGGCGATACGCCCCATTTCTCTCGAACGCACTCCGGCGAGCCTCAAAGGGCGGATAACCGCGGGATATTATAAGTTATACAAACTCATATACGAGCGATTCCTTGCCAGCCAGATGAGCGAGGCTAAGTATAATTCGCTTACCGCCGACATACAATGCGGCGATTACGGATTCCGCGTTTCGGGCAAAACGCCGCTTTTTGCGGGTTACACCCGAGTTTACGAAGAGCGCTTGAAAGGCGAAAAGGACGAGGACGAAATGAAGAAGCTGCCCGACATATCGGAGGGCGACAGACCCGATTTCGTCAAATACGTCTGCGAGCAGAAGTTCACCAAACCGCCCGCGCGCTATACCGAAGCGTCGCTGATTAAGGCGATGGAAGAAAAGGGTATAGGCCGCCCCGCGACGTATCAACCTACCGTCGCACTGATAGAGAAGCGCGCATACACGGAAAAGGAAGGCAAATCGATAAAGC
>DXHT01000007.1 GCA_019113265.1 Bacillota bacterium | reverse complement strand
ACAAGGTCATCATGGGTCCTCAGAAAAAGAGCAGACTGGTCACGGAAGTGGACAAACGCATCACGGCGTATCACGAGGGCGGTCACGCGATCGTCGCGTACAGACTCGCGCCCAACTGCGATCCCGTGCATGAGATAAGCATCATACCGCGCGGCAACGCGGCGGGCTACACGATGACCCGTCCCGACAACGACGACAACCACATCACGTTCAATAAGCTGACCGCGAACATAGCCATGACCATGGGCGGCCGCGCTGCGGAAGAACTCGTGATAAAGGACATATCGGCGGGAGCGTCGGGCGATATTAAGATGGCGACGGAGCGCGCCCGCAAGATGGTCACCGAATGGGGCATGAGCAGCGTCGGACCCATCTATTACGGCGGAGAGACGGAGGTGTTCCTCGGCCGCGACTACGGCAGCAGCCACAATTACAGCGACAAGACGGCGGCGGAGATAGACGATCAGATACGCAAGTTCGTGGAAGACGGACATCAGACGGCTCTGCGCATCCTCTCCGAAAACCGCAAATACCTCGATACTCTCGTGCGCGTCCTCATAGAAAAGGAAACGGTGTACGACGAGGAATTCGACATGATCATGAAGGGCGCGTCCGCGGACGACGTCATGAGGGTCATCGACGAGCGCACCTACCGCAACTTCGGCAACAAAAAGCCCAAGGACACCGTCATACACCTGCCCGAGGCTTCCGACTCTGAGAAGAGCGGCGCGGACGATAACGGCGACGGCAAGGACGCCGAATAACAGTACACAGTCAATCAAATCAAAGGATAATACCAAATGTCGGGAAAAGCGAAAAACATAACGGCGATCGTCATCGCAGTGGTGGCAATACTCGCGGTAGTCGCGGTAACGGTGCTTTCGAGCATAGTCATCCGCCCCGTGACGTATGCTGGCGGCTGGATGAGCGATATGGAAACGGTTGAGATATACCACAGCAGTGCGGAAGGGCATATTCTCCACTCGGGCGGCGTCGATTCCGCTCTTATAGAGGGCGACGGCGAGTACGCTTCCTTGGAAGATCCGTACACCGTTTCGGATCTGTTCGATATGACTGAATTTTCTCTCATATCTGCCTGCCTGCAATTCAACTATTCGTTCGGTCTGGGCTTGGACGACGATTCGAGCGTTTCCGCCAACGAAATGACGGCGAGCGAAATGTCCTCCAAATACTCGGAGCTTACGTCGGGTACGGCGCTCGGCTATTCGTTTGTGATACGCCTTGCAGAGTCCTCCGATCCCGCCGCCGCGCGCGTTATGGAGCTGACCGACTCCCGCGGCCGCAAGTGCTCGCAGAGATACGACACCATAATGTTTACCGTCAATCAGGACAGCGACTGGGTGCGCAATATAACCGCGTACGCTTTCGAGTGGACGGACGTGTTCGGCGAGGGCTTGCAGAACGGTACATATTACCGCCTCAGCTTCGGACTGCGCACGTCGGCAATGCTGGACGTTCTCCAAGGCGTGTATAACTACGATCCGTTCCCCGAGGAGCAGGAGGAAACGGAAGAGGAGACGGACACCGAGACGGATAGCGGTACGGAAACCACTACCGAAACGGCAAGCTGAAATCGTCAGAGCCATAAGGGAAATGACCCCGCGCAATAAAAAGCGCGGGGTTTTGCATTGTAGACCGCAGCTTGTCGTCAAAACCGTATCGGCAGAATAAATGGAGCAATTTACCGATAAAACCAAAAAAGCGCATTTAACAAGGCACTATAAATTATAAATAAGGTGCATTAAGTTTACAGGTTGCATTAAGTTTACAAGGTTCACACCCGACGCGCAAGGCGCATTAAGTCAGAGTTCACACTCGTCGCACAATGCGCATTAAATAAGGTTTGCATTAAGTTTACAGGGTTTACACCCGACGCATAGGACGCATTTAGCAAGGTGCAAAAAATTATAAATAAGGTTTGCATTAAGTTTACAGGGGAAAGGGGGTGCGGGGGAAGGGGGTGACTTTACAAAGGCACACCCTTCCCCCGAAAAGTCACACCACCCACACCACCCACACCACCCACACCACACCTTTCCCCCGCAAAGCCATACCGCAACCTTGACAAAGCGAGGGGGGGTGTGATAGAATACGCTTATGGAACACAACACGACGATATGCGCGCTTTCGAGCGCGCCGGGGCGGGGTGCGATAAGCGTTATAAGGATGAGCGGACCCGACTCGGTAAAGATACTCTCCGAAAGTTTTTCGCATGCCGACAGATTGGAACACTCGAAAATGGTGCTGGGAACGCTGAATGCGGACACATTGCGCGACCGCGTGCTTGCGGTAGTGTTCTACGCTCCCGACAGCTACACGGGCGAGGACGTCGCGGAGGTGCATTGTCACGGCTCGCCCGAGATAGTGAACGCGGTACTGCGCAAGTTCGTCAGATCGGGCGCAAGGTACGCGCAACCGGGCGAGTTCACCCGAAGAGCGTTCGAATCGGGAAAAATGAGCCTGGACGAAGCGGAAGCGGTGGGCGACCTGATAAACGCGCAATCGGCAGCGGCGAGCAGCGCGGCGTATGAGGGAATGCGCGGCGCGCTTTACAGAACGATAACAGCCGTTTACGACAAGATACTCACTGTGGCGGGCGCACTGACCGCCGCGCTCGACTATCCCGAAGAGGACATAGAGAGTACGACGTCAGCGGAGGCTCTGCCCGTTCTCGGCGAGTGCGAAGAAGAGCTGGACAGGCTGATAAAGAGCTACGGCGCGGGCGAAAAGGTGCGCGACGGCGTGCGCGTGGCGATAGTGGGACTGCCGAACGCGGGCAAGAGCAGTCTGCTGAATCGCCTGCTCGGCAACGACCGCGCGATAGTGAGCGCGAACGCGGGTACGACGAGAGACACCGTCGAGGGCTCGTATGAGTATAACGGCGTGCTTTTCACGCTGGTAGACACCGCGGGCGTGCGCGAAACAAGCGACGAAACGGAAGCGGAGGGCGTCAGACGCAGTGAGCGCGCCGCAAAGACCGCGCATATAGTTCTCAGGGTGATCGACCTTTCCGCGCCCGTCATGCTGCCCGTGCAAACGGACGGGATAATAATAGACGTATACAATAAAACGGACATTGCCGCCGCTCCGAGCGACGCGGAGCAGAGCGTTTCCGCACTGACGGGCAAGGGCATAAGCGAGCTTAAAAAGCGCATTTACGACGCGGCAATGAGCGGCAGAGTGACCGCGGGCGGCGTGATGATAACCAACGCCCGCCACTACCGCCTGGCCCTCGATGCGGCGGAAGAGCTGCGCAGCGCGAAAGAGGCGTTTGAAACGGACAGCATAGACCTCGCGTCCGCCGCACTCTCGTGCGCGCTTGCCGACCTCGGCGGCATAACGGGCGCGAACGCCACCGAAGACGTTCTATCCGACGTGTTCTCCCGCTTCTGCGTGGGGAAATGACGAGCGCCGTCGGGGGATCCCTCGCATAACTCGGCATTCGGAAAAAGCTATATAAGATGAATTGTCAAATCAAGTGCAACAGTTAGAGAGATTTT
>DXHT01000073.1 GCA_019113265.1 Bacillota bacterium | reverse complement strand
GCCGCTTTCATCGCGCCGATTTCCGCACGCCGTCAGGGCGACAAGCAAAAACTTAAACGACGGTATTTTGTCTATTTTCCTTTTTCGCTCGCCCGCGCCGCTTTTCACGCTCAGAATTTCTCGCGCCGCTTTCATCGCGCCGCTTTTCATGCGCCGTTTGCGATTACCGCAAACGGCGCACAAGTTTTGCAATGAGCTTATATTATAATTGCTTTTATTACCCTGTGCCCGCCAAGCTGTTGCCGTGCACTATAACGCCCCGTTAGCGCGCGCCATAATGCCCCGCTGGCGTAACGGCTCATGGTAGTGCCGTTTGCCGAAACCGCTCACAAGCGGCTTTTGCATGCAGGAATTTTACGGAAACTGCCGCCGCGCGGCATTCGGAAACGCGTTATGCGTTACTTTTCGTCGTCGGGGAAGACGTAGACGTACTCGCCGCCGCGCACGAAAATTTTGAACGAAACGCTTTCGCCGTTGATGTCGGCGCGCACGCTGAGCACACGTTCGCCGTGTTCCGTTTCGTCGGTGAAGAGCAATCTGTCCGTTCTGCCGTTTGCGCGCACGGTCATTTCAAGTTCCAGTTCGTCGTTCTCCGTTTCGTAGCCGACGGTGGTCTGCTCGACGACTCTGCCGTTTTCGGTGACGGTATAGACGTATTCCGTTTCCGTTTCGTTTTCGCCGTCCTCCGTTTCGCTTTCCGTCTCGTGTTCGACGGCTATGAACGAGCGTTTGTCCGAAGACGTATACGCCTTAAACTCCATGGAGCTACCCGTTTCGTCCTCTTCCGTTTCCGTTTCGTATATGCCTTCGACGGGATAGACGCTGTCCCCGATAACGAGCTCGCCGCTGATCGCATAGCTTTCTTCCGTTTCACCGTCCTCCGTTTCGTTACCGAGCGGGGTGCGGTCGTAGTTCATGGTATATTCGATCTTTGAGCCGGCGAAATCGGTGTAAGACACGGTCATCGTATATTCGTATCCGTTAGTTCCGACGCTTACCATTTCGGTGATCTCGCCCGAGCCGAGCAGGTTTTCGACGAGTGCCATATATCTTTCCGCAGTCTGTACCGCCTCATCGGTCGCGGCGCTGTTCGCGCCCGCGCTCGGCATTGCGGTATAGGTGAGCGCATTGTTTGCATTCGGCGTAGCGCAGGAGTTGAGGACACCCGCGCCGCCCGCATTTGCCGAAACGGACGAGCCGCGCGCGTTTACGGACGCAAGGGAAGTGAGTGCGTCGCTGTTCCCGCTGAGCAGTGCGCCGACGGAAGCCGCGCCGTATGCGTAGAACGATTCGGCGTCCGTTATCTGCAAGAATCTATTGCCGAACGGGTTAGTGGGCGACGAGCCGTTATTCAGCGAGAGCGGCACGGCTATACCGATGACGATTGCCATGACGACTGCCGCCGCGGCCGCGATAATTGCGATCCTCTTTTTGTTCGAGACCGGTTTAACGCCTCCGTGGGCATAGGCAAGGGCAGGCGCGGAAGAAGTGTAGCCGAGTTCGTCGGCTATGCGGGATTTGACGCTTTCGTCGGGCAGAATGCGATCTTTTCCCGCCGCGAGCATTTTTTCTATATCCTTGTTTTTCATTTCGCGCCCTCCTTTTCGAGATATTTTTTCAGTTTCCCCAAAGCCTCGTTATTCTTCCACGTGACGGTGCTTATGGGCATTCCGAGCATTTCGGCGACCTCTCTGCGTTTATACCCCGCGACGTGGCACAGCATGATTATCTCATATTCCTCTTCCGAGAGCAGTCTTGCCGCGATGTCGAATATAAAGGGCAGATCTGTCTCTTTGGTGCCGTACTTATACGCGTCCCGATCGAAATCCGTCGGGATCTCCTTAGCCGACTTTTTGAGATGATTGAGCGCGAGCGAGCGCCCTATCGAGCGAAGCCAGGCGATAAAGTCCGTGCCGTCGCGGTACTGACCGAGAACGGACAGTGCCCGGACGTACGTTTCCTGCAACACGTCTTCCGCGTGCATTTTGTCCCGCACTATGTAGAATATAGTGAAGTAGACCGTCCTGTTCGTGCGCTCGTAAACGTAATCGAACGCGCTCCGATCGCCGTTTTTAAGTTTTGATACGCATTTTTCGAGTTTGTCTTGCATCTCATCCACAATATAAACAAAGCGGAATGCCCGTTTTGTCGGTAATTTATAAAAATTTCCGAAAAATTTTTTATTTATATCAATATAGCAGAAAAACGCGTTTTCGTCAAGCGCGGCGGAGCGCCGCATGGCGATGAAAACGCGTAACATTGTCGGCATTAAAGCGCGTCGAAGCGGCGGCACGGAATATTCGCTACGGAGCGGCAAGCAAAACGCGCGAGCGGCATAACGGATGAAGGCGACAAAAGCGGCTGCGAAAAAAATTTCAAAAAAAAACAAAAAATTTTCCAACAAAAAGGAGATCTCGTTTGTTAAGTAAGTGCAGGAGGGTGATCCGGAGCCTTTCCGGCGACTAAAATAAATCGGAGGAAACGAAAATGAAAGCAATAGGTAAAATAAAGAACATAATAATCGTAACGGTGATAGCGGCGGCGCTTGCACTGCCGATAATATTCATGACGGCATGCGGCAGCGAAGTATCGACGAACGGAAAGTTCGGCAGCCTGAACACGACTGAATCCATATACGGATTCAGCGCGGCGTCGGCGGGCATACTCATATCCGCGTCTCACGGCGGTGAAGCGGCGACGCTCGCTCAGCAGAAGGGCATAGCGGTCAAAACGTCTGCGGCGGTCACAGAGGGCGAAGTGGCAGATCCTGCCGCGGATCCCGTACTTTCCGAAATAGACGGTTACATGGCTCTCGTCGACGGACTGCTTTCGGACGGCGGATTCAAGACCACGGTCAGTGAGTCGGACAGAGAGGGTTACACGGAAAAGACGACGGTGACGTACACCGACATAAGCGGAAACAGCTTGCAGTATGTCATGTATTACAACGAGATCCTTCTTCCGGGCGATGATGACAATGACCCCGGTGAGACGGAAGAGGAATACGCGATAGAGGGTGTAATGGTCGTTGACGGCACGGACTATGCGATACGCGGTGAACGCAGTATCGAGAGCGAGGCGGACGAGTCGGAGAGCGAAACGGAATTCCGCGTTACTCTCGGTGAAAACAAATACCTCTATGTAGAGCAGGGCTATGAAACCGAAACGGAGCACGGAGTGAGCGAATATGAGCAGGAATACAGCTATTCGCTCGTGGAAAACGGCAGAACGACGGAGCGCAGTACCTTCTCCTACGAGGTGGAGAACGACGAAACGGAACTTAAAATGGTGACGACTGCGGGCGGCGTTACGAATACGTTCTACTTCGAGCGCGAGCACAGAAAGGACGGCGAGTACATCAGCCTGCGCGTCGGTAGCGGCAAGGAGGTTAAAAACTACCTGATACGCGTCGTAGAGAATGCCGACGGCTCCGTGGAATACGAGTACATCGCATAAAATACACCGAGCATAAACAAACGAAAGCCGCCGCGCCGAAAGGCAAGGCGGCTTTTCAATGCATTCGGCGCATTCCCGCCATGCGCGGAAGGCATTTGACAACGGCGTAACGGTAATGTATAATTATGTCGGTAGCGTGAACGGGTACGTTTGCGATAAATAAGGATAAGGAGAGTAAGTTATGCTGGGAAATTTCACTTATTGCAATCCGACAAAGCTGTATTTCGGCAAGATCGCCATGGAAGGGCTGGAAAAGGAACTGCCCTCATACGGTAAGAACGTGCTATTGGTATACGGCGGCGGTTCGATAAAGAAGAACGGGATATACGACAAGGTCATAGCCGCGCTCAAAAAATGCGGCAAAACGGTGACGGAAGACGCGGGCGTCATGCCCAACCCCACGGTGGAAAAGCTGCACGAGGGCGTCGGGCGCGCACGCGCGGCAAAGGCGGACTTCATACTCGCCGTCGGAGGCGGATCGGTGTGCGACTATGCGAAAGCCGTTTCCATTTCGGTGAACTGCGACGAGGATCCGTGGGACAAGTACTTCGTGCGCTGGGAAGAGCCGAGTTGCCGAATAATCCCCGTCGGGTGTGTCCTGACCATGGTGGGAACGGGAAGCGAGATGAACGGCGGATCGGTCATAACCAACCATAAGCAGAAGATGAAAGTGGGTCACGTATTCGGGGAAGAGGTGTTCCCGAAGTTCTCCATTCTCAACCCCGAGTTTACGTTCACGCTGCCTAAGTATCAGATGGTGTCGGGCATATACGACATATTCAATCACATCTGCGAGCAGTATTTTTCGGGAGAAGACGACAACACGAGCGATTATATATCCGAGGGGCTTATGCGTTCGGTCATAAACAGCTCGCGCGCGGCGGTAAAAAACCCCGAGGATTACGATGCGCGCAGTAACATAATGTGGACGGCGACATGGGCGCTTAACACGCTTGTGGCAAAGGGAAAGACGACGGACTGGGAAGTCCATATGCTCGGTCAGGCAGTGGGCGCGCATACGGACGCCACTCACGGTATGACGCTCGCCGCCGTTTCTTTGCCCTATTACAGGCTGATAATGCCGTACGGCATAAAGAAGTTTGCGCGGTTCGCGCATAACGTCTGGGACGTTGCGACAGACGGCAAGACGGACGAACAGGTCGCGGAAGAGGGACTTAAAGCCTTGGAGAGCTGGATGCGCGAGATAGGGCTCGTCATGAACATTACCGACCTCGGCGCGAATGCCGACATGATAGACGGACTCGTAAAGTCCACGCTCATAATGCAGGGCGGTTATAAAGTGCTGACAAAGAGCGACGTCAGAAAGATCTTTACCGAAAGCCTTTGATCGAAAAAATAACGTACCCGCCGCGGGCAAAACGCCCGCGGCGGGTCTTTTTTATGCATTGCTCCGCAATAGTAAAATTTATTTGTACCCGTCACGGCTTAGCTTCGCGGCGCGTTCGACGCTATCGGGTCTTTCGTACTACCACGCGCGCCGCAGGGTATGGGGCTTATCTCACGCAATCGGAACGGGTTTGATACCGCCGCCACCTGATCGGCTTTTAATATCTTGCTTGTGAAGTTGTGTCCGAAAAAGGGCGAACGGTGACCGCCGCCACCTGATCGGCTTTTAATATCTTGCTTGTTTTCGGCAGTCATTGCAAGATAAAAGGGACGGGGAGTGACCCGTCCCTTTTTTATCGTGCGGCGCTACCGCACGGTGTTTGTTTATCAGTACGCGATGCCCTGGCACTTCATGGCGTCCGCGACTTTGAGGAAGCCGGCTATGTTTGCGCCCATGACGAGGTTGCCGGGATGACCGTATTCTTCCGCCGCGTCGTAAGCCGCTTTGTAGATGTTCTTCATGATGCCGTGGAGCATCTTGTCGACCTCTTCGAACGACCAGGAGAGACGTGCGGAGTTCTGGCACATTTCGAGTCCGCTCGTAGCGACGCCGCCTGCGTTAGCCGCCTTTGCGGGGCCGAACGCAACGCCCGCCTTCTGGAACTCCTCGATAGCCTCGGGAGTGGAAGGCATGTTCGCGCCCTCTGCGACGAACTTGCAGCCGTTCTTGATGAGCAGTTTAGCGCCGTCTCCGTCAAGCTCGTTCTGCGTCGCGCAGGGAAGAGCGATGTCGCAGGGTATGGACCAGATGCCGCGGCAGCCTTCGGCGTATTTCGCGCCCTTGACTCTGTCCGCATATTCCTTTATTCTCTTTCTCTCCACTTCCTTTATCTGCTTGACGACCGCAAGATCGATGCCCTTTTCGTCCACGATATAGCCGTTGGAGTCGGAAAGCGCGATGACTTTTGCGCCGAGCTGCTGTGCCTTTTCGGTGGCATAGATGGCGACGTTGCCCGAACCGGAGATGACTACGGTCTTGCCTTTGAAGTCCGTACCCGCGGTTTTGAGCATTTCCTGCGTGAAGTAGCAGAGGCCGTATCCGGTAGCTTCCGTTCTGACGAGCGAACCGCCGTAGGTAAGACCCTTACCGGTGAGAACGCCGACGAACTCGTTGCGAAGACGCTTGTACTGGCCGAACAGGAAGTCGATCTCTCTGCCGCCGACGCCTATATCGCCTGCGGGAACGTCCGTATCCGCGCCTATGTGCTTGGAAAGCTCGGTCATGAAGGACTGGCAGAAACGCATGATCTCGTTATCGCTCTTGCCTTTGGGGTCGAAGTCGCTGCCGCCCTTGCCGCCGCCCATGGGAAGGGTGGTAAGGCTGTTCTTGAATATCTGCTCGAAGCCGAGGAACTTTATAACGGACGCGGTGACCGTCTGGTGGAATCTGAGACCGCCCTTGTAAGGTCCGATGGCAGAGTTGAACTGCACTCTGTAACCGCGGTTGACCTGCACCTTGCCCTTATCGTCTACCCAGCTCACTCTGAACTGAATGAATCTCTCAGGCTCGACTATGCGATCGAAAACGCCTGCTTCCACGAGGTCGGGGCGCTTTGCCGCGACGGGCTCGAGGGATTCGAGGACTTCTCTGACCGCTTGAAGAAATTCCGGCTCGTTGGGATTTCTCTTGCATACCGTTTCATAGACCGATGCGATATACTCGTTCTTGAACATACTTTATTTCCTCCGAATAATTTAGATTGCGAATAAAGGGAATATTATTCGGGCGGGCTTTTTGCCTGCCGAAAAATATTATAACAAAAGCGTCCGAAAATATCAAATATGTGAGGCGTATTTTTGCGAAAAAAATATAAAAAAGCGCAAAATTATGCGTGACGGCGTATAATTATGCGCGTAAGCGGCAAGCATGGCAGTATGACCGAAGGCGAAAAGACATATGTGGAAGTGATCGCACTGTTCGATCTCATGGGAAGGATAACGCCGCTCAGCCTCGTGTGGACGGACGGGCGGCGATTCGACATAACGAGAGCGGGCGGCGGCGTAAGTATGCCGCCACTCGGAGGCTCGCTCTTTCCCGTGCGTTACGAGTGCAGGATATGCGGTGAAAGCAAAATGCTCTATCACGAATCGGATACGGGCAGGTGGTTCGTTTACGCCGTGCGCTGAATGCGTAAAGGCCGCAAAAAACGCTTGCGGCGGGTCGCGCGTAATGTTATAATGTAGCCATGAAAGAGTATGACGTCATAATAGTCGGCGGGGGAGCGTCGGGACTGTATCTCGCCGCATCTCTCGGTGGTAGATATAAGACGGCGGTCATCGAGAGCGGCGCGCGCGTCGGCAGGAAGCTGTCCGCGACGGGCGGCGGTCAGGGCAACCTCTCCAACGCGGATATAAGCGCGGAAAGATATTTCGGGGACAGGCGCGTCATAGCGAGCGTTCTCGGCGATAGTCCGCACGCGGTACTCGGCATGTTCGACGGACTTCTGACGACGGACGCGCGCGGCAGAATGTACCCTGCGGGCAGGCAGGCTTCCGCTCTTACCGACTGTCTGCGCAAAAAAGCGGCGATGAATGCCGACATAATGACGGACACGCGCGTAACGGACATACGGCGCGGCTTTATAATAGAAACGAGCGCGGGCGAGATGAAAGCAAAGCGCGTCGCACTTTGCACGGGAGGCAAAGCGGGCAAAAATTTCGGTACGGACGGCAGCTCATACGCGCTTGCGACATGTCTCGGACATACGGTAACGTCGCTTTATCCCTCTCTCGTTCAGCTTAAAACGGAAGACAGGCGAATAAGGACGTTGCGCGGAGTGCGCGTCGATTGCAAGGTAACGGCGCACTGCGGCGGGGAAATGGCGGCAGAAAATGCGGGCGAGGTAATTTTCGGCGACGGAGTCGTCGGCGGCAGCGCGATATATTACATATCGCCGTTTATCGCGGGGAAAAAGAACTGCGAACTGACGCTGTCCTTTTTGCCCGAATTTACCGAAGAGCAGATCGCGCGCGACGTGCGCCGCAAAATGCGTGAGGGCGCGGAGCGTACCGAGCTTCTCGCGCTCACTCTCAATAACGTGCTCGGCCGCGCGATAATACGATCGGTGAGCGGCGGAGCTGAGGAGATAGCGCGCGCCGTTAAGAATTTTACGCTAAAAATTTGCGGTGACGCGGGCTTTGAGAACGCGCAGGTGACGCGCGGCGGAGTGCCGCTGTCCGAAGTGACGGACGGGCTGGAAAGCCGTTTTGTAAAGGGACTGCACTTTGCGGGAGAGGTGCTGGACGTCGACGGCGAGTGCGGCGGCTACAACCTTCACTGGGCGTGGGCGAGCGCAAGGCGCGTTGCCGAGAGCATAGCGGAGGATCTGCGATGATACGCAAAATGACGGTGACTCTCGATCCGCCATATGACGAGAGCGAGTTGCGGCGCATTGCGGAGCGCGATTCGGGAGGCGTTCCCGCGCATTTTGCGCTGCTCAGAAAATCGATAGACGCGCGGCACATAAATCGTGTGCGCGTGCAGTATACGTTCGAGTACGGCGATACGTTGCCCGCACCGCTTCCAACGCCCGAGCGGGTAAGAGGGCAGAGAAAGGTGCTTATAGTCGGTAGCGGCCCCGCGGGCATGTTCTGCGCGGTGCGCCTTGCCGGCAGAGGACTGCGCCCCGTAGTCGCGGAGCGCGGCGGTTGCGTAAATGACCGTGAGAGGGATGTGGGCACGTTCTTTTCGGGCGGAGAGCTGAACGAGGAATCCAACGTGCAGTTCGGCGAGGGCGGCGCGGGCACGTTTTCGGACGGCAAACTCAATACCAATACGCATAACGGCTATGTGGCGGAAGTCTACCGCACGTTCGTGCGGTTCGGCGCGCCCGCTGAAACGCTCTATCTTTCAAAACCGCATATAGGCAGCGATAAACTGCGAAAAGTTATAAAGAACATGCGCGAGTATGTGATCTCTTGCGGCGGCGAGGTGCGTTTTCGCACGCGCCTGACGGACATCGGGCGACGCGGCGGCAAGGTGATAGCGCGATTAGAGTGCGGCGGACGGGAGAGCGAAGAGGAGTACGACGACGCGGTTCTTGCCGTGGGTCACTCCGCGCGGGATACTTTTGTAATGCTCCGCGCGCGCGGCTATGCCATGGAGCGGCGGGATATAGCCGTGGGCGTGCGCATAGAGCACTTGCAGAGTCGGATAGACGAGGCGCGATACGGCTCGTTCGCAAAATACCTTCCTCCCGCAGACTACAAGGCGGTAAGCGACGCGGGCGAGCGAAAGGTATTTACTTTTTGTATGTGTCCCGGCGGTTATGTCGTGCCTGCGCAGAGCGAGCGGGGAACGGTGGTCACCAACGGCATGAGCCTGTACTCGCGTAGCGGCACGAACGCGAATTCCGCACTCATGGCGCAACTTACGGCGGCGGACATGCGCGCAGACGACCCTCTCGCGGGCGTGGAGTTACAGCGGAGCATAGAGCGTGCGGCGTTCATGCTCACGGGCGGTTACGCCGCCCCCGCAATGACGGTGGGGGATTTTCTTAAAGACGCGCGCGAGCCTCGACGCACGGGATTCGTTCCCCCGCGTGAAAGGTGCGCCCTGCCCGAGTTCTCGGGAATGGCGACGGACGTTTCGTCCGAAATCGCGGACGGCGGCTTAAAGAGCGGCAAGCGTGCGAGCTCGTCGGCGGTTTATCCGACATACGCACTCGGCGTCAGATTCGCCCCTCTCGGCGAGCTTTTTCCCGAAGCCGTAGTGCGCTCTCTTGCCGCGGGCATACGCGACATAGCCTCGCGTATACGCGGTTTCGACGACGAGAACGCGATCCTGACCGCGCCCGAAACGCGCTTTACTTCGCCCGTACGCATATTGCGCGGCATGGATTTTGCCGCCGAGGGAACGGATAACGTCTACCCGTGCGGAGAGGGAGCGGGTTACAGCGGAGGAATCACGAGCAGTGCCTGCGACGGCATGCGCATAGCCGACGCCATCTGCGCCAAATGCATGTAACGCCATTGTACGTCTTAAAAAACGAATAAATAACAGGTCAAATAACGGATGAATAACAGATCGAAATAACGTAATACGGCAACAAAAAACGCCCGACAAACGGGCGTTTTTTGTTGCCCTTTAACGCACAACGACTGTGCGATAAAGCTTTACTCGGTCGGTATAAAGCGGTGAATTGCGCGCTCCGTAACAATAACGGAAGCGACTTAGACCGCGGTGCCGATAAAAATTGCAGAAAAATATTTTTAATGCGGACTTGCGTATGTCCACAATGTATGTTATAATAAAATAAGAATACAAAACGACACTTTTTTCGGTAACGAAAAATGCTTCCCGAAAAGGGAAGCACCTCGATCGCAACTGCGAAAAGTGACCAGAATAAATTTTTATTTGAACTCGCTTTGTTATTCTGTAAGTCTATATTAACACACATTTTTGCATTTGTCAATACCAAAGGAGGAAAAAATGGGAAAATTTTATCTGGGGCTGGATATAGGCACCAATTCGGTAGGCATAGCCTGCACGGACGAGGACTACAACCTGCTCCGCGCGAAGGGTAAGGATCTGTGGGCGGTAAGGCTTTTTGACGAAGCAAAGCCCGCAAGCGAACGACGGATGATGAGAGCGGCGCGGCGAAGACTGATGCGCCGCCGCAAGCGCATAGAGCTTTTGCAGGAACTTCTCGCACCGCTTATGGCTCAAAAGGACGACAAATTCTTTTTGCGCCTCAATAATAGTCCGTATCTGCCGGAAGATAAGCGCGGAGCGGACTCGAAGTACGTCATATTCGCGGACGAAGATTATAACGACGTTAATTTTTACCGCGAGTACCCGACGATATATCATCTGCGTAGCGCGCTCGTGCGCGGTGAGGCAAAAAAGGACATACGCCTTTACTATATCGCCATGCACCACATTCTTAAATATCGCGGGAACTTTCTTTTTGAGGGACAGAAACTTTCCGAAATACGCGACGTCGTCAAGGTGTTCGAGCGGCTAAACGAGTCTATAGCCGCGCTTTACGGAGATGATGCGGTAAAGTTCGATACGGGCAAAGCGGAAGCGTTCAAGATTGCCGCTCTCAGTCGCGGAGGAATAAAGGCAAGGGCAAAAAAGTGCTGCGAGGCGCTGGGCGTAACGGACGACGCGGGGAAGAACATGGTTTCTCTCATGGTGGGCGGATCTGTCAAGACGGCAAAACTGTTCGGCGGCGATCGGGGCGAGATAAGCTCGCTTTGTTTCAAAAAACTCGAAGACGAAAAGTTCGAGGCATATGCTTCCGAACTTTCGGAAGAGGAATTCGAACTGCTCGTCAGCTTACGCGCCGTATATAATTACATAACGTTTGAAAACGTACTCGGCGGTTATCGGTTTATTTCGGACGCTATCGTCGCCATATACGACAAGCACGCGCAGGATCTTAAAAAATTGAAAACTCTTTTGCATCCGAATAAGACCCTTTATCGCATGATGTTCCGCACCGTAAGCGACAAGGAAAAGAATTATTCGTCATACGTCGGATTCAACAAGGTCAGAAGCGACAAAAAGGAAAAGTGCAAGCGCTGCGTGGACGCGGACGAATTTTATAAATATGTTAAAGGCGTGATAACCGCTCACCGCGGCGAGCTGGACGAAAAGCTCGCGGACGAAGTGCTTGCGGATATAGAGGACGGAAATTTCATGCCGCGACCGCTGAACGCGGATAACGGTGTGTTCCCATATCAGGTGAACGAGTCGGAGCTTGCCGAGATACTCAAAAACGCCGAGCGTGATTTCCCCGAATTTCTCGAAAAGTCGGAAGGATATACTCTCTCCGAAAAGATAATGTCGATGCTCAAATTCCGTATACCGTACTACGTCGGGCCGCTTAATACCTATCACGAACAAAAGGTGGACGGCAAGGGCGGCAACAGCTGGATGGTGAGAAAGGAAGAAGGCAGGATAACGCCGTGGAGTTTTGACGAGAAGGTGGACAGAGCGAAAAGCAACGACAAGTTCATGCGCAGAATGACCAATAAGTGCGCATATCTGCACGGAAAGGACGTTCTGCCTAAGTGCTCCATCCTCTATCAGAAGTTCGATACCCTCAATCAGATAAACAAGCTCACTGTGAACGGCTTGCCCGTATCCGTAGAGATAAAGCAGCGCGTATACAACGATCTGTTCCTCCGCGAAAAGCGCGTAACTTTCAAGCGCATTAATAATTATCTTGCGGAGATCGGATACATAGCAGAGAGCGAAAAGAACGATACGGTCGTTTCTTGCGGAAAGAACGAGGACCTTAAAGCGTCCATGAGTACTTATGTAACTTTGCGCAATAAACTCGGCGATTTGGTTGATACCAATGAAGACATGTGCGAAGATATAGTGCTCTGGCACACGCTGAATACGGATAAGAACATCGTAGGGCGGCTCATTTCGGACAAATACGGCGATATACCCGAAGTGCAAAATAACATCAAGTTCCTTAAAGGATTGAACTTCAAGGATTTCGGCAAGCTTTCTAAAGAGTTGCTTTGCGAGACAATCGGCGGAGTGGACGAGAATACCGGCGAGGCGTATACGATAATCGGCGAGCTGTACAAGACCAACATGAATTTCAACGAGTTGCTTTGGTCGGACAGGTATGAGTTCCGTAAATCGATAGACGAGGAAAACGGAGCAGTCGGAAGCGAGGTCGGGTATGAGGACGTAGAGTCGCTGTATGTATCTCCCGCGGTAAGGCGTGGTATATGGCAGGCACTCGTCATGTGCGACGAATATACGACCGCGCTCGGCAGAAAACCCGATAAGGTGTTCGTGGAAGTGACCCGAGGCAAAGGTGAGAAGGGTCCGACGGAAAGCCGTAAGAAAAAACTTGAAAAGCTGTATGCGGATTGCACGGGTATAGACGATCTCAAACAGCAGCTCGGCGGCATGACCGATTTCAGACTGCGCCAGGAGCGGCTTTATCTGTATTTCCGTCAGCTCGGAAGGTGCATGTATTCGGGAGATAAAATAGAGCTTGACGCGCTCATGAGCGACAGTTACGACGTCGATCATATAATCCCGCGTTCCGTATCAAAGGACGACAGCCTTGACAACAAGGTGCTTGTGTCCGCCGTTCTCAACAGGTATAAAAAGAAAAACACCTATCCAGTGCCCGATTCATGCCGCCCGCCAAAGGCAGTGGAGCTTTGGAACTTGCTTAAAGCCAAAGATCTTATAAGCGGAGAAAAGTTCGATCGCCTCATGCGCACAAATCCGCTGACGCAGGAAGAGCTGGAAGCGTTTGAAAACAGGCAGATAGTATTCACGGGACAGGCGGCAAAGGCAGTCGCCGAACTGCTCAAACGCAAATACGAGACCGAAGACGGCGGGAGCGTGGTATATTACAGCAAAGCGTCCGCAGTGTCCGATTTCCGTAAGAAGTTCAGGTTCGACAAATGCCGCGATACCAACGATCTCCATCATGCCCGCGACGCATACCTCAATATCGTCGTAGGAAACGTGTATAACGTGCGCTTCTCCTCGCTGTACCTGGATAAAAAGCGCGGCAAGCCCATAAGCGTCAGCGCAGAGGACGACCTTTACGCTAAACCCATATACGGTGCGTGGCAATGCGGAAAGACGCTTAGCACCGTTTACAAGACGATGAATAAGTTCAGTATGTGCGTGACTAAGTACAGCTCCAAGGGCAAGGGTGCGTTTTATGATCAGACGGTTTATCCCGCGACAGATGGTGGCACAAGTGCGCCGCGTAAGGGTAGTGGACCATTGAGCAATAAGCAAAAATACGGCGGCTATAAATCACTGAAAACCGCATATTTTTCAGTGGTGTCGCACATCGGCAAAAAGGGAGAAAGGATAAAGACCATAGAGGCCGTTCCCGTTCTTGCGGCTTACGGCATAGGCGAGGACGCGGACAAGCTGCGCGATTACTTCGTGTCTAAGGGTCTTTTCGATCCCGTATTGCTCATTCCCGTCGTTAAGAAATATTCTTTAGTGAAATACAACGGAACGCCCATTATTATAACTGGTATTAAAGGTAAAAAAATAACGTTGCGCCACGCCGTACAGTGGTTCACCGATGGCAGGACGGATGCGTATGTCAAAGCCTTGCAAAAATTCAAAGAGGGGGCGGACGCGGGTCAGCTTTCGGGAGACGAGGAGGAGCTGGAAGTCAACAAGAGCAGAGTGCGCCGCGGAATAAAAATAAATTCCGAAAACAACCTCGCGCTGTATGATAAGATAATTGCTCAGCTCGGGTTGCCCGTATACGGCGGACTCAGCGGCGCGGCTAATTTCCTTAAAAACATACGGGAAAAAAGAGACGTGTTCATGAGAGTAAGTCTGAAAGATCAGGTCAAGACTCTTCTCGAAATGGTAAAATTCCTCGGAGGAGGCAAAGGACTTTCGGATATGACCGCGATC
>DXHT01000072.1 GCA_019113265.1 Bacillota bacterium | reverse complement strand
TTAGTATGTTCGCCGCTACCTTTCCTACTTCGCCTTTATACGATTTGTACTTGCTTTTACGCCGTTTACCGTGTAATCCCATGCTTCGCATGAGTTTATGCACTGTTTTATGGTTGAGTTTTATGCCTTGTCGACGCAATACAAGTAATATCCGTCGGTAGCCGTAACGTTGTTTGTTCTCTGTAAATATCTTTTCTATCTTTTGCTTAACGACACAGTACTTGTCTGTTCCTTGCTGCTTGAGATAGTAGTAATATGTACTGCGAGCCAAACCCGACAACTTCAATAATGCTTTCAGCGGAAATTTATGCCTTAATTCCGAAACAATCATTGCTTTTTGTTTTTCTCCTGCTCTTCCGCAAGAACTAAGGCACTCAGTTTTTTTAAGTATTCAAGCTCCATGCGTAGCCGTTGATTCTCAGCAATCAGATCTTCTTCTACCGACTTGTCTAATGGTTTCCTGGAATGATCGTTTTTACGCGGTCGTCCGCAGCGTTTTTTCATAAAGCCTTCGATTCCTTCTTCCAAATAGATACGTTCCCAACGTTGAACCATTTGTCTTGTCCCACCTATGCGATCATCCCCGAGTTCATATTTACGGACAGTTTCATGTTAACTTAACCCATTGGTTCGCATATCCAGTATAACATTAAATTTGAATTCAGGCGAGTATTTTTTGAATATTTGTCCTTTCTTTGCCATATAAAATGCACCTCCAAAAGTTTTGTCTAACTTTTGGGGTGCATTTCAGCGGAGGGGCTTTTCCGCGTATGCCGCCTCAAAAACGCCGCGTGATACGGGCAGCCGTTAAAAGCGGCAAAACGCTGAATATCAGGTTCGGCCGGAACCGAGATCTTCCGCGCCCGGAGGGACATTGCGGACAAAACGGACGAAACCGGTTGCCGCAAGACGAAAAAATCCTTGCGAACGGATAAAATATGTGTTAATATATTTTCGCAGGGAGGGATAAATGATAAAAATCGCGGTAGTGGAGGACGACGATGGGGCGGCGGCAGACCTTGCGGAAATGCTGGGCAAATTCGGCGAGGAGCAGGGCGTTGCGATACGCGTCACGCGGTATGCGAAGGGCGCGGATTTTATCGCGCACTACCGTCAGCAGTTCGATATAGTGCTGATGGACATCGAACTGCCCGACTCCAACGGCATGGAGCTTGCGGCGCAGATGCGGCGAGGCGACCCGTATACCATAATAATTTTCGTGACCAATCTCGCGCAGTACGCGGTCAAGGGGTATGAGGTGGACGCGCTCGACTTTGCGGTAAAGCCCGTGACGTATCCCATGCTCGCAATGAAGATGCAACGCGCTCTCGGCAGATTGCAGATGCGCGCGGGGCAGGCGGATAAGGAGATAACGGTAAAGGACGGCGAGCGGGTGCTGCGCATACGTCAGGCGGATCTGACGTACGTCGAAGTGCAGGGTCACCGCGTCATAGCGCACACGACGGGCGCGACATACCGCGTACGCGGCACGCTGGGCGGCTTTGAAAAGGAGCTGGACGCGGCGGGCTTTCAGCGGTGCAACAACTGTTATCTCGTCAATCTCGCGCACGTCAGTTCGGTAGAGGGGCATACGGTCACCGTGGGCGGGGACAGATTGCAGATCTCTCAGCCCAGGCGCAAGGCGTTCATACGCGCGCTCAACGCATATCTTTGCGGCGACGCGGGAGGTGAGTAATGGCATATCTGCTCTCTCTCGATCTGTATAAAGTGGTATTTCTCGCCGAGATAGCGGCGGCGGAAGGGATATTCGTGTTCAGGCTGGGGCGCAGACGGCTGTTCGCATTGCGCCTTATTCTCATGGCGGCGGCGTGCTTTACCCTGGTGTATTTTATGCCCGTATTTTCATACGGACCCGCCATGACGTCCGCGATATTCTTCGCGGTGTTCCTGCTCTCCGTCGGCGCGCTGTTCTTCTGTTTCCGCGCGGGCGCGGCGGACATACTGTTCTGCTCCGTCGCGGCGTACTCCACTCAGCATCTCGCGTATCAGCTGCTCAACTTCGTGCTGTTCTCGACGGGTCTTCTCGAAAGCCCCGCGTCGGCTTATGGCAGTACCATGCCCGAAAACATCAGTCTGATATACGTTCCCATATGGCTGGTGACGTACTTCATCGTGTATGCGGCGGTGGGCGTGTGCATGAAGTTCATTCTGCCCGACAGCGGCGGAATGCGAGTCAAGAGCAAGTCCATGCTCGGGCTGGTGTTCGTGGTGCTCGCAGTGGACATCGTGGCAAACGCGATAGCGGTGTATGCGGACGGCGGCGGAGCGAGCCGCGCGTATGCGCTCGCGTCCTCGATAAGCGGGATAGGCGTGTGCGCCATGACGCTTTGGGTGCTGTGCGCGGTCGTTGCGAGAAGGGAGCTTAAAGACGAGCTGGACAGCATATATCGGCTATACCGACAGGAGCAACGGCATTATGAGACGACGCAGTCCAATATAGACCTCATAAACCGCAAGTGCCACGATCTGAAATATCAGATAAGGGCGATAGCGGAGAGCGGCAAAGTGGGCGAACGGGTAATAGGCGACATAGAGCGCGCCATATCGGTGTATGACTCGACGGTCAACACGGGCAATAAGACGCTGGACGTGCTTCTCACCGAAAAGAGCCTGCTCTGCCGCGACAACGACATATCCTTCACCTGCGTGGCGGACGGCTCAAAACTCGATTTCATAAACGAAGTGGATCTTTTCACTCTGTTCGGCAACGCGCTCGACAACGCCCTCGAAGCGGTCATGCGCGTGGACAAGCCGCGCCGCATAGTGGGGCTTACGATAAAGAGCGAGGGCGGGCTGGTGTCCGTGACTCTCAGCAACTATTTCGACGGCAA
>DXHT01000071.1 GCA_019113265.1 Bacillota bacterium | reverse complement strand
GCCTCGTCGGTGAACTTTACCTTACCGACGGGAACGCCGTTCGCTTCGCACTCGCGCGGGACGAGGTAACGTTTGGCTATCTGCAATTTTTCGTTATAGGTATAGCCGCCGAGCTCTATCACTTCCATGCGGTCAAGCAGAGGCGGGTCTATCGTGTCGACGCTGTTTGCCGTCGTAACGAACATGACGCGCGACAAGTCGTACGGCATGTCGAGGTAATGATCCTTGAACTTGTCGTTCTGATTCGCATCCAGCACTTCGAGGAGCGCACTCGACGGATCCCCTCTGAAATCGGAGGACATCTTGTCTATCTCGTCGAGCAGGAACACGGGATCGCACACGCCCGCGTCCTCCATGCCGGATATTATCCTGCCCGGCATAGACCCGATGTACGTGCGCCTGTGACCGCGTATTTCCGCCTCGTCGCGCACGCCGCCGAGCGATACGGACACGAACTTGCGCCGCGCCGCGCGCGCTATGGAGCGCACTATACTCGTCTTGCCCACTCCGGGAGGTCCCACGAAACAGAGTATGGGCGCTTTCATATCCTTTTTAAGCGCGGTGACCGCGAGGTATTCTATGATACGGCGCTTTATCTTTTCCAGCCCGTAATGATCCTCTTCGAGCACTTTGCGCGCATACGATATGTCGGGCGCTTCCGCACTGCCCTCGTTCCACGGAAGTGCGAGTATGGTCTCCACATACCCGCGCGATACCGCGCTTTCGGGCGACGTGGGCGACATACGCTCCATTTTGCCCACTTCTTTAAGCGCCTTTTCCTTGGCGTATTCGGGCATGTTTTTCTTCTCTATACGCTCGCGGAAGTCGTCCGTCTCTTCCTCGTCGTCGCCAAGCTCGCCGTGCAGTACCTTTATCTGCTCGCGCAGATAGTACTCGCGGTGGCTCTTGTCCATATTCTCGCGCACCTTGCTCTCTATCTCGCGTTGAAGGGATACGACGTTTATCTGTCTCTCGATGTGCGCGTATATGTCCTCGTACTGAGAGTAGCGCGAGCGCATGGAAAGGAGCGCCTGACGCTCCTCGTTGTTGTCATAGTATACGGACGCCATTTCGCCGATAAAGTCGTCTGGGTCGTCCAGCGTCGGCTGAGTGTCGAACAGCTTGGGAGAAAGCTCCGTCGAGCGTTTGAGCGCGGAAACGAGCGCGCCGCGAATAGCTATCATGAGCACTTCGTCGTCCTGCTTTTCCTCGTACTCGGAAAGCGTGACGCGCGAAACGGGACGATCGGGAATGACGTCCTTTACTTCCATACGCCGCCTTCCCGATACTATAAGGCTGAGTCCGCCGCGAGAGTTGCGTATGACCTGCTTAATGCGCGAAAGCGTACCCACTCTGTTGGCGGGCATGCCGCTGTCGCCGACGGAGGGAGAGTACACGAAAAATACTTCGCCGCCTACCGCCGCCGCGTTTACGAGCGCGTCGGCAGACTGCTTGCCCACGCTGAGCGAAGTGAGATGCCCGGGAAACACTACCGCGTTATCCATGGCTATAAGCATATAAGTCGGTTCGGGAGTTACCATCTGCGTACCGCTGTTTTCCGCTATGTTATTGTTTTCCATGGCAGTATTATAGCATATTAAAAATAAAAATGCAATAAAAAAGGAACACGAGGCAATGCCTGCCCGTGTTCCCCGTATGTGTCGTGTTTTGCAGCGTCATGCCGCTTTTTTGCGAATTATGAGCGGTTGCGCCTTGTTCTTTATGACGTCCGCCGTAACCGTCACCCGCTCTATGTCCTTCTGATCGGGTGCGGAATACATCAGATCCATCATGGCGTTCTCTATTATGGTACGCAGTCCGCGCGCGCCCGTATCCAGCTCGATGGCTTTGTCCGCTATCGCCTCCACTGCTTCCTTCTCGAATACGAGTTTTATGCCGTCCATTTCAAACAGTTTTTCGTACTGCTTGATGAGCGCGTCTTTCGGCTCGGTGAGTATGGAAACGAGTGCGGCTCGGTCAAGCGCGTTGAGGCTCACCGTAACGGGCACTCTTCCCACAAATTCGGGGATAAGCCCGTACTTGATAAGGTCCTGCGGCTGTACTTCTCTTAACGCGTCGCTGACACTGACTTCGTGCTTGGATTTGACCGTTCCGCCGAATCCCATCGAGCTGCCCTCTTTGCGCTGCTCGATTATCTTTTCCAGCCCGACGAACGCACCGCCGAATATGAAAAGTATGTTCGTCGTGTCTATCTGCAAGCACTCCTGTTGCGGGTGCTTTCTTCCGCCCTGCGGGGGTACGTTTGCAACGGTACTTTCGATGATTTTAAGCAGCGCCTGCTGAACGCCCTCGCCCGAAACGTCGCGCGTTATAGACGTATTCTCGCTCTTGCGGGATATCTTGTCTATCTCGTCGATATAGACGATGCCTATCTCGGCGCGGGGAATGTTGTAATCGGCGTTCTGAATGAGTTTGAGGAGAATGTTCTCCACGTCCTCGCCGACATATCCCGCTTCGGTGAGAGTCGTCGCGTCGGCAACGGCAAACGGCACGTTGAGTATGCGCGAAAGCGTCTGCGCCAAAAGAGTCTTGCCGCAACCCGTCGGACCGAGCATGAGGATATTGCTCTTTTTAAGCTCTATCTCGTCCTTGCCGGCAGCGGGTTTGCCCTGCTTGTTCTTACCCTCTTTTCCGCGCGCGTCGCCGTGAGCGGCATTGTAATTGATGCGCTTATAGTGGTTGTATACCGCCACCGAGAGCGCCTTTTTAGCCGCGTCCTGCCCGACGATATACTCATCCAGCTTGCTCTTGATCTCCGTGGGAGTGGGAAGCTCGGGAAGGACGAGTCCCTCCTTCTCTCCCTTGTCCTCGGGCTCGCCGTACAGCATATCGTTGCATATCTCGACGCATCCGTCGCATATGCACACGCCGCTCGGCGAACTTATCAGCTTGCCCACTTCGTTCTCGCTGCGACCGCAGAATTCACAATGTCTGACCCTGTCGGATATATCCACCTGTTCAGCCTCTCTTTTCGAATACCTTGTCTATGAGACCGTATTCGAGAGCTTCCTGCGCGCTCATGTAGTGATCGCGCTCGACGTCCTTTGCCACTTCTTCAAACGGCTTGCCCGTGTTCTCGGCAAGAATGGACGTCATCTTCTTCTTTATCTTATTGATGTGCTCTGCCTGGATCACGATGTCCGTCGCCTGCCCCTGAGCACCGCCCAGCGGCTGGTGTATCATTATCTCGCTGTTGGGCAGACTGATACGCTTGCCCTTCGCGCCCGCCGCGAGCAGGAACGCGCCCATGCTCGCCGCCATGCCCACGCATATCGTGGACACGTCCGGACGAATGAAGTTCATCGTATCGAATATACCCATTCCTGCCGATACCGATCCGCCGGGAGAGTTGATGTAAAGGCTGATATCCTTGTCGGGATCTTTGGCTTCGAGGTATATCAGCTGCGCAATGACTATGTTCGCGCTTACGTCGTTCACTTCCCCGTTGAGGAATACGATACGATCTTCGAGCATACGCGAGTAAAGGTCGTATGACCTCTCGCCGCGATTGGTCTGCTCTATGACCATGGGTATAAGTTCGTTTCTTATCATTTATTCACCTCTTGATTTACTCGGTGACAGCGGAGCTTACGAGCATATCGAGCAATTTGTCCATGACTATCTCGTTTTTGAGATAGGACATCTCGCGCTCGTCAGGCTTGCGCTTCTCCTTTCCTTCCTCCGGCTCGGGCTGAGAGTCGAGATACTTCTTCTCCGCCTCTTCGTCCGTCGCCGTGATGTTCTCGCGCTTGACGATCTCTTCAAGGCAGAGCCTTGTGAGCGCGCCACGCGCCGCCTTGTCGTGGTTCTCCTTGCGGTACTCCTCTTCCGTCGTTCCGAGGAACTTGAAGTAATCCTCTACGGATATGCCCTGATAGTACAGTCTCATGCCGAGGTCGCGGAGCATATCGTCGAGATACTCGCTGACCATGACTTCGGGGATGTCCGCCTCGGAGCCGTCCACTATGGCGTTTATCACCGCGTTCTCCTTTTCGGTGCGTGCGCGGCGATCGTTGGTCTCCTTCATGCGCTTTTCGATGCTTGCGCGGTAGTCTGCGAGATTGTCGAACTCGGAGACGTTCTTAGCCCACTCGTCGTTTATTTCGGGAACGACTTTGCGGCTGACTTTGTTCACCTTGCACTCGAATACGGCTTCCTTGCCTTTGAGTTCGTCCGCATGGTAGTTTTCGGGGAACGTCACTTTTACCGCGCGCTCGTCGCCCGCCTTGACGCCCACAAGCTGATCTTCGAATCCGGGTATGAAAGTGCCGCTACCGAGCGTGAGATCGTACTTCTCCGCCGTGCCGCCGTCGAACGCGACTCCGTCCACGGTTCCCTTGTAGTCGATGTTGACTATGTCGCCGTTTTCCGCTTCGCCGCTCTTCTCTTCCACTTTCGCGCCGCGCTCCGCTATACGGCGGAGTTCGTCGTCAACGTCCTTATCGGATACATTATACTCGATTTTCGGAATTTTAATACCTTTGTATTCCGCAAGCTTCACTTCGGGACGTACGGGGAATTTGAGCGTGAACTTTACCTTACCGTCCTTTACGGACTCTACGTTCGCGCCGGGACGTCCTATCGGCATGAGTTCGTCGGAAGTCGCTTTCTCTGCGTCGTCGAGATACTTCTCCCAACCGCTCTGTATAAGCTCGTCAAGAGCGGCATCCGCAAATACTCCCTCTCCGTAATACTGCTCGATGACGTGCTTGGGCGCATGACCCTTGCGGAAACCGGGCACAGAATACTTTCCCTTTTCCTTGGCGTATGCCTTGCTCTCCGCGTCCTTCCAATCCGCTTCGGTCGCGCTGAAAGAAAGCGTCGCTTCACTCTTTTCTTTGCTGACAGTGTACTTCATTATAGCTCCTTGGCTGCTGTGATTTTACATTATTCGATTATGCCTAAATATGTTATCACAAACGGAAAACTATGTCAAATCATATTTACTTTTTTTTGCATTTATATTAAAATAGTAAAGTAACGCGCTAAACGCGCCTACGGAGGTGATAGAATGCCGGCAGACGCCGTAAACTACGGTAAACTCGCGTGCGAGCTTAACGACGCCCTTTCGGACGGGAGGATAGACAAGATAATAATGAGCGGCAGTACCACTCTCGCTCTCGGTATCAGGGCGCGCGGAAAAAACAACACTCTGCTTATCACCGCGGCGACTTCTCCGCGCTGCTTTCTGACCGATAAACGGCTCAAAAGCACGGACGTACCTCTCTCGTTCTGTCTGCACCTCAGGCGGCACATAGGCGGAGGCGGCATTTCGCGCATATACGCGCTCCCCTTCGAGCGCATCCTCGGCGTGGACATAATCTCGCACGGGGATCTCGGCGAACCGCGCAGATATACGCTGTATATAGAGATCATGGGAAAGTACTCGAACGTCGTGCTTACGGACGAAAACGGGAAGATAACGGACGCACTCAAACACGTCGGTTACGAAGAGTCGCGCCCCGTCATGCCCGGGCTCACCTTTGTTCCGCCCCGCGACGAGACGCGTTTCGACCCCTCCGACGAGCGCGCCGACGCTCTCGCCTCTTCCTGCCCGTCGGACGAACTGCCATCGGTAATGGTAAAAAGGCTTCGCGGACTTTCTTCCGTCACCGCCGCCGAAATAGCGCATATAGCCGCGCAGGGCGGCATGCCCCTCTCTGCCGCATGCAAAGCGCTTACGGATAAACCGATCTCTCCCGTCGTTTATTACTTAGGCGGCAAAGCGACCGACTTTTCATTCTGCGACTATGAGTCCGTCAAAGGTGAACGGCGCGCATTTCCCACGTTAAGCGCGGCAATGGACGAGTACTACGCTTCCGCGGGCATAGCGGACGAAAAAACGGCGGTGCTTTCCGCGGTGACGCGCGCGCTTAACTCCGCCCTTACAAAGCAGAGAAAAAAACTCGCGCTTTTCGAGCGCGATATAGCCGCCGCGTCCGACTATGAGCACGAACGCATTCTCGGGGAGCTCATAACCGCCAACCTGTACTCGGTCAAGCCGGGCGACAAGGAGCTTGTCGCGGACAACTGGTACGACGGCAAGCGGGTCACTATAAAGCTGACGGAAAATACCCCGCAGGAAGACGCGCAAAAGCACTTCGCCCGTTACAGAAAGAAAATGCGCACGGTGGACAACCTCGCACAGCAAAAGGCGGAGACGGAACGCGCGATAGACTACCTCGAAAGCGTGGAAGTATCGCTGCAAAGCGCGTCCGACGTCGCCGACGCGGAGGACATCGAGGAAGAACTCGAACAGCAGGGCTACATCAGGCATAACGGAAAGCGCGGCAAAAAGCCTGTCAGCGAGCCGCATAAGTACGAAACGGAAGGATTCACCGTACTTATCGGAAAGAGCAACGTACAGAACGACAGGCTCACCAAAGAGGCGCGCGGCGACGATATGTGGCTGCACACGCAGGGTTTTCACGGCAGTCACGTTATCATCGTGACGCGCGGAAAGACCGTTCCCCGTTCCGTACTCGAAAAAGCCGCCTCCGCCGCGGCATTCTTCTCCAAGGCAAGACTTTCGGAGAACGTCCCCGTCGATTATACCTTTGTACGCGACGTGCATAAAAAGCGCGGCGCGGCTCCCGGTAAAGTGGACTATTTCGGCGCAAAGACGATATACGTCGATCCGATTTCGCCGGACACGCTGTTCGGCGCGAAAAAGTGATGCGGAGTATTCGATAGCGGGCAGTTTTTCCCGCCCGTGCTTTGCGGGAATGTCATGCACGTTTTAAGGATCGCACAGACGCGACCGCGTTACCATCCATACGGAACGTAAAACATGCGCCCGCGTTATGCACATGGTATAATCCGCGAACAAACTTTCATGACACGGAATGTAAAACGCGCGCCCGCTAAGGCTGTTTGCCTTAGCGGGCGCGCTTAGTTGTCCTTAATTCGGCGCTCGATTACGTTTATCGTATAGCGATCAGATGATGAACGTCAGTTTGAAAACGAACCCGACGACGGAAAGCACGAATGTCACCGTCATTGCTATCGCCACGGTGAGCGACGTGCGAAATTCGGGCGATCCGGAAACCGTACGCGACACTGAAACATATCTGCGCGCGGCGGTCATGGCAGAGCCTACCGCAAAGAGCGCAAAGCCTGCCAGACTGACTGCGGGCGGCTCGACGAACAGTCCGACGATAAGCAGTATCGACGCCGCGACGAGTATTATTCCGCAAATGTGCTCGAACCCGAAACGGGTATGGCGTTTTTCGCCGTTCATTTTATCCTCCGAATACTTATTTTACGCCGCGGCTGCCCGGCTTATACGGTGCACCCGCTCCCGCCTTGCACAGCGGGCATTCGTTCGGCTCCCAGCTCGTCACTTCCATGGAAAGAAGCGGAACATAGGGCACGTCGAACTCCACTTTTCCGTTGGAGCGGTCTACGACGCTCGCACAGGCAACGACTTCCGCGCCGTGCGCGCGGCAGAGGGCTATAACTTCCTTTACGCTTCCGCCCGTCGTGACCACGTCTTCCGCGACGACCACGCGGCTGCCCTTTTCGAGAGTGAAACCGCGCCTGAACGTCATCTCGCCGTTTTCGCGCTCGGCAAATATGTCCGTCACTTTAAGCGCGCGCGCAAGCTCATAGCCGAGTATTATCCCGCCGACTGCGGGCGAAACCACCATGTCGGGCCGGTAGGGCGCGAGCTTTTCCGCAAGCGCGGCGGCTATCTTCTCCGCCTCCGACGGATGAACGAACAGCTTTGCGCTCTGCATATATGTATCCGAGTGTCTGCCGCTGGTGAGCAGGAAGTGCCCTTTGAGCACTCCGCCCGTTCTCTCATACGCTTCAAGTACTTCTTTGTCTGTCATTGTTATCTCCTCAGTCGACGAGCGCGCCCGTAAGCTCGCTTATGTCGTTAATGCCGTATTTTTTCATCGCTCCGCTAAGTCCCTCCACTATCTTTACGGCGGCGAGCGGATCACTTATGTTCGCCGTTCCCACCTGCACGGCCGTCGCTCCGCAGAGGATAAATTCGAGAGCGTCTTCCGCGGTCATTATGCCGCCCATTCCCACTATGGGGAGCTTTACCGCCTTATACGCCTTGCGCACCATCGCAAGCGCGACCGGTTTTACGCAAGGACCGCTGAGCCCGCCCGTCACGTTGCCGAGTATGGGACGGCGCGTTTTAAGATCCACCGCCATGCCCGTAAGCGTGTTTATGAGCGAGATCGCATCCGCTCCGCCCGCTTCCGCCGCGCGCGCGTTGTCCGCAATGTTTGCGACGTTTGGACTGAGCTTTACCATAAGCGGCTTTTTACAGTGCTTTTTCGCCGCCGCGGTCACCTGCTCCACCGTTTCGGGCAGTACTCCGAACGCCATTCCGCCGCTCTTTACGTTGGGACAGCTGATATTCAGCTCTATCATGTCCACGTCCGTATCGCTGAGCCGCTCCGCCATGCGCTGATAATCGGAAAGCACCGATCCCGCCGCGTTGGCTATCACCGCACAGCCGAGAGAGCGCATAAAGGGCAGTTCGTCGCGTATGAACGCCTCAACTCCGGGGTTCTGTAAACCGACGCAGTTGAGCATCCCGCTCGGCGTTTCGGCTACACGCACGCCGTCGTTGCCCTCACGCGGGAGAGGCGTAAGCCCTTTGCCCACTATTCCGCCCAGCCTGCCGACGTCGTAAAACTCCGAGTACTCACGCCCGAATCCGAACGTGCCCGACGCCGTCAGTATGGGATTTTTAAGTTCCACCCCGCAAAGTCTGACGCTCGTATTCACGGTTCCACCTCCGTCGAAAGGAATACGGGGCCGTCCTTACATACGCGCTTATTGTGCCCGCCCGCCTTGCATGTGCAGGTCAGGCACGCTCCCACGCCGCAGCCCATACGCTGTTCGAGTGAAAGATACGTCGTTATCCCTCGGCTCTCGCCCAGGCGCTTTACCGCGCGCATGAGCGGGGACGGTCCGCAACAAAGTATCGCCTCCGGCGTGAACTCCGCAAGATCCGCTTCGAGAGCCGCCGACGGAAAGCCGTGAAAACCGGCCGAGCCGTCGTCCGTGCATACGGTCAGTTTGCCCGCCGCCGAGAACAGTCCGGAAAAGAACTCCCGCTCCGCACTCGCAAAGCCGTTATAAATGCGTACTTCCGCGCCTTTATCCGCGCAGGCGCGCGCCGCCGAAAGCAGAGGCGCAACTCCGAATCCTCCGCCCACTATCGCCACTTTTTTCCCGAACACGGGAAAGCCGTTGCCGAGCGGAAGAAGTACGTCTATCCTGTCGCCGTAACGCAGACGGGAAAGCGCGCGCGTTCCCTCGCCCTTTACCTGATATAAAAAGGTAACGGCGTTTTTGTCCGCCTTCACTATGCCGAGCGGACGGCGCAACAGTCTGTCTGCAAGCGGCACTCTCAGCATTGCGAACTGACCCGGAGCGAAATCGGGGATCTCCCCCTCCGCTTCGAGCAGATACGCATCTTCGCAAAGCATTTCGTTTGCCGCAACAATGAGCGTTCTGTCTTCCATATCACCTTCTCGCAAGCGCGGAAGTAAGATCTTCGCGCATGTCCACGCAAGCGGCATACGCCGCCTCGTCGAACTTCATGCCTTTGTATTTTTCCTGTTTGTAAGCGCAGATTATGCCGCGGCTGGAATTGACTATACCGCCGCCGCCCTTCTCGTCGAATCCCGCGACCGCTCCGTCCGCACCGCCGCCCTGCGCGCCGTAACCGGGCACGAGGAAAAACGTATGCGGAAGCATTGCACGGAGCGCCGCCGCCTGTTTGGGATAAGTCGCGCCCACTACCGCTCCCACGTCCGAATATCCGCTCTTGCCTATGCTGTCGCGTCCCCACTCGTCGGTAAGCTGAGCCATGCGCTCGTATACCGTCAAGCCGTTTTCCAGCTTCATGTCCTGCAACTCGCCGCCGGACGGATTGGACGTTTTGACGAGTACGAATATTCCCTTGTCCTTTTTCGCAAGGAAAGGCGCAATGCCGTCCGTTCCGAGATAGCCGTTCACCGTGAGCATATCGCAGTAGAACGCCTTTCCGAAAAACGCCTCGGCGTACTGCCCCGCCGTCGCGCCTATGTCGTTGCGTTTGGCGTCGGCAATGACTATCATGCCCGCATCTCTCGCCGCCTCGCAGGTATCTGCGAACGCGCGCATACCCGCAACGCCCATGGCCTCGTAATACGCTATCTGCACCTTTACGGCAGGCACTATCTTGCGTATGCGCTCTATTATCGCGCGGTTGAAATCGGTGACCGCCGACGCAAGCGACTCAAAGTCATCCGAAAGTTCGGCGCGGTGCGGCAGATAGGACGCCGCCGTGTCCAGCCCGACTACCGTAGGGTTACCCGTTTCCTTTATTCTTTCGCAAAGTCTGTCTATCATATCTCGTTTCCTTTCAGCATTTGAGCTCGCCGCCCACTATCGTGTGAATGACCTTGCCTTTGAGCCGCCAGCCGTCGTACAGGCAGTTCTTGCTCTTGCTCGAAAGCTCGTCCGCCCTGACCGTCCACTCGCATTCGGGGTCGAACACGGTGACGTCCGCCATTGCGCCGGGCTTTATGCTCACCACGGGCAGTCCCAGCAGGCGCGAGGGATTGTGACTCATGAGCTTCACTATCCCCGGCATTCCTATGACGCCCGTTTCTGCAAGGTACGTGTATGCGAGCGAAAGCGCGGTCTCAAAGCCGACCGTACCGAACGGCGCGAGATCGAACTCGCGGTTCTTCTCCTCTCTCGTATGAGGCGCGTGATCTGTTGCTATTACGTCTATCGTGCCGTCACGTATGCCGTCTATTATGGCTTCGCAGTCCGACTGCTCGCGCAGAGGCGGATTTATCTTTGCATTGGTGTTGTACGAGAGTATCTCTTCGTCCGTCGCGCTGAAATAGTGCGGGCAGGTCTCACAGGTGACGCGCACTCCGCGCTGCTTCGCCTCGCGGATGAGCTCCACGCCGCCCGCTGTCGAAACGTGCGCGATATGCACTTTCGCGCCCAGCGTTTCGGCAAGCACTATGTCGCGCGCGATCATTATCTCTTCCGCCGCGCGGCTTATCCCGCGCAGTCCCGCTATCGTCGCATTCGCGCCCTCGTTAGCCACTCCGTCGCCGCTTACCGACTTGTCCTCGGCGTGATCTATTATGAGAAGGTTAAAGGTCTTTGCGTATTCGAGCGCGTTGCGCATGACTCCGCTGTCCGAAACGGGTCTGCCGTCGTCGCTGAACGCTACCGCGCCCGCGTCTTTGAGCGCCGCCATTTCGGTGAGTTCCTCGCCCTTCATGCCCTTGGTTATGCAGGCTATCGGGTAGACGCGCGCATATCCCGCCTCTTCGCCGCGCATTATGATGTAGCGCGCAAGCGCGGGTACGTCTATGACGGGGTTTGTGTTGGGCATGCACGCAACGGACGTAAAGCCGCCCTTTACCGCCGAAAGCGCGCCCGTCTCTATCGTTTCCTTGTGCTCGAAGCCCGGCTCGCGCAGGTGGCAGTGCATATCCACAAGCCCGGGAAGGACGTACATTCCCGCCGCGTCTATGATCTTGTCCGCGCTTACGTCTCCTAAACTGCCCACGCGCGCTATGCGCCCGTCCTCTATAAGTACGTCGGCGGGAGTCTCCGTCACGGTATCCGCTATCGTTCCGTTTTTGATAAGTATGCTGCTCATCCTCTGCCTCCGACGAGTATGTCCATGACCGCCATGCGGACGGCCACTCCGTTAGTCACCTGTTCGTTGATCGCGCTGTTCGCGCAGTCCGCAACTTCGCCCGAAAGCTCCACACCGCGATTGACGGGACCGGGGTGCATTACAAGCGCGTTCTCGCATATTCCGTAAAGCCTGTCCGCATTTATTCCGAATTCCGCGCTGTACTCGGCAAGCGACGGGAAAAGCCCCGCTTTCTGCCTTTCGCGCTGTATACGCAGTCCCATGACGACGTTCGCGCCTATGAGCGCGTCCTCGATATCGTAAGACACCTCGCAACCGAGGTCCTCTATACCCTTGGGTATTAACGTGCAAGGTCCTACTACCACCGTTTCCGCGCCCAGCTTTTCAAGCGCCCACAGGTTGCTCCGCGCGACGCGCGAATGCCTGACGTCGCCCACGAGCACGACGCGCAGCCCCTTTATCGTACCGAACTTTTCACGCATTGTGAACAGATCGAGAAGGCTTTGCGTCGGGTGTTCGTTCATTCCGTCGCCCGCGTTCACCACGCACGCCTTTACGTTTGCCGCAAGAAGGTGAGGCGCGCCCGCCATGGAATGACGTATCACGATCGCGTCCGTGCGCAATGCGTCCAGCGTTTTGCCCGTGTCTATCAGCGATTCGCCCTTCTGTACGGACGAGGTCGCCGCGGATACCGACATCGTGCGCGCTCCCAGCATCCTCGCCGCCGTTTCGAACGAATTCTTCGTGCGGGTGCTGTTTTCGTAAAACAGCGTCGTTACGCATTTGCCGGACAGCGACGAAAGCTGCCTGCCGCCCACGAACGCCTCTTTCATGCCTACGGCATGATCGAGTATGCCCGTGATCTCTTCGGCAGTCATGTCTTTAAGTCCGAGTAGATCCTTTTTGAACATCAGTTACCGTCCTTGTCGCGCAGTGCGCGCAGTACTTTTTCGAATGTTTCGGGAAGAGGCGCGGTGAACGTCATCTCCTCTCCCGTCGTCGGGTGGACAAAGGTAAGCGAACGCGCGTGCAGCAGCTGTCCCTTCGTTCCGAGAAACGAGCCTCTGCCGTACTGTTCATCGCCCGTCACGGGGTGACCTATATATTTGGCATGTACCCTTATCTGGTGCGTCCTGCCCGTCAGTATGCGGAACTCCGCATAGTCGTGACCTTTGAGCCGCTCTATCAGTTTATAGTCGGTCACGGCGCGCCTGCCGCCCGTAACTACCGCCATCAGCTTCCTGTCGCGCGGGTTTCTTCCTATCGGCGCGTCTATCCGCCCTTCTTCCGAGGGCAAATGCCCGTCCACTATCGCAACGTATTTTTTCGTGACAGTGCGATCTGCTATCTGACGCGACAGAGAAAGGTGCGCCTTGTCGTTTTTGGCGACCACCATGACTCCGCTCGTGTTCTTGTCCAGTCTGTGCACTATCCCGGGGCGGAGCGCGCCGTTTATCGCGGACAGACTGTCCAGATGCGCCAGAAGCGCGTTCACGAGAGTGTTGTCGTAATTGCCCGGCGCGGGATGTACGGTAAGTCCCTGCGGCTTGTTTATGACCGCGATGTCGCCGTCCTCGTAAATCATGTCGACGGGGATCTCGGGCGCGGGACGCGCCGCCACGAACGGTTCGGGCGGGTCTATGTCTATCTCGTCGCCCGTCTTTACGATCGCTCCCGCCTTAGGCTTTTCGCCGTTAAGCAGTACCCTGCCGCCGTCTATAAGCTGTTTGATATATGAGCGCGTGTATTCCGTTTCGTCAGAAAGGTACACGTCCAGCCGCATTTTGTCGTCGGGTTCGGCGAATAGTTTCACTTTTTCTCACCGCCGTCGTCGCCGTTTCCGCTCTCCTCGTCGTGCTTTTCCGCCGCCTTTTTCTCACGGCGCGCCGCCGTTTCGGATCGGACGAACCATATGATTATGTTCACTATGAGCATTATCACGCCCGACACGAGCGCGACGTCCGCGACGTTGAACGTCGGAAAATTCATGAACTCGAAGTGGAGAAAGTCGCGCACTTCACCGAAAGCCAGCCTGTCGACGAGGTTGCCGAGCGCGCCGCTACCGAGAAGCGCGAGAGTAACGATAAAGAACATGTTCTTTCTGCCGTCCGGCCAGTAGAGGAAAAACAGCGCGGCGGCGACAAACACGAACGTAAAGACCATAATTATGGTCATAACAACGTCGTTGCCGCCGAATATGGACCACGCGCCGCCCGGATTGCGCACCGAACTGAACGATATGAATCCGGGAATGACCACAAGCCCGTGCACGCCGTCGGTAAGTGCCTTGCTGACGAGGTCGAGTATGAGCACGAACGCAAATACCGCCGCCCCGACGACAGACTGAACGATGTACTTTTTCGCAGTCGGTTTATTTCTGATCCATTTCATGCGGAACGGTAACTCCTACGCCTTCGGGCGAGAGCAGAAATATATTCCCCGAAATGCGCAGAACGCTACCGCCGAGAGCGTACATGGCTCCCGACGTAAAGTCGAGTATGCGCTGCGCCGTGGACGCGTCCGTCCCGTCGAGGTTGATTATGGCAGGCTCTTTCCGCCTCAGGTAGTCGATAAGCGTCTGCACGTCGCTGCATTTTTTGGGTTCGTAAACGAGTACGTTCCTGTAATCCCGACCCATGCGCACCGCCTGCGCGCCGTAATCGGCATAGCGCGGCTGCTCCTGTGCGGGATTGGGAGCGGACGCTCTGCGGTAGTCGCTGCGCGCCTCTCCGTAATCGTCGTGCGCGTCCTCGAAATAGGGGTAATCGTTTAAGTTGTTTCTGTCCATTTTTACCTCACGCCCGCGCGGGATACGTCCTTGCTCCGAAAAGCAGACTTCCCGGCCTTATCATATTTGCGCCGTGCATGACGGCTTTTTCGTAATCTCCGCTCATTCCGACGGAGAGAAACTCCACGCTTTGGTATCTTGCCGCCGTTTTATCGAACAGCTTTTTCATGCCGTCGTAAAGGGAGTCCTCGGCATCTATGGGAAGAACGCTCATAAGCCCCTTTAACCGCATGTGCGGCAACGCGGCGACTTCCTCGGCAAGCGCGGGAAGATCTGCCACGGCGCAACCGCTCTTACTCGCCTCCTGCCCGATGTTCACCTCTATTAGTACGTCCATGACCTTGCCGAGAGCGGCGCAGCGTTTTTCTATCTCGCGGATGAGCTCGGAGCGGTCAACGGACTGGATCATGCATACCTTGTCGGCAATGTACTTGACCTTATTCGTCTGTAACGCGCCGATAAAGTGTATCTCTTTCATGCGCAGTCCGTCGTATTTGGAAAGCAGTTCCTGCACCCTGTTTTCGCCCATCGCGGTTATGCCGTAATCGGCGAGCTCGTTTATCTCTTCCGCAGTGCGCGTCTTTGTCGCCGCCACTATCTTGACGGGATGGGGCGCGTGCGCCACGAAATCGAGCAGTTTTTTAACATTTTCTTCTATCATTTGAGGAATACCCCGATGTTTGTTCCATTATACAACATATCGCGCCCGTTTGCAAGGGTTTAGCGCAAAAAAACGCTCCCCGCCGCTACCCGTCGGGACGCGTTTTTCCTCTACCGCCGCGCGCGGCCGAGTTCGTCGAGTTTGGCGGCTATCGCGCATGCGGCCGCCGCGGGATCGGCGATGCCGCCCACTGCTTTTTCCATGGGGCAATAGTCCGTTCCCGCGCGGTTTTTTATCATGCGGCTACGCACTTCGCACTCCGCGCGAATGCCGTGTTCGGCCAAAAGAACGAGCGCGTCTTCGCTCATCACTTCGGCATGCACTTCACCCACTCCGAGCAGAACGTACAGCATTGCCGCCGCCTTTCCGACTATCCTGTCCGCCGCGCTCCATCCGACTACGTCCCGTCCCGACCGATACACGTCGTAAAGCGGCGATATCCCCCGCCTGCGATCGGTTATCACGTCGCCGCCCGTAAGTACGAGCGTATATCCTGCCGAAAAAAACCTGCGAGCCTCTTCTTCCGTCATTCAGCTTTCTCCGAATATGCGTCTATGCCTAAGCGCAGTCTGTTCAGACCGTCCGCAAGCACGGACGCGGGACATCCCGCGTTAAGGCGCAAAAACCTGTTGCCGTTTCCCCTGTACTGCCCGCCTTCGGAAAGATACAGACCCGTCTTTTTCCTGATAAAATCCGCAAGGCCGCGCGAGTCGTCCGTTATATCTCCGACGTCCAGCCACATCAGATACGTCGCGCGGGAAAGCACGGGGCGGACGGAGGGAATGTTACGCCCGATATATTCGCGCGCCATGCGCTTGTTTTCCGCAAGGTATGCGCGCAGTTCGTCCAGCCACTCGCCGCCCTCGGAAAAAGCCGCCGCAGTCGCTATCGCGGCAAACGTATTCGGCTCGGCAAGTTCGTCGCTGTTGAGCCCGCGCTCGGCGACGTTGAACAGCCTTTCGTTCTCCGCATACACCGCCGCCGATTGAAGCCCCGCGAGATTGAACGCCTTGCTCGCCGCGACGCAGGTCACGCTTATTCGCGCGCACTCCTCGGACGCCGCCGCAAACGGCGTGTACTCATACCCCGGATCGACGAGATCGCAGTGTATTTCGTCGCTTATGACGGGCACTCCGCGCGCGGCGCACATACTGCCTATGCGCCTGAGCTCCTCGGCACTCCATATGTTGCCCGTCGGGTTATGAGGATTGCAAAGCAGAAGAAGCGCGGCGTTCGGGCGGGAAAGCGCGCTTTCGAGCCGTGCAAAGTCGAGAGTGTATGCGCCGCCGTCATACGCGAGGGGACATTCGACGACGTGCCTGCCCGCGTTTTCTATCGAGTGAAAGAAAATATCGTATACGGGAGTGAGGGTCACTACGTCGTCGCCTATGTTCGTCAGCCGCTTTACCAGGCATGACACGGCGGGAACGACGCCCGTGCAAAAGCACAGCGAGTCTCGGCGCATTTTAAGTCCGTGACGCTCCGCCCACCAGCGCGTTACCGAGTCATACCACTCGTCGGGCACGATGTTATAGCCGAAAACGCCGTGCGCGGCGCGTTCTTCTATGCGCCTGCGAACGGCGGGAGCCGTCGGAAAGTCCATGTCCGCCACCCACATGGGCAGC
>DXHT01000070.1 GCA_019113265.1 Bacillota bacterium | reverse complement strand
CTCAGAGAATTCTATCCGAAAGGCAGAAATCTTTCGAGAGTCAGCCCTGCAACTCTGAAAAAGAACCTGGCGCTCTTAAACGCCAGGCCCAAGAAAGTTTTACATTACCATACACCACAAGATTTGTTCCTTGAAAATCTCTCTAACTGTTGCACTTGATTTGACAATTCATCCGCGCCGACCGGCTTTTGCCGTCGGAATGAATGGCGCGCGGCGCGCCGCGCGCAAGAACGGTTTGCGCGGGAGTAAAAGGCATAGGGCGCGGAACGCCGCTGAAATGCGAAAGGCGGTTGCGTCTGCCGCAGCGGAGCGGTGTCCGAGGCTCAGGCAAAGGTATTTGACAGCGCGGCGAGTCCGTGGTATCATATATAAAAGAGGAGCAATATGGAATACATAGCTCTCGACGTGGAAACGCCGAACAGTAAAAACGACGGGATATGTTCGATAGGCACATTGCTGCTTACCGACGACAGGATAACGGACGAGTGGTACACCCTTGTGGATCCCAAGGACATTTTCGAGGACTTCAACATCTCCATACACCACATCAGACCGAGCGACGTCATAGGGTCGCCGATATTCGAGGACGTCTGGGCAAAGATAGGGAAGTACATCGCGGAAAGGACGGTGATAGCGCACAATGCGGAATTCGATCTCACCGTTTTATCCAAAGCGCTTGAAAACAGGCATATGCCGCGTCCGGAAATGCGCTATCTGTGCACGGTCAACTTAGGGAAAAAACTGCATTATCGCGGCACGAACGTGCGCGGCGATCTCGTGCTTTCCAATTTTGCGCGGACGCTGGGCGTAGATCTCGAACGTCACCACAACGCGCTTTACGACACGCGTGCGTGCGCGGGCATATTTCTCAGACTGCGGGAAATGTATGAATTTTCGCCCGAGGACTACGTCAAAAAATTCGTTTATCCCAAGCCGAAGAGGGAATATCCGTACCGCCGCTCCGTCTGAAAGGCAAGATATGCGGTGTCTTAAAGCATGACGATATATAACATAAAGTAAGACTGCCCGCGTCATAAGATGCAGGCAGCCTTTTTCGGCGTAAAAGCCGTGTTGTATCGCATTGTCCGATCGGCGTAAAAGCCGCGTACCGTTGCTTTGTTCAGTCGCCGTCAAACAGGCAGTCAAGGTACAGTCTGAATTTTTTGCTGACGTCGCCCGAAGATATTTCATATGCGACGCGCACTTTCAGCCCGATGTCGCTTACATTGGTTTTCACGGCTTTGGGCGTGACGGTGAGCGGAAGTTCTCCGAACGGCGAAGTTATATCGAACGAGTGCATTTTTCCCTCTTGGAGAATAAGGGTATAGTCCTCTTCTCCTTCCCTCGTGATCGTCACCATGCCCTCCGAAACGCCTATCGTGTAGCACGCCTCTTCGTCGCGGTATCTGACGTTCCACGTGTCGCCGATACGGACGACGGTGCCTTCCGTGACGAGCACCGGGCTTTCCGTAGCTTTTTCTCTTAGCGTTATCGTAGCGCGTTTTTCCATACGCGCATTATACTACACGATACGTCATAAGTCAAGCGCAGCCCGCTTTTTTCGTAGTCTTCCGAATAATTGCGACAAATTTCCGCACAATAGAAGCATGAAGACGAACGGTATCGTCAGGAAAGTGGACGGACTCGGGCGGATAGTCATTCCGCGCGAATTTCGCAAGTTATATAAAATATCGCTGGGCGATCCCATCGAAATATCCTGTCTGGACGGCGGGGAAATTGTCCTGCGGAAGATGGACATGACGCTCACTCTCGAAGAACTTATCGCGCCTGCGCTGGAATCTCTACGCGCGGCAACGGGAGGAACGGTGCTCGTGTCCAATACGGATAAGTGGATATGCGGAAAAGGTGAGCTGGCGGAAGAATACGCGGGTAAGGAACTGCCGCGTGCGATCAGTTGCAAACTGCGCGGCAGGCGGCCTTTCGACGACGGGGAAATGCACGTCGAACCGATAGCGGGCGACGCGGACGTTTTCGGCGCGCTGTATGCGTACGGATCGGAATGCCCGATGGCGGTGCGTGCGGCGGCTCAGCTGCTCGGCTGCTCTTTGCAAAAATTCTGAGACGGGTAGCGGTAAATAACGCGGATAACGGCTTAAAAACGCTTGCAAAACGGCAAGGCTTATGGTATACTAAGCAGGATTGATTTTATCGAGGTGTTTTTTATATGCCCGAAGCATACGAAGTACTTAGAATTGTAAGAATGGTTCTGCTTATCGTTGAGGCGGTGCTTGCCGTCGCGCTCGTCGTTACCATATTTTTCCAACCCGCAAACACGACTGGCGTCAGCGCGATAGACAATACGGAGACGTATTATACGCGCAATAAAAAGCGCACGATCGAAGGCGTAATGAAGCGCGCTACGATCGTCATTGCCATACTCATGGCAGTGGTATCCGTGGCATTCTTCATAACCCTTAGTTTCGACAATCCCGAAGCGGCGGCCTGATCGCTCGTTTTCGTCCGTTATCCGCGCAGCGCGCTCATAAACATACCGGGAGCGTTAGGCGCAAAGCGACTATGCGGCATCTGGCGGACCGCGCCGTGTAAGTACAAGATTCGGATCATATGCAGCGGGTTTTTGCCCGCTGCTTTTGTTTGTCCTGAAATACCACCATCGGAGAACATAAATGAAAAAGTACAAGGAAAAGAAACGTTCCTGTCTCACCGAGAAACGCCGCCCCGAAAAGAGGTACGGTCATCCCGCAGCGACGATAACGGGAACGTTCAGGGGAACGGGAAAGGGCTTTGCGTTTCTGACGCCTGACGGCGGCGGAGACGACATATTCATTCCCGCGACCGCACTGGGCAGTGCGCTCAACGGCGATATAGTCAAGGCGGACATATACGTCGTGGGAGGGCGCACGGAAGCGCGCGTAAAAAAAGTGATAAGGCAGACGACGGTATACGTCGTAGGCACATACGCGATGACCGATAAAGGCGCGGCGACTATCGTTCCGGACGATCCGAAAGTCTGCCGTCAGTTTATCGTGGAAAGCATAGCCGACAACTGCCGCAAGCCCAAGGCGGGCGATAAGGTAGCGGGACTCCCGCTCGAAAGGGACGGCGACACGCTTTACGGCGAGATCACCGAAATTATCAGCGGAGAGCCGGGAGAGGATATTCTCGCCGTAGCCCGCACCTACGGACTTTCCGAGGATTTCCCGCCCGATGTCGTCGCGGCGGTACGCGACGTTCCGACGACGGTCGTTTACGACAAAAACGCGCGTTCGGAAGTCAGCCGCGAGGATTTCAGGGGCGATACCATAGTGACCGTCGACGCTCCCGACGCAAAGGATCTCGACGACGCGATATGCGTTAAACGTCGCGGTAACAACGAGTATGTGCTGTACGTTCATATCGCGGACGTATCGCACTATGTAAAAGAGCGTTCACCCATAGACAGAGAGGCTCTCAAACGCGGTACGAGCGTGTATTTCCCCGGAACGGTATATCCCATGCTCCCGAGAGAGCTTTCCAACGGCATATGCTCGCTCAATCCCGGAGTGGACAGATTCACCCTTTCCTGCGTGATGAACATAGACAGGCGGGGGAGAATGTCCGCGTCCCGTATCGTACGCGGCGTGATAAGGACCGTCCGCAGAATGGATTACGATACCGTCGCGGCGATTGTGGAGGGCGACGAAAAGGCGCGCTCCGAAAATGCGGACGTGTGCGAGATGCTGGACGCCGCAAAAGAGCTTGCGGACATACTCCACGAAGTGCGTCTTCGCAGGGGAAGTATAGAGTTCGACATACCCGAACCCAAGATAACGCTGGATGAAAACGGCGTTTGCGTGGACGTCGAAAGATACATCCACAAAGTAAGCCATATGATGATAGAGGAGTTCATGCTTGCGGCGAACGAGACCGTAGCCGAAACGTTCGACGGGCTTAAAGTGCCGTTCGTCTACCGCGTTCACGAAGCTCCTCCTCCCGAAAAACAGCAGGCGTTCGTCGAATATCTGGGCACTCTGGGAATAAAGTTCGACGGCACCGAGCCGCGCGACTATGCGGAGCTGCTTGAAAGCGTCAAGGGCACGCCCAACGAGGGTGCTGTATCCCGCACCGCGCTCCGCGCAATGGCAAAGGCGAAGTACATGACAAAGGACATAGGTCATTTCGGACTTGCTCTCAAACACTACTGTCACTTTACTTCTCCAATACGCCGTTATCCCGATTTACAGATCCACCGCATAATAACGGAATTTATTGCCAAGAGCGCGCGCAGTACGCGCAACGGCAGGGGAATGAAACGCTATGAGGCAATAGCGGAAGAAGCGGCGGCGCGCAGTTCCGCGCGCGAGCAGATCGCCCTTATGGCGGAGCGCAGAGCGGACGACATCAAGAAAGCGGAGTATATGAGCGCACATACGGGCGAGCAGTTCGACGGCGTTATATCTTCCGTGACCAGGTGGGGTGCGTTCGTCGAGCTTCCAAACTGCGTCGAGGGTCTCATTCGTACCGAGAATATGGGCGCGAGCGCGGCGTTCGACGAGACGCGCCGCATAATAATCTGTGACGGCGTGCTCTGGAATATAGGCAAGCCCGTACGCGTCGTGTGCGAAAGCGTGGAAAACGGCAAGGTCAACTTCCTTCCCGTAATAGACGGTAAGCCCGTCGAACAGGCCGAAAAACACCATACCGCGCCGAGCGGCAAGACGACTTCGCCGCGCACCTCGTCCAAGGGTAAAAGATCGTACCGCTGAAACTGCGTCGCTTGCGACGACTGAACAGTGAGCGTTTATTTGAGCTTATCGCTTAAAGCCCGATAAGCTACGTAACGCGCCTTTTCGGGCGCGAGACGAAAACGAATATATTATTCATCCCGCGCGGGCGGTTCGGAAGCTCCTGAACCGCCCGCGCATTTTCATCGTGCGGCATTTCGTCTGCGCCCCGGTCATGCGCTTTTGCCCGCTTAATATCCGTATGAACGCCTTTTGCCGCAGTAAAATATTGCGGCGTTTTTTCAAAATACGAACGCGCAAGGTGGTAGTGAAAGTCCGCCGAAGCATGTCGTCGAACGTCTTTTTTTCGGGCGCATCCGCATTCGGTCTGAATGCCGCGTCGGCGGGACGGGGAAGCGGGTATACACGTTTCAACCGACACATCGCAAATGTCAAAATATTTCCAAACAAATGTTCTAAATTGTAAATGTCAAAAAACGTCGGTGGTCACGGATATTAGAACATATATTGCAAAAATCCCCTTGCGTGGTCACGAGTACCACGTTTTGGGGCGCTTAGTGGTCATGGAGTAAAAATAAATGCAATAAAATGGTCAAAAGTGGTTGACAGTGGTTAGATTATATGTTAAGATAAGTATGTCATCAAAATACGGAAGGAGGATCGGTCGTGTTTTTATCCGGAAGATACAATCACCAGGTAGACGACAAGGGAAGAATAAGAATACCCGCGAAGTTCAAAGACGCGCTCGGCTCACATCCGTATGTGACGGTGGGGCAGAACCACTGCCTTTACGTTTTCTCGCAGGAAGAAGCGCAACGTATACTCTCCGACAGATTCGGAGAGGTGGACGGATTCTCCAAAGATCCTCGTCTCGACGCGATGCGTCAGATCTTCTCCCGCGGTACATCCCTCGAAGAGGACAAGCAGGGGCGTTTCACTCTTCCCGGTTGGCTGATAAGCTATGCTAACATCAAGAAAAACGTGGTGAGCATAGGCATGAACAACAGAGTGGAGCTTTGGGACGAAGACACCTGGAACAAATACGACTCCGAAATAGACGCGGACACGCTTTTCGGCGGTAACGTCAGATGAACGAAACGTTCTATCATACGCCCGTAATGCTCGGCGAAGTAATGGATGAGCTGAGGGTCAGGGAGAACGGAATATATTTCGACGGCACGTTGGGCGGCGGCGGACACTCGCTTGCGATAATGAAAGTCGGCGGTCGCGTGATCGCTACCGACCTCGACAAGGACGCGATAGCGTACGCGGGCAGCCGTTTCGAGAGAGAGGGCATGGGCGGCAGATACACGCTCGTGCGCGACAACTTCAAGAACTTCACCGAGATCGTGGATCGCCTCGGGATAGGGGCGATAGACGGCGCGATACTCGACCTCGGCGTTTCGTCCAGACAGCTGGATGACGGCGCGCGCGGGTTTTCCTATCGGTACGACGCAGAACTCGATATGCGTATGGACGACAGGGCGGCGCTGACTGCGGAGGACATCGTAAACGACTGGCCCGCGGAAAAGCTCACCGAACTGCTGTATAAATACGGCGAAGAGAGCTTTGCGCACCGCATAGTAAGCGCGATCGAAAGAGAGCGCGGCAAACACAGGATAAAGACTACGGGCGAGCTTGCCTCGATAATTTCGTCGGCAGTGCCGTACAGAAAGGGCGGGCATCCCGCAAAAAAGACCTTTCAGGCGTTGCGCATACAGGTCAACGACGAGCTTGGCGGTCTGGGCGAAGCGGCGGAAGCGATAGCGCGCAGACTCATAAAAGGCGGCAGACTTTGCGTACTGACGTTCCACTCGCTCGAAGACAGGATAATAAAGAATACGTTCAGGTTGCTTTCCACCGACTGCATATGCGACAAATCCATACCGATTTGCGTGTGCGGACACAAGGCGGAAACGAAGTTGTTGAAAGCGGTCAGGGCGAGTGGGAAAGAGCTCTCTGAAAACAACAGAAGTCACAGTGCGACTTTAAGAGCAGTCGAGAAATTGTAATATACCATAAGGCAGGGAAATATAATGGTAACGAGCAGAAGACAGATCGAACGCGAAGAGGACAGGTACGGCGGTTTTGAGCAGGATGCGCCCGTCGTTTCCGAGGAAAACGCACGCCGTACGGTAAGCGACAGCGTTCGTCGCGTACACGACGCGCACACGGCAGATGAGACCGTTGTCCGTCCGGTGGAAACGCTCCGTCGCCCGGATATCATTATGCGCCCCGCATCTCCGCGTGCGGATCGCGGCTATGACAGGACGATAGCTCCCTCCCGCCCGCAGCATCATTCGGACATAATGCCCGAAGTGCATCGCGGCGAAGAGACGGTCACCATAGTAAAAGAGCAGAAGCTCACCGCGGCGACTAAGCGCATGCTCCTCGTATATCTCTCCATAGTGCTCGCAATAGTAGTTGCGATAGTCATTACGGGGATAGTTGCGAGCAACCTCAGCGCGGACATATCTTCTCTCGAACGCAGCGTAAGCGAACAGACGGCTACTCTTGCCGCCATAGACGACAGCGTTGCGGGCGTTTACGAAGATGCCGCCGATTGGGCAGCCAACAACATGGTCAAAGCGGAAAACGCAAACAGAGGCACTTACGAAGAACTTACGCCGTCCGCAGACGCGGGCGTCTCGAACGAACTGTTCGACAGCATAAGAGATTGGGTAAATTCTGTATTCGGAGGCTGATTATTTGCGGCGAACAAACGGAATAACCGGGACACGAAAGAGGTTATCGGCAATTGCGATTGCGATAACCTTTTTATTTTTCTGTCTTTTTGCGAGGCTGGTCGCGTTACAGCTTTTTTCGGGCGGAATGCTCACGGAGCGCGCGGCGGAGCAGTGGTACAGGGATCTTCCTCTGTCTGCTCCGAGGGGCAGGATATACGCGAGCGGCGGAGAACTTCTTGCCGGAAACGACAAGGCATATGACGTATACGTCAGACCGAGCGCGGTCACGGAGAAGGAGCGGGCGGCAAGCGAATTGTCCGCGGTTCTCGGTTACTCTCGGTCCGTCATAAGCGAAAAGCTGTCCGAGCGAAAGAGCGAGGTGACTATCGCACGGCGCGTTTCTCCCGAAACGGCGGACAGGATAGAGAGCGCGGCTCTTCGCGGCGTTTACTGCGTCGCGTCGTATAAGCGCAGCTATCCTTATGGCGGGATGCTGTCCAAAGTGCTTGGTTTTACCAACGTAGACGGCGACGGACAGAACGGCATCGAGGGATATTACGATAGGTATCTCACGGGGACGGACGGGTACGTGTATTCTTCTGCGGATATGGCGGGAAGGGAAACGGACGGAAAAACGCGCTACGTGCCCGCGATAGCCGGTTGCGATCTGACGCTTACGATAGACGACGATATACAGTCTTTTGCGGAGAGCGCGGTCATGGCGGCGCAGGCGGAGTGGCAGGCAAAATCTTGCAGTGCGATAGTCATGGATGTCAATACCGGCGGTATAGCCGCGCTCGCGTCCTATCCGTCATACGACCTCAACGACGTTCCGCGTAACGACATAGATCTGCTCAATCTGCTTTCAAAAAACTCGCTCATAACGGACGTATACGAACCCGGTTCGACGTTCAAGATAATAACCACGGCGGCGGCGCTCGAATATGGTACGGTAAGCGACTCTTCGCGGTTTTACTGCGGCGGCAGTATGACGGTTGACGGTCAGCGCATACGCTGCTGGCGATCGGCGGGTCACGGCTCGCAGGATCTTGCCGAAGGAGTAAAGAACAGTTGCAACTGTGTGTTCATGTCGCTTGCGCTCTCGCTCGGAACGGAAAAATTTTACGATATGATAAGTTCTTTCGGGTTCGGCGAAAAGACGGGCGTGGACTTTTTCGGCGAAAGCGGCGGCATAGTGATGAACGAAAGCAGCGTCAAGACCGTGGATCTTGCCCGAATAGGGTTCGGGCAGGCGATAGCCGTAACGCCTCTTCAACTGATAACGGCGGTAAGCGCGGCGGTAAACGGCGGTACGCTTTACAAGCCCTATTTCCTCGCGGAAGTGCGCTCTGCGGAGGGCGAAACGATATATCGCAGAGAGCCGATTGAAGCGGGGCATCCCATATCCGAAAAGACGAGTGCGCGGCTCAGAGAGCTGCTTACGGGCGTTGTAAAGGACGGCGGCGGAACGAAGGCGCAGGTGCCCGGCATAGAAGTGGGCGGAAAAACGGGTACCGCACAGAAGTACGAAAACGGCGTCGTGGCGAGCGGAAAGTACGTATCTTCCTTTATAGGGTTCGCGCCCGCGTCCGATCCGAAATACGCCGTGCTGTTCATCGTGGACGAACCGTCCGGCTATACCTATTACGGTTCGCTTACCGCCGCTCCGTATGCGGGCATGATATTTTCCCGCATAGCGGACAGTGAGGGCTGGGAGCGTGCGGAGGAAGAGGAAAAGACGTACGCAGAGATCCCCGACGTCGTCGGTGCGGATATGGCGGAAGCAACCGCCATGCTGGAAGACGCGGGATTCGTCGTGGAAACGGTGGGCGAAGGAAAAGCGATCGGTACGACGCCGGCGGCGGGTACTCTGACCGCGGTGGGAGACGTGGTACTGCTGCGCGGAGAAGACAGCTCGTAGCGCGAAAAACGTCCGTATGTGCCGATACGAAAATTGACAAGTTTTGTCCGCGCCGCGCCGACGTGCGGCGCGTTGTATTATAATAGACGCGAAAGGGGGCTTTAGTAAATGCTCATTAAACAACTGTTGGATTGTGACTCAAACACGGAAGTCACCGGTATCGGATACGGCGATAAATGCAAGGAAGGAGATCTGTATTTTTGCCTGCATACGGGCGACAGACTGACTGCCGATATCATATTCGGCGAAAGTCGGGGCGCGGCGGGGATAGTATGTCCCGCGTCGTCGGTGTATTCGACGAGACATATTCCGTCTGCCGACGTCAGACACGATCTTGCGACGGCGTCTGCGGCGTTTTACGGCAGACCCGCAGATAAACTCACTCTTATAGGCGTTACGGGTACAAACGGTAAAACGACGGTAACGCATATCGTGCGCGCAATGCTCGAAGAAGCGGGTTACTCCGTCGGTCTTATAGGCACGAACGGCGCGTATTACGGCGACAAAAGTTACTGCTGTTCGCTGACGACGCCCGATCCGCCCGAACTGCACGCCGCGCTTGCCGCCATGCTCGGCGACGGAGCGGATACCGTCGTAATGGAGGTGTCCGCTCACGCTCTCGCGCTCAAAAAAACGGACGGCATACGCTTTGCCGTAGCCGCGTTCACCAATCTGACGCGTGATCATCTTGACTTTTTCGGCAATATGGAGGAGTACAGGCGCGCCAAGCTATCGCTTTTTACGCCCGCTCACGCGCATATCGGCGTGGTGAACGTAGACGACGAAACGGGCATGCGCATACTGCGCAACGCGGAGATACCTCTCGTAACTTACGGTTGCGATAATCCGAGCGACGTTTTTGCGATAGACTACGCGCCCGACGAGGACGGTTGCACGTTCATAGCCAATCTCATGGACGACGTGACGGAGATGCACTACTGCGCCCCGGGCAAATACAACATGAGCAACGTGCTTTGCGCGGCGGCGATAGCCAAGGTGCTGGGTGCGGAAACGTCCGCGATCGCAAGCGGCGCGTCCAAGGTAAGCGGAGTCGCGGGCAGATTCGAGATCATACGCGGCAAGGGAAAACGCGTCGTCATAGATTACGCGCACACGCCCGACGGTCTGGATAAAGCACTGCGCGCCGTGCGCGAGATAACTCCGGGCAAGGTGATAACGGTATTCGGATGCGGTGGCGACCGCGACAGGACAAAGCGCGCGGCAATGGGCGAGATAGCGAGCGAGCTTTCCGACTTTGCCGTGATAACGAGCGACAATCCGCGTAGCGAGCCTCCCGCGCGTATTATAGACGAGATAGCCGCAGGCGCGCACAAGCGCAATTTCGTCAAGAGAGAGGACAGGCGCGAGGGCATAGAATACGCCCTTGATATGTGCGGCGAGGGAGATACCGTGCTTATAGCGGGTAAAGGTCACGAGAATACTCAGGAGATAGCGGGCGTAAAGTCGCATTTTTCGGACGAAGAAACGGTAAGGGAGCTACTTAAATGATACGGGCTGCGATAGGATTCGTACTTTCACTCGCGCTTTGCGCCGCGCTCATGCCGTTTGTCATATCCGTTCTCGGCAAGCACAGGGCGGCTCAGCCCATACTCGGGTATGTGGAGAGCCACAAGGCGAAGAGCGGCACGCCCACTATGGGCGGCGTGGGATTTCTCGTCTCCGCCGCGCTCCCGTTCGCGTTCCTGCTGCGCGGAGACCCCTCCACCGCTCTCGTGTGCCTTATCGTCGCAGTCGGATACGGCGCGATAGGGCTCACCGACGACATAATGAAGGTAAAAAGCGGACACAACAAGGGACTTTCCGCGGGCTGGAAATTGCTTCTTCAATTTTTAGTGGCGTGCGCGGTTTCGGCATATGCCGTTTTCGGCTCGCCCGTGGGCACTACCATTCTCGCGCCGTTTACGGACAAGCCTCTCGATCTGTCATGGTTCGCACTGCCGTACTACGTGTTCGTGTTTCTCGCGTTCACCAACTCCGTCAATCTGACGGACGGGCTGGACGGACTTGCGGCAAGCGTGACGGAAGTGTTTTTAATGTGTTTTGCCGCGGTGCTTATCATATGCGCGGGTTTCGCTCCGACGGACACGCAACTCAACGAACTTCTTCTCATAGCGTGTTTCGCCGGCGCGCTTGCGGGATTCTTGTGTTACAACCGATACCCCGCACGCGTATTCATGGGCGATACGGGCAGCCTTTCGCTCGGCGGACTGCTGGCGTCGCTGTCCGTGCTGACGGGTCTCGGGCTTTCCGCCGCGATAATAGGCATAATGTACGTTCTCGGCTCGCTTTCCGTTATCGTGCAGGTGATCTCGTTCAAGCTGACTAAAAAGCGCGTGCTTCTGATGTCGCCGCTCCATCACCACTTTGAAAGAAAGGGCATACACGAGAACCGCATAGTGGGAGCATACGTCGCCGTCACCGCCGCGGCGGGAGTGGTCACCGCCGCACTGACACTCTTCTTTTCATAAGCTCATATATCCGCTTCGCCGTTCATACAATGTAGCATGGATCTGAACATAAAAAGAGCGCTCGTTATAGGTAGCGGCGTAAGCGGAAAGGGCGCGGCTGAGGCGCTGAAAACTCTCGGTGCGGAAGTCGTGATGACCGAAACGATGTGCGAAGCGGAGAACATACGATCATACGACCTTATAGTGGTAAGTCCGGGCGTGCCGCCCTCTCATCCGATATTCGGGCAGGCGGAGCGCGAGAAAGTGCCGCTGACGGGGGATATAGGGCTGGGCGCCGCGCTTAATGCGGCGCCCGTCATTGCGGTAACGGGGACTAACGGCAAGACGACTACCGTCGGCATGATAGGCGAGATATACGCCGCCGCAGGCATAAAGGCGACGGTGTGCGGCAATATAGGCAAATCGTTTGCCGCATGCGCCATTGCGGGCGGCTATGAACGCGCCGTGCTCGAAGTGTCCAGCTTTCAGCTCCTTCACGCCGCGCCCCTGAAACCCCGCATAGCGTGTTTGCTCAACATAACGCCCGATCACCTCGATTATCACGGAGACATGCGCTCATACATAGCCGCCAAAATGCATATAGCGGACTTTCAGACGGAGAGCGACTATCTGATAGTGCCTCCGTCGGTCAGCATTTCGGGCATAAAGGGAACGCCCGTCGTGCTTACCGAAGGGCGCGACTTTTTCGCAGACGAGTGGCTGAACGTGTTCGGAAAGCGCGTAATGCCCGTAAGCGAGATATTGGCAAAGGGCGCGCACAACGTCAAAAACGCACTGTATGCAGCCGCCGCAACATATGCCGACGGAGTGAGCGAGAGCGCGATAGAATACGCGCTTTCGCGCTTTCGCACGGGCGCGCACAGGATATGCGCCGTGGGTGAGTTCAACGGGACGTGCTTTTATAACGATTCAAAGGGAACGAACGTCGCGGCGACGCTTGCCGCGGCGGAGTGTATGACGGGCAATACCGCGCTGATAGCGGGCGGTAGCGATAAGAGTTGCGATTACGGAGAGCTGTTCGACAAACTGCCCGAAAACGTCACCGCGGTTTACCTTACGGGAGCCAATGCGGAGAAAATGGCGGCAGCGGCTACGGCTGCGGGCGGCAGATTCGTAAAGGTATGCGCGACTCTGCGCGAGTGCGTGTCGCTGTGCGGCAGAGGCGGGTATGACAGCGTGCTGTTTTCGCCCGCATCCGCGAGTTTCGACAGATATTCGGGTTATGCCGAGAGAGGTAGAGCATTTGAACGCGAGATCGAAAGACTTATTTCGGGAACGGACTGACAGACTGCGCCGTCCCGACGTGCCGCTGTATGTGGTCACCGCACTGCTTCTCGCTTTCGGCGTGGTGATGGTTTACTCCGCGTCCTCGTATAATGCGGAGATGAATTACGGCAGCAAGTACTTCTTTATGATTAAGCAGATATTCGGCGTGGTCGGAGGAGCTGCCGCCATGACCGCCATGACGCTTTTAGACTATCGCAAACTCATGAAAGTGCGATACGTCATTTTAGCCGTATGCGCCGTTCTTCTCGTTCTCGTGCTCATTCCGGGCGTGGGGATAGCCAATTACGGCGCGCGCCGCTGGCTCAATCTGGGCGTGATGACGTTACAGGCGAGCGAAGTGGCAAAGGTGGGCTTTGTCATATTCGCCGCCGCGTATATGTACAAGCGGGGGGACAAAATGACGACGGTGAGGGGATGGCTGCCCCTCGCCGCCGTCGGCGGTGTGCTGTGTTTTCTCATCATGCTCGAACCGAGCATGTCGGTCACCATGTGCCTTGCGCTCGTCATGCTCACAATGCTCGTTATGGGCGGCATGCGCGTCATTCATATGCTGTTTATTCTCGTGCCTCTCGTCGGGCTTGCCGTAGTGCTGATACTCGTCGAGCCGTACAGACTCGCGCGGCTGTTCGCGTTTCTCGATCCGTGGGCGTCGCCGCTGGAAGAGGGGTATCAGCTCCTTCAATCGTACTATGCCCTCGGGTCGGGCGGACTGTTCGGGGTCGGTCTGTATGGCTCGCGGCAGAAATACCTGTTTCTGCCCTTTTCTGAAAGCGACTTCATATTCTCCGTTATAGGCGAGGAACTGGGGCTTATCGGTTGCACCATCGTAATGTGCGCGTTCGCTTTTATGATATGGCGGCTCGTGCGTATAGCAAAAAGCGCCGCCGACCGCTTCGGAACGTATCTGTCCGGCGGAATGGCGGCGCTCATAGGCATACAGGTGGCGATCAACGTCGCCGTCGTCAGCGGGTGCATACCGCCGACGGGAATACCTCTGCCTTTTGTCAGTTCGGGATCAAGCGCGCTTGTCGTCTTTTGCGGCGGTATCGGAATTTGCCAGTCCGTCCGACTGCGCAGTCACGTTTCCGTCCTTGCCCTCGTCTGACGGAGCGGCTTGCTCGCTCGTGCCGTTTTTAGCGGCAGGACGCTTTGCGACGTCGGCGGAAAGTACGTCGACGACGGAGCGCATGAACGTCCTGGACGAGAACAGTATGATTCCCGCGGCGACGGCTATGACGAGGTCTATGAACACGAACGAGTTATACGCAAGGCTGTACGGCAGAGCCGCCATATTGTAGTCCGCGGCATATGCACTGAATGCGAATACGCCGGAAAGGACGTGAGAGATATACCTGCCTATGCCCGCAAGGATCGCGCCTATGGCGAACTTGACCTGCGGGTAGGCGGAAAGAGGCTTGAATCTCGCAAACGAACCGCCGAGGCTGACGAACGAGAACGCGATGGGGTAGTCAAGCAGGAACTGCGCGGGATGAATGATGTAGGGGTCCTGTATAGCCTGCAACATACCGTAGATAAAGCCCACCATAAGACCTCTGCGTACTCCGTAGATATAGGAGAACACGAGTACGGGGAGAAGAGACGCGAACGTCACCGCTCCTCCGAAGGGCATGTCGAACAGCTTGATATAGGACAACGCGAAGGAAAGCGCGATACATATCGCGGCGGTCGCTATCGTGCGCGTGTCTATACCGCGCCTGCCGCCGGTGTCGCCGAAAATGCCGATAAGGACAAGCACGACGATGAGCACACCCATGCTGATGTAAAGGGCGGCGTTGTTTACGGACGCGGTGTCGGAGTTGTAATATCCGTCATCCTTTATGTTTGCACCGTAAAATCCGCCGATAAGCACTGCCGCGACTATGACGGAAGCGAGAAGGAGCAGTCCGCATACGACGGCGGCGGGCTTGAATGCCCGCGAATTTTTAGCGCGAAGCACTGCGAGCAGTATCGTGGACGCAAGTATTATGCCGCATACGATAATGATAGGCACGAGTACGTGCGACGCCAGCATGTTGCCCTCTCCGGCATAGCTGTCCGAGTTGTCCGCAAGGGTCCAGGCGAGCATGGTTATCGCAACGGCTACGGCATACACGACGACGCCGACTGCGGTCACTTTAAGAAACCTTGCGAACGCGCCGCGCTTTACCGCATAGACGATCGCGCCTATCGCCACGAGTGCGACGCATACGGTGACGCTTACCCAGGTGATGACGAGCTGGAACACGTCGAGAGCGGCAGGAGCTTTCGCCGCGCTTTCCTCGGCGAACGCCACGCTTTTTATGGACGCGAGAGCGATCACGGCATAGAGGAAAAACGCGGGCGCCGCTATTTTTGCGTACGGCGCGACGGCTTTACGCTTTGCCGCGGCTATGATCGCGCCCGCGATTATGAGCGCGACGGCTACTCCGAGCAGTATCCAGAGCATTACCGCCTGGAACGTCTCGGCAAACGATGCGGAGCCGCTTGCGCTCGTCAGAGCTACGATTCCGCCTTTCGACAATACGGATGTCATACCGTATTTTCTCCTTCGGGAAAAACAAAAGGCCTCTTTTTTGAGAAAGAGGTCCGATCGCATTGTAAAACGGATTTACGATCCCTGCTTTCCCTACGCGGGTACTGACCCACAGGTTCAAAGGGACCATTGTCTTGCGACAATATCTCAGCTGCGCGCTATGCAGCGCCCCCAAGCGTTATAAAGTGTATACTCATATGCCGCGATTGTCAAGCGTATGCGCGCACTTTAACGAAGACTGATTAAAAACGCGTAAAAAGGGGTTGCAAAATCACCGCCGTCGTTTTATAATATGGGCATGAACGACAAAAGCGGAATATGCAGGATAATATGTGCGGGCGAGAAATGCCCTCTTACATTCAAACCGAGCGCGGATGACCTTACCATAGCCGCGGACGGCGGACTTGACTATCTGGCTCAGGAGGGTCTTGTTTCCGATCTGTTTATGGGCGATTGCGACTCTTCGCGCTCATGCCCTCCGTCGGACGGCGTGATATTGCCGACCGTAAAGGACGTTACGGACACATACGCCGCGGCGGAAGAGGGTCTGAGGAGAGGATACAGGCGTTTTGAAATATACTGTGCTCTCGGCGGCAGATTGTCGCACACGCTTGCAAATATCGCCGTGCTCCGCCATATCCGCAAAGCGGGCGGCGACGGCGTGCTGATAGGCAGAGGAGCGAAAGTGCGCGTTTCGTGCGGAAGAACGGAGATAAGCGGCAACGTCTATTTTTCCGTGCTTCCGTCGGGAGAGCGTGCCGAAGCGGAGATAACGGGTGCGAAATATTCGGGTACGTTTACTTTCACGGATGAAGACAGTCTGGGCGTTAGCAACGAACCTCTTGAAAAAAAGATCGCCGCCGTGACGGTGCGCGGCGGCGAAGTTATCATAATTATAGAAGACAAGGATTAAAAGACGCGGCAACGAATGACGCTGGGCAGCGCGCTTATTGCGGCTACCACGTCGTCGCCGAGCGCTTCCGTGGTGTCCACTATCGCATAGGCGAAATCCCCGCGGGAGCGACTCACGAAGTTCTCGATGTTTATTCCCGCTTTTCCGATAATATCACTTATCGCGGAAATGACGCTCTTTTCGTTCTTGTGGATAACGGTTATGCGCGACTTTCCGACACGGGGAGCGGAGCAGGCGGGGAAGTTGACGGAGTTGCGGATATTTCCGTTTTCAAGGAAATCGCCGAGTTCGTCCGCCGCCATGAGCGCGCAGTTGTCCTCCGCTTCGGGCGTGGACGCGCCGAGGTGAGGCATTACGATGATCCCCGGAACGCCTATGAGTTCGTCGGCGGGGAAGTCGGTTACATAGCGAGAGAGCGCGCCGCTTGCGATTGCCGCAAGTACGGCGGAGTTCTCAACGAGTTCGCCGCGCGCGAGGTTGATGAGCGCCGCGCCTTTTTTCATTTTGCCTATGTTTCCCGCGTTTATCGTATACTTGGTGCTCTCGTTGTAGGGAACGTGTATGGTGACGAAATCGCTCGCTTCGAGGAGCGCGTCGGTATCGGGAAGGATCCTGACGGCGGGATTGAGTCTGAGCGCGTTCGCAGTCGAGAGGTAGGGGTCGACGCCGACGACGCTCATTCCGAGATCGATGGCGGCGTTTGCAACGAGTATGCCTATCGCACCGAGGCCTATTATGCCGAGGGTCTTTTCGGAGATCTCTTTGCCGACATATGCCTTTTTGCCGCTCTCGACGGCTTTGGAAAGCCCTTCGCTGCCTTTAAGCGTCTTGACCCACTCGATGCCGTCCACAATGCGTCTGCCCGACATGAGCAGAGAGGCAAGGACGAGCTCCTTGACTGCGTTTGCGTTTGCGCCGGGGGTATTGAACACGACGACTCCGCCCGCCGCATAGTCTGCTACGGGGATATTGTTCGTGCCTGCGCCCGCGCGCGATACTGCGAGAACGCTCTCGGGCAGGGAGTACTCGTGCATGTTGAACGAGCGGACGATAATGGCGTCCGGCTTATCCGACTGCGTGGTGAACTCGTAATCCGCTTTGAGCTTCTCTTCGGCGAGTTTGCTGATGTTGTTGAGTGCGAGAATGGTCTTTTTCATCATCGTTTTCCTTTATGCGTTTTCCTTTTCGAATTTTTTCATGAACTCAATGAGCGCTTTTACTCCTTCGACGGGCATTGCGTTGTATATGCTTGCCCTCATGCCGCCGACGAGTCTGTGACCCTTGATGGAAACGAGACCCGCTTTCGCCGCCTCCGCAACGAACTTGGCGTCAAGCTCGGGCGAGGGAGAAACGAAGGGAACGTTCATTATCGAACGGTCTTCCTTTGCCACGTTGTTGGTATAGAAAGAGGAGTTGTCTATGAAGTCGTAGAGCATTGCCGCCTTTGCGACGTCAGTCTCGTGCATGGCTTTCACGCCGCCGCACTCTTTGAGGTAAGCGAACACCTCCATGGCAACGTAAGTCGACCAGCAGGGCGGGGTATTGTAAAGGCTCTTTTTCTCCGTCTGCGTCTTCCATTTGAGCATGGTGGGGCAGATGGGAAGTGCTCTGTCTTGAAGATCCTTGCGCACTATGACTATGGTCACGCCCGCGGGACCGACGTTTTTCTGCGCGCCCGCATAGATAACGCCGAACTTGGAAACGTCTATCTCCTCGCTGAGTATGCTCGAACTCATGTCCGCTACAAGGGGTATATCGCCCGTCTCCGGCACATAATTATAATGAGAGCCGTATATCGTGTTGTTGAAGCAGATGTGTACGTAATCCGCGTCCTTTCTGAAATCCTCCGCCTTGACGCGAGGTATGTACGTGAAGTTTTTGTCTTCGCTGGACGCGACACAGCGAGCGTCGGTGTATTTTGCGGCTTCCTTGAACGCCTTTTTCGCAAAGTTGCCCGTCACGATGTAATCGGCCTTGCCGTTTACCGTAAGGTTGAGGGGAACTGCCTCGAACTGAGTCGATCCGCCGCCCTGTACGAATATGATATCGTAATTGTCGGGAACGCGCAGCAGTTCGCGCAGCAGGCTCTCCGCCTTGTCGTTGATCTCCTGGTAGGGCTTGGAGCGGTGACTCATCTCCATGACGCTCATACCCGTTCCGTTATAATCGATCAGGTTCGCCTGTACTTTTTCAAGTACGGGAAGAGGTAACATGGAAGGACCCGCAGAAAAATTATAAACTCTCATTTTGCATCTCCGAAAAGTATATTTTACAAGTAGTATACACCCATTCTTACATTTTTGCAAGCTATTACGGCGAGCTTTCGGCGATTTTTAGACCTCATGCGCGGCGTTTACGTAAGCGCATGCCGCAAAATATGCCCGAATGCGGGCGTAAGTATTGACACGCGCCGAATAATGGTTTATAATGATATAAGCAACCGTGCGTACGGGCGCAGATCCGACGGCGGCATAAGTGAGGAAATGACATGAAGAATTACGACGGGCAGGACCGCTACAACGACGACGAGATACTCGACGGCGAGGAAACGGACGTCGATTACCCCGAATACGACGAGATAATCGACGGGGAATACGACTCCGACTACGACAGGACTGACGACAAGTTCGACAAAGTGCTCGACGAGATCGCCGGACTCAGACGTGACATGGATCGCGACGGCCGCTCGACGGATGGTCGCAACCGCTCCGCACAGTCGGAAGCGGGACTTTACGACGAGATAAACCGTCTGCGCGGCGAGCTTGCCGAAACGCGCAGGGCGCAGTCCATGCAGGCGGAGCTCACCAAAATGCGCGAACAGATTGACCGCGAGACCGCGGAGAAGAACGCGCGCCTTACCGCTGAGATAGAGGATCTTAAAAGCAGGCTTTCGACGACTCCGCAGGAAAGTGCGCAGTCGTCGGAAGACGGTGCGACGGACGGCACGTCCGTAAAGGGCATAGAGTCCGAGCTCGCTCAGCTCCGCGCATCCCTTGCCGCGCTCCCGTCCGTAAGCGACATAGCCGCCAAGCTCGGCTCACTGCCGTCTGCGGTGACGATAGCGGCGTCCGCATCCGACGCGTGCGCGTCCGCGGACACCACGGAAGTCATACGCCGCCTGATTGACATTCGCCTTGCCATGGGCAGGCTGGACCGCAAGGAGTTCGAGAACGACCTGCGGCTCCTTTCCGTATACAATGCCCTCACTGCGGCAAAGTCCGCGGTATATACGACGGCAAGCAGCCTTTCCGAAAAGCTGGAAGCCATGCGCAAGCTGGATTCGGAGATAGTGCAGACGGAAGACTGTTATATAGGCGACGTCGTCGACAAATACAACGAAATGGTGGCGCACATACTGTCCTGCCCGGTGCGGAGAGAAGATCTCACCGTGGCGGCGGGACTGGGAAGAGCGGACAAGATAAAGTCTCTGCTCACTCCCGAAGGGCGCACTGCGGCGGTCAAATTCCTCGCCCTCGCAGGCGCGGTAAAGAGCGCCGAAAACATAAACGCGGCAGTGGATAAGCTGCCCGAGCTGGTAAATCTCAAAAATACCCTTCAAAGCAACAGGGAAAAGGTCGCAAACGACAAACTTTGCTCCGAGATACTCGCGCTCAACTCCAATCTCGTGTTCATGATGGACGCGCAGGAGGCGGAAAAGTGCGCAGCGGAAATACGCGAAAAAGCGGATAAGCTCTGTTCGCTCAGCGTCGGGGAGATAATTTACATCCCCGGCATAATATACGACAAAGCGCCCTGCTCGATACCCGTGCATTCCTATGTTCGGGAAGCGACGGCAGAGGCTGCGGCCGCGCCCGCCGATTCGGGAGAGGCGGTCTCCGCGCTTACCGATGCGGTCAACATGCTCCATGCGGAGATAAGCGGCACCGCGCCTTCCGTCACCGAAGAGATGACGGAACTTCAACGCAAGATAGCCGCGGCTCAGGACTCCAACCGCGAGGCGATAATATCCGCTCTCGACGACCTCAGCGCAAAGCTGGACGCGCGCGTCGGAACGGAATCCGCATCCTCGTCCACTCCCGACGAAGTCAATCTGCTCCTTTCCGAGATAGTGTCTTTGCGCGACGAACTTCAATCGTACAAGGACGAAGTTTCGGACATGGCGGATAAGATCTCGGACGGCTCGGCGGAGGAAGGACAGGTAGCGGCGAGCGGCGGCGCGAACATAGCCGCGGTAATGGACGAACTTGCTTCGATAAGGGCGGAGCTCGGCGGCTATGCCGACGACATTTCGGACATACGCGACGCCATGGGCTATGCCAAGGACGGAGAGAACGCGTCCGGCATACTCGGCAGCTTGAACGATATAAAGAGCGCGATCTCCGATTGCGGAACGGGCGAGCAGCTCGTCGCGGTAAAAGACGAACTCGCGGGCGAGATAGACAAGGCGACTCAGGCGGCAAAAGCGTCGCCGGTAAGCGACGACATCATCGCGGGGATAGAGGAACTCAAAGCGCAGATAAGCGATCTCAAATACGTCTCCGCGCCCGCTTCGGCGGAAAACGCGCCGAGCGGCGTGATGAACGAGATAACCTCACTGCGTGCGGACATTGCCGCACAGCCCACCTCGGGCGACATTGCCGATATCAAAGCGGAGATCTCTGCACTGCGTGACGATCTTGCCGCGGCTAAGGCGGATACGGCGACTTCCGAAGAGGTGCGCGCCCTTGCGGATGCGGCTAAGACCGCGACGCCATCCGAAGCGTCCTTCGATCTTGCGTCCCTGCGCACCGTGCTCGAATCGCTCGCGTCTCTTCCAGCGGCAGTTGCCGAACTCAAATCGGAAGTGGGCGCGCTCAGAGAAGAAGTGGCGGAGCTCAAAGCCGCTCCCGCAGCCGCTCTTGCCGATTACGTTCCGCCCGCTCCCGCGTCCGCGGAGAACGGCGACCGCACGGAAGAACTCGTCGAAAAGATATACGGCGATGTGCGTAGCATGGTGGAAGAACCGGATTACAGCGTGATGAACGAGATACTCGCGCTCAGGGAAGAATATCAGAACCTCAAAGAGAGCATAAACAAACTGCTCGCGGACGGCGGTTCGACGGGAAACGGCAAGCTGCTCGAAGAGATAGATTCTCTGCGCGACCAGATATTTACGATAAACATGGCGAGCGTGTCCGACGGCGAGAACCAGACGTACGAGAGCTACAACAACCTCATAGTGGACTCTCTCGGCGAACTGCGCGACGAAGTGCGCGCGCTCGCGGGCGATAGTGCGGACGGCTCGGCGCAGTCTCGTATGGAAAAACAGCTCGGCGAGGTAAGAGAAACGCAGAAGGCGATAGCCGCCCTTCTCAATCAGTCTCTCGCCGAAATGCAGAAGATAGAAAAACTGCTCCGTGAGCGCGCCTCGGCAAAGGCGGCGGCTCCCGCTCCCGCAGACGACGGCAAGGCGCAGAAAGAATTGCGTTCGGAGATAGAAAATCTCAAATACACCGTGGACGTCATGCAGGGCAAAAAGGAAGACGAAGACGCCGACCTTGAAGACTCGATAGCGCGTCTCAAAAAAGAACTTTCCGAAGTTGCGGGTATAATCGGAACGGACGGTAAAGACGACAAAAAATAATACCGTTCGGCGATACAAGCATATAAAACCGATCAAAACGGAGAAGGCGATCCCTTCTCCGTTTTTGCCGTGCCTTTTTTGCAAAGAATGCAACTTTGAACGCTGATAACAGGTCAAATAAGTGTTTCATCGACGTTTACCGCCCCGGCTCTGAAAGCGGCAGGCATATTACGCTAACGTTCGGCGTGTCGGCGGCATAGCATAAAGTATAACGCATAACCGGGGAGGAAGCCGATGAGCTCGGCAGATCGAATATGATTTTCTTGACGGTATTCGCCGTAAGCATAGACGCATACGCCGCGGGAATGTCGCTTGCGGAAAACGGGCAGGTGAGAGATTCCGTACTTCTTTACATAGCTTCATATTCGTTCTTTCTTCCGTTTGTTGCAATAAACATGACAAACGGGGCGTTCGGCGGCGCCGAGTGGCTTAATACCGCGAGCGCGTGCATAATCATAATATTGGGGCTACGCGGGATGCTGCCCGAAAGAAAGAAAAGCCGCAGGCTGCTCGGCGAGGGAAAGGCGGCGACCGATCCCGCGGGAGCGACGCTGCTCGGAGTATCGCTTTCCGTGGATACGTCCGTCGGTGCGGCGGCACTGGGAGCGTACGGCTCTGTGATAGCCGTGCCGCTTCTGATGTTTTGTGCGCATTATATCCTGCTTTCTCTCGGACGGCACACGGCAAAACTTTTCGGCGCGGCGGAAAGCGCGGGACTGGTAACGAGCGCGCTGCTCGTTGCGCTCGGAATTTACAGGTTGATCGGTTAGGAGGTCCATATGAAAAATCGCTTGCCCGATAGCGGCGCGAAGTACATGATCGTCGGCGGGCGCAGACTTTACGGAGAGTTGCAGGTCATGTCTGCCAAAAATTCCATTTTGCCGCTCATAGCGTGCTCTGTGATGACGGAGGGCGAAGTGTTTCTGACGCGTTGCGAGATGACGAGCGATGCGGTGAACATGGCTGACATCGTTCGCAGTCTGGGAGGAAAATGCAGCTTTCGTGACGGCGGGATATACATAGACTGCCGCGATCTGTCGTCGTGCAGAGTGGGTTCGGAGCTGACGGGCAGACTACGCTCTTCCGTATTCATATTGGGGCCACTGCTTGCGCGGGCGGGAAGCGCGGAGATATGCTATCCCGGCGGGTGCGACATAGGGCCGCGCCCGATAGACTTACATATAAGCGGACTGCGCGCGCTCGGAGCGCAAATATCCGAAAACGGAGACAAAGTGTCGGCGCGCGGCGCATTGCACGGAGCGCGTATCGAGCTTCCCATGCCGAGCGTGGGCGCGACGGAAAACATCATGATGGCGGCATCGCGCGCGGAAGGAGTGACCGTCGTGTGCGGCGCTGCCGCCGAACCAGAAATAACCGATCTGCAAAACTTCATAAACGCATGCGGGGGTAAAGTGCGCGGCGCGGGAACGCGCAGATTGGAGATAGAGGGTGTAAAACGTCTGCACGGCGCGACCTTTGCTCCGTCGGGCGACAGGATAGCCGCGGGAACATACATGACCGCTTGCGCGATATGCGGCGGAGAGGTGACCGTAACGGGAGCGAATCCCGCTCACCTTGCGAGCGTAACGGGAATATTGCGCCGCGCAGGTGCGGAAGTTACGGAGCTTACTAACGGAGCAACGGTAAGAAGCGACGGATCGCCGCGCGCGCCGGGCAGGATAGAGACCGCGCCGTATCCGGGTTTTCCCACCGATCTTCAATCTCCTTTGACGGCGCTTGCCGCACTCTCTCGCGGGACTACATACATAATAGAGAATCTTTTTGAAAACCGTTTCAGACACATTCCGCAGCTGCGAAAGATGGGCGCGGACATAACGGTGTGCGGACGCGCGGCCACGGTGCGCGGCAGGCGGCTCAACGGATCTGATGTGGAAGCGGAGGATCTCAGAGGAGGAGCTGCTCTCGTTCTTGCCGCGCTCGGTGCGGATGGAACGAGTACGGTATGCGGACTTTCGCACATAGACAGGGGCTACTACGACCTCGGCGGCAAACTTTCGTCGCTCGGAGCCGACATCCGCCGCTTGCCGTAAGGTTTTCAATAAAATCCGCAAATTTATAAATACGCTTGATTTTATAATCGGGGTTTGCTATAATATCCTATATGAGAAACAAGCGGCTCATAATACTCATATCCGTACTTGTCGGCGTCGTTGCGCTCATCGTCATAATGAGCGCGGTGTTCACGGTATATAATATCGAAGCGCGTTGTGTGGAGAATTACACCGCGGCAAAGGAAGAAGAGATCGCGGCGGTAAACGCCGAGGTCGAGACTGCGGCAAGTTCATTTAAGTACAGGAGCATATTTCTCTTCGACGAGGACGAGCTTGCGTCCGCAGTCAATTCCGCCGTCGCCCGTGCGGAAGTGCTCAACGTGGAGTGCCTTTTCCCCAATAAAGTGCGCGTCGAGTACAGGTACGTGGACGACGACGTATGCGTGTTTTCAGGCGGTAAGTATCTCGTTGCAGGCTCTTACGGCAAGATAACCCGCGTGTCCGATAGGGCGGAGGAAGTCGGCGACATCATATCCGTCACTCCGTCTTCCGCTCCGAGCGGCAGTGCCGTCGGTCAGTATCTATATGCAGACGGTGCGTTCGACGGCATGGCGATAGACGTGTTCTTGAATTATGCGGAAAGTCTTGTCAACTCTGACGGAAAACACTTCCGCTCCATGTATAAGAGCATAGATCTTTCGGAAGCGCTCTCGTATATGCCTAAAATAACCGTCGTCATGGAGGACGGACTGACGTTTGAAGTGAACGGCAGCCTTAATATAGCGGGCGAGAACTTTACGTTCGCCGACCGCGGAACGCTTGAAAAGGCGGTTTTCGCGCTTGCGTCGTTCTATGCCGATCACGGTACGGTAACGCAGGGGACAGTCACGGTGCAGTATAGCGGCGGGGAGTTCGTGGTATCAAACTACCCGTCGGCATGATATAAGGGAGAGATAAAGTGGCACAGGAAGCGGCAATTCTTGATATAGGCTCGTCGCGCATCACGGCAATGATAGCGCGGCGCGGCGTAAACAACACGATAACCGTACTCGGAAAGGGCGAATGCGAATATCCGGGCTATGAGGACGGCGAGTTTTATCGTCCCGAAGAGCTCGTGAACGTAGTGTTCAAAGCTGTATCCGCCGCAGAAACGGACGCGAACATGAAGATACGTCACCTCTATATAGGCGTACCCGGTCAGTTCTCGGTCACTCAGTGCAAGGACGTTACCATGTCGCTCGGAAAGCGCCGTAAGGTAACCGACGAGGACGTGGACAAGCTGCTTTCCATGGGCGCGGAATTCGAGGGCGCGAGCGACCTCGAACTGATAAACAGCCAGCCCGTATACTTCACTCTCGGCGACGACCGCAAACTTATCCAGCCCGTGGGAATGACGGCTCAGCGGCTGTCGGGATATGTGTCGTATATGCTCGCCGAAAAGAAGTTTATCGATCTGTTTACGCGCGTTGCCGCAGATATAGGAATAGCGTCCGTGGATTTTGTAAGCGCTCTTCTTGCCGAAACTCTCTTTTTGTTCGACGCCGTCGTGCGCGACAGATACGCCGTTCTCGTGGACATCGGCTATACGGTGACCGATATTGCCGTGGCGCGAGGCGACGGAATAGTTCGGCAGTTCAGCTTTTCCATGGGCGGGGCACATCTTACCGAAGATCTTCATGAAGATCTCAGCGTAAGATACTCGCTTGCCGAAACGCTCAAACGCAAGATAGTTCTCAACCTTGAATTTTCGCCCGACGACACATACGATCTTCCCATAAAAGAGCGCATAATGTCCCTTCCCGCGACACAGGTGAACGACGTTGCGTACGCTCGTATGAACAAACTTGCCAAGACCATAAACAAATGCCTCGGATCGTGCGATCTTCCGCCCACGACGACTTACGGACTGACGGGAGGCGGCATTTCGTATATAACGGGGGCTATCGACTACCTCTCCAAAAAGACGGACAGGCAGTTCGACATAGTCGCGCCCGACATTCCTCGGCTCAATAAACCGCACCTTTCAAGCTCCGTCTCGTTGATGGATATGGTGCTCGGTTCGTCCGTACCGACAAAGAAAAAGGGTTTCTTTGCCAAGTTGTTCGAAAGATAAAGGAGAAAAGATAAATGTCCAGACAGGTTTACGGTAACGAAGCTCCGTCATCTCGTATCGCCGTAGTAGGCGTAGGCGGAGGCGGCGGAAACGCCCTGAACAGAATGATCGAAAGCGCGTTTGAAGGCGTGGACTTTATTGCCATCAACACCGATCTTCAAGATCTCAGAAAGTCCAAGGCGCGTTTCCGCATTCAGATCGGCGAAAAGCTCACTCAGGGGCTTGGCGCGGGCGCGAATCCCGAAATAGGTCAGCGCGCCGCGGAAGAGAGCCGCAATATAATAAAGGAATACCTCAAAGAGGCAAACCTCGTCATCATAACCGCGGGCATGGGAAAAGGCACGGGAACGGGTGCGTCTCCCGTCGTCGCTTCCATTGCCAAAGAGATGGGAAAGCTCGTTGTGGCTGTCGTCACCAAGCCCTTCTATCTCGAAGGCAGACACCGTATTGTGAACGCCGATATAGGTATCGAGAACCTTTCCAAGGTAGCGGACGCATACATAGTCGTTGCCAACGAAAACCTCGTCGCGCTGTCCAATAACGCGACCATGAGCGAGGCTTTCGAATATGCCGACGGCGTTCTGCGCCAGTGCATACTCGGTATAAGCGACGTCATCATCAATACGCAGACGCTCAACATAGACTTTGCCGATCTGCGCACCGTGCTCAAAGACATGGGCAGGGCATACCTCGGCATAGGTAGCGGCAGCGGAACGGACAGGGTGATAAACGCCGTCAAGTCGGCGGTAAACATCCGTTTGCAGGACATACGCATAAACAATGCGACGAGCGTCATGCTGTATGTCAAAGCCAAACACGAGGTCACCGTTGAGGAGATAGACAAAGCCGCAGTACTCGTGCGCGAGGCCGTGCATAAGGATGCCAACATAATTTTCGGCTTCGATTTCAGAGACGATCTCCCGCATGACGTCGAAATAATGCTTATAGCTACGGGATTCGGAGACGAAAAGCGCGGCGAACGCCGCGAGGCAAGGCCTGAAACGGGACTTGCGCCCACCCGCACGGAAACGCCCGTCGAGCCGCGCCCTCAGAGCGCGCCCAATACCGCCGCGGACGGCGGTAACATTGCCCGCACGATAATCCACCCTGTCGACGACGAGGATGACGACGACGTTGCGCCCTGGCTCAAAGAAAAGCGCAACAGGAGCAGAAACACTTTCGGCGACGATAAGCACTAATCGTCCGATAATGGATGAATTGTCAAATCAAGTGCAACAGTTAGAGAGATTTTCAAGGAACAAATCTTGTGGTGTATGGTAATGTAAAACTTTCTTGGG
>DXHT01000069.1 GCA_019113265.1 Bacillota bacterium | reverse complement strand
AAAAAAACGACGACACGTCTGATGGCGTATCGTCATTTTTTGGTACCACATAGGGGAATCGAACACCTGTTTCCGGCGTGAGAGGCCAGCGTCCTAACCGCTAGACTAATGCGGCTCTCATGTGTCAACCTCGTGGATTATACCATATTTCCGCGTTATTGGCAAGAGTTTTTACGTCGATTTCGGTAAATTTTCAAAGAATTTTGCGGCGCACGAGTGGGAGAGAATAAAACGCCTTAAAAGCGGGCAGGTCGACCCGATCAGCCTTTATCGACCGGTTGCGGGTGATGTTTCTTGCCGTGCGCGCCGCCGAAATCCACTTTGAAAACGGTCCCTTCGCCGAAAACGCTGTCCACCGACAGTTTCCAGCCGCTTCTGTCACACAGCTTGCGGACAATGGGCAGCCCGAGTCCGAATCCGACGTTTTCGCCGTGTGATTTGTCCACGGTATAAAATCTGCTGAAAATATGGGGAAGTTCCTCGTTGGAAATTCCTATGCCCGTATCTTCTACTGTCAGTACTCCGCCAGCGAGCGTGACCATTATCTTTCCGTTTTGTTTGTTGTACTTAATGGCGTTGCTTATGAGATTATCGAGTATTTCGGTAAGCCTTTCCTGCGTCGATGAAACGATCATGCCCGGTTCGATGCGGCGTAGCAGCGTCAGATCCTTATCTTTCAGCATGGGAACGTAGCTGTCGAGCACGCGTTCGGTTAGAGCGGATGCGTCCACGTCGTACGACTTGACCGTGTCGTCGTCTATCGCGCTATAATTGAGTATGCGCTTTATCATTGCCGAAAGCCGCTCGCTTTGTGCCTCTATCGTCTTTCCCGCGGCGATCATCTTATCCTTAGGCATACTGCCGGAGGCGATAAGCTCCGCAAAGCCACGGATAGAGGTAAGGGGAGTGTTCATTTCGTGCGTTACGTTTGAAATAAATTCATCCTTACTGCGTTGAGCCGCTCGCACGTATTCGTTTTTCCAGTTGATGACGTCCACGACTGGTTTGAGTTCGGCGTGGCGGGTTTCGATCTTCTTATTGTTGCCGATAGCTTCCATCGCAAGCTCTTTGACCGGGCGCAGAATAAACGTCGTGGAAAGCCATGTAAAAAGCAGGCACACGATAACGTCTACAAGTATGAATATTCCGAGGCTCGGCAGGACGGTGGCAAGCATACGCGAACGGGAAATTATTTCCCCCGTAAGCATGACAAGTTTATCGTCTATGCGTTTGTAAAGATTGACAAAAGTATGCCCCTCTCTGACCGACGGGCACACGTAAAAATGCTCGTTTTCCGAAGCAAGCGCGGTAGCCGTTTCCTCCGAAGAAAATGTTTCCGCACCGACGGACAGCGTGGTATCTTCCATGTCTCCGTCGACCGTAAATATGGTCACTTCCGCGCCGTCGAGCGACAGAGCGATCTGCTCTACGGAGGGAAGCGCACCGTTTTGCGCCGCAACGCTTTCGACTGTATTTAGCTGCTCACGCAGACGCGTGTGCATATCTCCCTCAGACTGCGAGTAATACACTTCGTTGGAAGTGAAAGCAAAAATGAGGAGTATGAACAGGGTTATGAACAGCGACGTTATAAGAATGCGTTTGCTCATTTTGAAAACTTATACCCCGCGCCAAAGACCGTTTCTATGCCTTGTACGCCCAGTTTGCGCAGTCTTGCGATATGAATATCGACCGTGCGCGTTTCGCCCTCGTCGTAACCCCAGACTGCCGTAAGGAGTTTGTCACGCGAAATGACCGACCCCGCATGTCTGACGAGGTAGGCGAGAAGTTTGAATTCCATATTACTGAGTGCGGCGGGCTTGCCGTCGATGGTAACGGTCATGGTGCGCTCGTTTATGGTGACGTTGCGCGCCGTCAGCTCGTCGCCCGAGCCAAGACGCCTGAACGCCGCGTTTACGCGCGCCGTAAGTTCGAGAACTCCGAACGGCTTCGTGATATAGTCGTCCGCGCCGAGATTGAAGCCCTTGACTTTGTCGTTCTCCCGTCCCATTGCGCTGAGCATGATGCAAATGACCTGCGGATGATCGCGCTTAATACGCGTCAGCACGTCATAGCCGTTCCCGTCGGGCAGCATGATATCGAGCAGTGCGACTTTGGGAACGCGGCGGGCGACTCCCTCATAAAAATCCTCCGCCGTGTTAAAGCAGGTGACTTCGATCTCGGCAAGTTCGAGACTGTAAGTCACGAGATCGCATATGCTCTTGTCGTCTTCGAGAAGATAAAGTACTTTTTCCATCGTCCTTTATACGCCGTCAGTCAAACGCATGGGCGATATTGACCATGTGGTCGGCGGCACGTTCGAGGTTACCCACGAGGTTGATGAGCACGCTGCTTGACTGCGGCTGGCACTTGCCCTCGTTGAGGCGTTTGATGTGATTGTCTATTATATGCTTTCTGAGCGAATCCACTTCGCTTTCGAATTCGTCCGCACGTACGCAAGCCGTTACGTCCGAACCGTTGAACGCGAGTATGCTCTCTTCAAACAGACTGTCTATTTTCTCAGACATCAGCCTGATCTCGCCGAGGACGGAATCGGAGAACACAAGATCGTCGTCCACGTAGTGTTTGGTGTATTTGACTATGTTGTCCGCAAGGTCGGCGATACGGAGCGCGTCTATAAGCACCGTATGCATGGCGGATACGTCTTTTTCGTCATTGTACGAAACGTCGGAAGAGGATAGTTTTATAAGAAACTGCGTGACGCGTCGCGCTTCGTCGTTTATCTTCGAAATGTCGTCGCGCACTTTTTCCGCACCCGCAAGATCCTTTTCAAAGAACTTTTCGAGCGATTTTTTTAGTGTCGCTTCGGAGTCGGCGGCTATTCTCGAAATTTCCTTTTTTGCTTGAAGAACGGCTATTGCGGGGGTTTGCAACAGGCGGTCATCCAGGAAGGAGAAAGCTCCGCTTTCCTTTTTGTCCGTTTTGCCCTTTTTGTCTCGTATGACAAAGCACGCAAACTTCACGAAAAGATTTATAAAAGGGAAGAACAGCAGGACGCACACGGTATTGAAGAATGTGTGGAACATCGCTATCTGCGTGGTGGGCGCGTCCGCGAACCACGTCATGAACGTCATTTTATTAAAGTCCTTCCATATGAGCAGCATTATCGTAAACAGCACCGTGCCGAATACGTT
>DXHT01000006.1 GCA_019113265.1 Bacillota bacterium | reverse complement strand
CCGTGCCTATCCCTCCGGATATGGCTCCCGTCACTCCGTTCACGAAGTTTGCAAGTATGACTCCCGGCGAGGATATTCCGCTACTGCTTCCGAACAGTCCCTCGAAATACGTACCCTCAAAGTTGGTCCACTCGCCGCCGTTATCGAGTGCCGGGGCGAGGAACAGGAAATTTTCGGAAAACGTCAGATGGAATATCACGAACAATATCGCCACGAAAAGAGGTATACCCGCCCACTTGTTTGTCAGCACCCGATCTATCTTTTCCGAAAGTCTGAGCCTCTTGCCCTCGCCCGACGAACGAGTGAGCGCGGGAGAATAATTGGCAGTTATGTAATCGTAACGCGCGTTTGCGACGAACGCTTCCCAGTCTTCGCCGAAAGTTTCGTCCTTTAAGCCGTGCGTGTAGTTTCTGACGAAATTCGCCGTCTTTTTGTGATTCTCGCTTTCGAGGCTGTCGCCCTCCGCGAGTTTCACCGCATGAAACAGCGGAGAACTTACTCCGTCGTCGCGCAGGCGCAGCGCGGTCTCCTCTATCGCGGGCGCGAGCAGAGTGTTTCCCAGCACGCTTATGCCCTGCCGCTTGCGCTTCGCCGCCGCAAGCGTTCTGTCAACGAGAGCGCTTATTCCTTTGCCCGTTACCGCAGAAACGCTGACGACAGGCATTCCGAGACGCTCTTCGAGCAGCTTCGCATCTATCTTGTCCCCGTTCTTTTCAAGCTCGTCCGCCATATTGAGCGCGACGACTACGGGTACGTCCATCTCCATGAGCTGCGTCGTCAGATAAAGATTGCGTTCGAGATTTGTCGAATCCACTATGTCTATGACGCAGTCCGGCTTGTTATCGAGAATGAAATTGCGCGCGATGACCTCTTCGGGCGTATACGGCGACAGCGAATATATGCCGGGAAGGTCAACGACGACAAACGGCTCCGAGCCCTTTTTGCACGTTCCTTCGCGCTTATCCACCGTGACGCCCGGCCAGTTGCCGACATGCGCCGTCGCACCCGTGAGCGCGTTGAACAGCGTCGTCTTTCCGCAGTTCGGATTTCCCGCCAATGCGACTCTTATCATTTGCCGACCTCCTCTTTCGCGCTCTTATCCGCCTTTGCCGTGACTTCCACGTCCACGAGGTCGCCCTCTTTGCGCCGCAAAGACAGTGCGTACCCTCGGATAACGACTTCGAGAGGATCGCCAAGCGGCGCGCTCTTCTTGAACGTCAATGGCGCGCTCTTGGTCACTCCCATGTCGAGAAGTCTCTTTCTCGTCCAGCCTTCGCCGCGCGTGTTCACCACTACGCCGCTCTCACCCGGACGCATCTCGCTTACCGTTTTCAACATTGTTAATTCACTCCTCCGTCATACGGTTAGTTTGACATTAAAATTAACTTAGGTTAAGAATTTTACCTTTTATGTAGATCGGACAATCCCGTCCGATCGTTTTTCTCACCCGACACGGCAATTATATAACAATATGCGGGCTTTGTCAAGAAAAAATTAGCCATAGTTAATAAATTATTTTTCAAGTCCGCACCTCGACCGCTCATGCATACTTAAAAACGAGACAAGCGCCGCGGCGACAGAGCAAACTTTACCGTCGCTCCGTCATACTTCCGATGAAAATACGCCGATCGCCTTACCCGAACCGCCTTACGGCATGTCGGGGCGAGAATGCCCGCAAACACAAAAGTCGGATATGACCTGTTCCCGCAAAAGCGCATATGCCGAGTCTTCCGAAATTGACGCACTTTTACGTTTGAGCGTAACGCATCATTCGCCATCGCCGAGAAAGCGCCTTACGGCCTCATACGTTTCGTCGCTTATGATATGCTCTATCAGACAGGCGTCGCGTTCGGCGGAGTCGCCTCCCACGCCGAGAGCGAGCAGAAAGCGACGCAACGTTCTGTGCTTTTCGTACACGAGCTCCGCACGCGCCTTCCCCGTCTCCGTTAAAAATATATGCATGCCGTCCGTATGCACATAACCGAGTTCTTTCAGTTTTCTTATCGCTTTCGTGACGGCAGGCTGAGAAACGCCCAGCTTGCGGGCGAGATCCACCTGATGAACGTCTTTACAGGTAAGGGACACTATATGTATCGCTTCGAGATAATCCTCGATACTCTGCTCTATCTTCATGGACATATTATAACACGACGGACGAAGTTTGTCAACGCAGACCGTTTGATATTGCGCGGCGTACGGTCTCGCCTTTCATGCGCGAACGCGCGCCGCATCGCAAAAGCGGTCAAAAGTCGATTATCAATATTTCTGTTTGCGGAAGCCGCCGTCCGTCTTGTGTATCACGACGTTACCGTCCGTACTCTCCGCCACTTTATTGGCATAGTCTATCGCCTCTTTCTGAGTCATGAATATTTTGAGTGCCTTTTCCGCTTTCGCGGCTTTGACCTGCCACCTGCCGTCGTCGCGCAGTGCGACGTGATAAATCTTTCCCTTTGCCATGAATTTTTCCTCCGTATAAATAAAAACGGCGAAACGTCTCAGCTTCGCCGCGCTTTTTCAGTTGTCACGCGACATGGGCGCGCCGCACTTATCGCAAAATTCCGCATCCACGGGAACGGATGCGCCGCACTTGCCGCACACTTTGCGCAGACTCTTTCCGCACTTTTTGCAGTAGTCGCTGCCCGCGTCGTTCACCTGTCCGCACTCGCACACTATCGTCGCCCTGATGTACGTTTCAACGTGCTCCGCCGTGGGATATTCCGACTCTTCGAGGTGCTCGGTCATGACGTATTTTGAGCTTTCGCGCTGAAAGCCGAACACAAACAGAAACGATCCCATGACCGCGACGGACAGACCTATGAACATGACGAACCAATACGGCATATCGTTTCGGAGAAATACGAGACCGATAACGAACAGTGTCAAACCGAGTATGGTTATTATACCGCCGACTATGCGCTGTATCAATTTTGCGTTCGACATAAAGCCGCGCCTTTTTCCGTCGGACATCCGTCTGCTCCTTTCCCGTCTTGCGGGTCTGCTGTACTATATATAGTTTATCATATAAAAGGCACGTTTGTCAATAGCGATATGCTCTAAAATAGAAACGATTATGACATTTAGGCGCAATTTTTAAGCCTTAAATGCGGCTTTTGTATACGCCGCACGCATAGGCCGCATACGTTACGGGTATTTGACGACAAGTCCGCCGTATAGTATCATTTATTTATGAAAAGATTTATCGTTTTATCGGCAGTGCTTTGCATCGCTCTGTCGGCGGCATTTTATGCGGGTTGCAACCCGAACGCGGGCCTGCCCGACGACCGAAACGAGTTTTACCCGATCGGCGACGGCGGATCGAGCCAAGATAACGGCGGCGAGGAGGTGTATGAAGATATGAAAATAGTCATAACGGCAAACGGCGCACGTTTCGATGCGGTAATAAGCGGCGCGGCGGCGGAGTCGCTCTATGCAAGGCTTCCGCTCACCATGAACATGCACGAACTTAACGGTAACGAAAAGTACTTCTATGCGGACTTTACGCTACCCGTTTCCTCGTTTCGTCCCGGTAGCATAGATACGGGCGACATCATGCTTTACGGCAATAACTGCATAGTGCTGTTTTACGAGAGTTTCTCAACGTCCTACTCGTACACGCGGATAGGCAAGGTGTCGGACGCAAGCGGACTTGCCGAGGTACTCGGCAAAGATAACGTTACGGTCACGTTCTCTGCGGCGTAAAGGGAGCATAAGGGAGAAAACGCCGCGCGTTAAGAACATGAAGCAAGATCGTTTTTGCCGCTCTTCTCGCCCTCGGCTAAGCGAATGATTTGCGTTTCGCGGCTTTGTTACGTCTTCTGCTCCTCTCTCGCAAATTTTTAGTGCCGCCGGTCGGGGTAACGCCATCGCGCCGCAATAGGTGCGGCGCGTAAGCGTTGGCGTTCGGGCGCGCTCTCCGCGCCCTCGGCTGAGCGAATGATTTGCGTTTCGCGGCTTTGTTACGTCTTCTACTACTCTCTCGCAAATCTTCTGTGCCGCCGGTCGGGGTAACGCCATCGCGCCGCATCAGGCGCGGCGCGAAAGCGTTGGCGTTCGGGCGCGCTCTCCGCGCCCTCGGCTGAGCGAATGATTTGCGTTTCGCGGCTTTGTTACGTCTTCTGCTCCTCTCTCGCAAATTTTCGGTGCCGCCGGTCGGGGTAACGCTTACGCGCCGCACTACTGCGGCGCGTAAGCGTTGGCGTTCGGGCGCGCATAAGACGCGCGCCCTCGGCTGAGCGAATAATTTGCTTACGCAAATTTTCGCACCCCTCGCGGCGGACACCAAAACAAAAGCGACCCCGATAGGGTCGCTTTTGTTTTGGTGCCGCCGGTCGGGGTAGAACCGACACGGTATCGCTACCACCGGATTTTGAGTCCGGCGCGTCTGCCAATTCCACCACGGCGGCTTGCTCGCGGCGCGTCGTTTGCCGTGCCGCGTTTTTTGTCAGATTATCTTTACACCCGCTTCGGTAAGCACTTTCTCCGCTTTCTGCGGCTCGTTCGTCTTAAAGCCTATGTGGGCGTTTTCTCCCGCTACCGCAAAGGAGTAGAGATAGTCGATATTCACTCCCGCCTTGTCGAGAGCGATGAGTATGTCCGCGAGCGCGCCCGGCTTATCTGGTACCTGCATTGCGACGAGCGGCACTGCCGCGCACATGAATCCCGCCGCTTTGAGATAGAAAAGCGCCTTGTCGTTGTCGTCCGTCATCATGCGGAGAATGCCGAAGTCCGTCGTGTCCGCTATGGACATCGAGCAAAGATTCACGCCCGCGTGTTTGAGCACCTCACAGCAGTCGCCTATCCTGCCCTTTCTGTTCTCCAAAAATACGGCTATCTGGTTTATCATCGTTTTCCCTCCCTTGCGTTATTTTATCTTGCGCCTGTCGGTGATGCGCTTGCTCTTTCCCTCGCTACGCTCTATCGTTCCCGGAGAAACAAGAGTTATCTTTGCCGTTACGCTTATTCCCGACGCCATTTCCGCGGAAAGTCGGGAGCGTATCGCCTCTATCTCCGACATGGTGTCCGACATCGCGTCGGGCGACAGTTCGACGACTATTTCGAGAGTGTCGAGATTGTTCACCCTGTCCACGTTTATGTGGTAGTGCGGCTGCACGTACGGATCTTTGAGGAGTATGCTCTCTATCTGAGACGGGAACACGTTCACGCCGCGTATGATGAGCATATCGTCGCTTCGCCCCGTTATGCGCTTCATTCTTATCGTCGTTCTTCCGCACGGGCAGGGCGTGTCGTCGAGAGCGGCTATGTCCCTCGTGCGGTAGCGGATGAGCGGCATTCCCGTTCTGTCGAGCGTGGTTATTACGAGCTCTCCGCGCTCGCCCGTCGGAAGGGGTTCGAGCGTTTCGGTATCCACTATTTCGGGGAAATAGTGATCGTCCTGGAAGTGCATTCCCGTCTTGTACTCGCAGTCATTGGCAACGCCCGGTCCGGATATCTCGCTGAGCCCGTAAATGTCACAGGCGCGTATGCCGAGCCGACGTTCTATCTCCGCGCGCATCTCTTCCGTCCACGCTTCCGCGCCGAAGCATCCGCCTTTGAGTTTTATTTCGCGCCCCGGTTTGAGCCCCGCCTTCTCCATTTCCTCTATGAGGTATATCGCATAGGAGGGCGTGCAACATATTATATCCGCGCCGAAATCGGCAATCAGTTGCAACTGCCTCTGCGTGTTGCCCGCGGACGCAGGCACGGCTATCGCGCCGAGTTTTTCCGCTCCGTAGTGCATACCCAGTCCGCCAGTGAACAGTCCGTATCCGTAGCAGACGTGCACTATGCTCTCTTCGTCCGCGCCCGCCATTACGAGCGAACGCGCCGCACAGTCCGCCCACACGTCTATGTCGTGTTTGGTGTAACCCGAAACGGTGAGTTTTCCCGTCGTCGCGCTGGACGCGTGCAGTCTGACAAGCTCCTTCCTCGTCGCCGCCATCATTCCGAACGGATAGCTGTTACGCAGGTCTGACTTCTGCGTGTAAGGCAGTTTCCATATGTCTTCTATGCCCTTTATGTCCGACGGGCGCAACTTTATAGCGTCCATCTTCTCGCGGTAAGGCTTCTGACGCTCGTAAACGTATTTGACCGTACTTACGAGCCTTTCCGATTGCAGAGCGCGCCTGTCCGCCGCGCTCATCGTTTCAAGCTCAGGCTGAAAATATTTCATCCTCTTCTCCCTTTCGTCCGTTGTTTATTTTACTCTTTCGTAACCCAAAGCGAATGCTTTAAGGTTCAGTTCCCTGAATTTTTCGGGAGCGCAGTCGGTTACCGCCTCCACCATTTTTTCCTTGTCGAAGCCGAACAGACGACACATCGCGCCGAGCATGACCACGTTCGCCGCGCGCGAGCTTCCCGCCTCTTCGGCTATTGCCGCCGCAGGTATGAAGTACGCGCCGTTTATGTCTTCGAGCATTTTCTCTTTAAGACCTTCGGGGTACTTTGCCGCACCCGTTATAACGGGCATGGGAAGGATCTTGACGTCGTTTACGAGCAGTATTCCGCCCGGACGCAGGAAATGCCTGACGCGCGCCGCTTCGAGCACCTCGAACGCGAGTATGACGTCCGCCGCTCCCGGCCAGATTACGGGAGAATGCACTCTATCGCCTATGCGGACGTGCGTCGTGACACTGCCGCCGCGCTGGCTCATTCCGTGTACTTCGCTGAGTTTGCAGTCTTTGCCGCAGAGAACGGCGTATCTGCCGAGGACTTTGCTTGCGAGCAGCGTTCCCTGCCCGCCTACGCCTGCGATAAGTATATTCATCTCTCGCTCTCCTTTATCGCTCCGAACGGGCATACCTCCGCGCACACTCCGCAACCCGTACACTGCACGGGATCGATACGCACACCGCTCTCCGTACGGGATATGGCGGGGCAGCCTATCTTCATGCACTTGCCGCAGTTACGGCATCCGTCCACTACCATTACCGTGGGCCGTACGCGCTTATCGAGAAGCACGCAGGGTCTCTGCGCTATTATCACGCTCACTTCCTTGGACGCAAGCGCGTTTTTGACCGCCTCTTCCACCGCCTTGATGTCGTAGGCGTCCACTATCGCTATGTCCTTTACTCCGCAGGCGCGGCATATGTCGTCGAGAAGGACCGCGGGCGCTTTTTCGCCTTTGAGGTTCTTTCCCGTCGCGGGGTGATCCTGATGACCCGTCATACCGGTCGTGGAATTGTCGAGAATGACGAGCGTTATACCGCTCTTGTTGTACACCGCGTTTATCAGTCCCGTTATTCCGCTGTGAAGGAACGTCGAATCTCCTATGACCGCTATATTGTGGCTCTCGCCGCCCGTCGCCTTTTTGAATCCGTGCGCCATTCCCACGGACGCGCCCATACAGAGCACCGTGTCCACCGCGCTGAGCGGCGCGACCGCGCCGAGAGTGTAGCAACCTATATCGCCGTTCACCGTCAGTTTCAGCTTGGAAAGCACGTAGAACACGCCGCGGTGAGGGCAGCCCGCGCACATCACGGGAGGACGTCCGGGCACCTTTTCGGGCACGGGTACGGGCACCGAACGGTTGAATTTTTCGAGAATTTTAAGTACGGACAGCTCGCCTTGAAGGGAGAATATCTCCTTTCCGCGGCACTTTATGCCCGCGGCTTTCAGCCTGTCCTCTATAAACGGTTCAAGCTCTTCTATGACGTAAAGCTGCTGAACGGTGGACGCGAACTTCTCTATCGCCTTTATGGGAAGCGGATATATAGTTCCCACTTTGAATATGCTCGCGTCGGGAAGCGCTTCCTTTACGTATTGATATACCACGCCCGAGCACACGACGCCTATCTTGCTTCCTCTTCTGCTACGCTCCACCCTGTTTACAGACATGGTGTTCACGGCGTTGGCAAGCTCTACGTCGCGCTCTTCCACCACCTGATGACGGAGTATCGCGCTCGCGGGCATCATGGTGTATTTGGTCACCGACTTTTCGTAAGGACGGAGAGGCAGTTCCTCGCGCTCGCCCAGCTCCACAAGACTGCGAGAATGCGCGACGCGCGTCGTAAGCCTTATGAGAACGGGGGTGTCGTACTTCTCGCTGAGCTCGAACGCGAGCTTGGTGAAGTCCTTAGCCTCCTGCGCGTCCGACGGTTCGAGCATCATGATGTGCGCACTGCGCGCATAGTAACGCGAATCCTGTTCGTTCTGAGAGGAGTGCATACCGGGATCGTCGGCGACCACTATGACGAGTCCGCCGTTCACGCCCGTGTATGCCGCCGTGAAAAGCGGGTCGGCGGCGACGTTAAGTCCGACGTGCTTCATGCACGCCATGGCCCTCGCGCCCGCGACGGACGCGCCTACCGCGACTTCGAGCGCTACCTTTTCGTTGGGCGCCCACTCGGCGTACACTCCGTCGAACTTGACGAAATTCTCCGCTATTTCCGTGCTGGGTGTTCCGGGATATGCGGACAGCACCTTCACGCCCGCCTCGTATGCCCCGCGCGCCACCGCACGGTTGGTAAGCATCAATTCTTTCATTTCCTTCTCCGATCAGTATTTTCTCATATCGAACACGCGCTTGGCTTTGCCCTCGCTGCGGGCAAGGCTCATGTGCTCGGTAAGCGTCAGTTTCGCGTCTATCTGCAATACGGTGCGCAGTGCGTGATGTATCCTGTTTTTGAGGTTTTCGAGTGCGCCGTAATCGCCCACTATCGAGTCGTCCGCAAGCTCCACTTTGACTTCCAGCTTGTCCTTGTAATCCTCTCTCGTGACGATTATCTGATAGGTGCTTCCCAGCTCGGAGAATCCGAGGAGTACGCCCTCTATCTGCGACGGGAACACGTTCACGCCCTTGATTATGAGCATATCGTCCGTTCTGCCTTTCAGCTTTGCCATGCGCGCCGTCGTCCTGCCGCACTTACAGGGCGAATAATCGATCTTCGTTATGTCCTTTGTGCGGTAGCGGATCATGGGCATGGACTTTTTGGTGAGCGACGTCAGCACGAGTTCGCCGTAGTCCGAGCCGTCCGTCGGAGCGAGAGTCGTTGGGTCGATTATTTCGGGATAGAAATAGTCCTCGTTTATGTGCATGCCGCACTTGTACTCGCACTCGCCCGAAACGCCCGGTCCTATCAGTTCGCTGAGTCCGTAGTTGTCCGTCGGGAAAAGTCTGAGCTTTTCGGCTATTTCGCGGTGCATCTCCTCCGAGCTCGCCTCGCTGCCGAACATTCCCACGCGCAGTTTCATCTCGTCGGGGCTTATGCCCATCTTTTCCATTACTTCCGCAAGATGGAGCGCGTATGAGGGAGTTGCAACGAGCGCCGTCGCTCCGAGATCCTTCATAAGCATTATCTGCCGCTCGCTGTTGCCCGTGCTCGCGGGGATGACCGCCGCGCCTATGCGCTCCCAGCCCTGATGAAGCCCGAGCGCGCCCGTGAACAGTCCGTAGCCGAAACATATCTGAACTATGTCGTCCGATCTGCCGCCCGCAGCCACTACCAGCCGCGCCACGCACTCCGTCCAGTCCTCCATATCCTCTTTGGTGTACGCCACTACCGTGGGTTTGCCGCTCGTCCCGCTCGACGCGTGTATGCGCGCGAGATCGGACACGGGTACGGCAAGCAACCCGTAAGGGTAGTTGTCGCGCAGGTCGGACTTGGTGACGAAAGGGAGCTTACGAATGTCTTCCAGCGTTTTTATGTCGGACGGCTTTACGCCCGCTTCGTCATACTTCTTTCTGTAAAAGGGTACGCGGTCATAGGCGTATTTGACTATCTCTTTGAGCCTTTTGAGTTGTAACGCCGCCATGGAACGGCGGCTCATCGTTTCCGTTTTCTTATCGTATATTTTCATCATCGGCTTCCCGTGTTATTTTTTTGCGCTTATGAATCCGTTGAACAGACCCGTCATCACCGTGACGCCCTCGCCGTCGCGTACCGTCACTTCCACGACGCAGTTATGCCCGGAGCAAGCCAGCTCGCGTGCCGTCGCGCTTATTCTGTCCGTCTTCGCCGCGCGTATGTACGTCACCGTCGCGGTCTGCGTCACCGTCGTCGGGTGGAGCATATTGGTGAGCACGGCGAACGCAAAGTCCGCCGCCGTATAGAGCATACCGCCCTGTACCGTTCCCACTCCGTTCATGTGCTCGTCGGGGCGTACCGCCGCGCCTACCGTCGCATAGTCGTCCCCCACTTCCTCTATTTTTATGCCCGAAAGAGCTACATACCTGTCCTTCTGAAAGAGTTTTTCGAGCTCATGCAGTTTATCTTCGTTCATATCGCCTATTATAGCATAACGGAGCAGCCCGCGTCAACGATTTAGGGCGCTCCGCTAACAAACACTGCTTTTTTCCGCCGCCGAAAAAAAGCGCGGCGAGTCGCTCTTTACGCCTCGCTTCCCCCGCTTCTTTCAGGCGTTATCGCCTGACCGCCCGTTACGACGATCATCTTGACGGCGTCCAGAGAAAAGTCATCGGCGTGAACGCGCAAAGGCTTGTCGAGCATGCCGCGTGCGAGCACTTTGACATACGTCGTCCCCTGCGGAACGAGCTTTTTCTCGGTGAGCGCGGCAAGCGTCACCTCTCCGCCCGACGGGAAATTCTGCGACAGAGTATCCACGTTCACTATCGAACGCAAGCCGTCGCGTCTGCGGGGCGCAACTCTCTCGCGTTTTACCGCGGACTTAGCCTCTTCGTCGTTTATCTCCGCGGCTTCCGCCGCCGTTACAACATCGCGGTGGACGAGCGGTTTGTTCGCCGTCGGCTTTTTGGTGCGGGTGCGCTTGGGTTTGGGAGCCTCTTCCGTCACTGCGGTTTCCGTCGGCTTTTTGGTGCGCGTACGCTTGGGTTTGGGAGCCTCTTCCGTCACTGCGGTTTCCGTC
>DXHT01000068.1 GCA_019113265.1 Bacillota bacterium | reverse complement strand
GTGGTATTTCATTTTCGGGCATAGCCCTAAACGATACTGGCTGCGCACAAGTGCGCCGGAGAATTGGCCTGCCAGCCATGCATTGTTTACTTGCCACCCTTAAAAGGGTCGTCCGGGTCAAACATGCTCAGCTGCTCGCTCTTCTTATCCTGCTCTAACTGGTTCGCTATATATTCTTTGATCGCTTTTGTGTTTTTTCCTACTGTATCCACATAGTATCCCTTGCAATTCCGTTTTGTATGGGCTAAACTGTTTGTGATGTTTTCATGCTCTATCATGAATGTCCTCCGTTTGTGTATGATATCTGACTGGCAGGTCATCTCCCATTGTACACAATCGGAGTTTTTTTATCTATTTCATCGGCTTTAGCCTCCACCGAACCCCGCCACTATGGCGGGGTTTTCGAATTACAAAAAGATGACTTTGCCCGACGGCTTGTATCGCATCGGTAAATCAGCCTTTTCGAAGCTGTACGCAATGACTGAAATCAACATTCCGGATTCGGTGCGGGCTATCGGTTACGCGGCGTTTCAATCAACCGGGCTGGATAAGGAGAATAACTATACGGACGGAGGGTTGTATGTCGGCAATTGGCTGGTTGCGGTCAAAAACGACGCCATGACTTCGTTTACGGTGCGCGCCGGCACGATCGGTGTTGCCGACGGGAAGTCGGACACGTCGCTCTTTCCGACAAGTGCGCAGAAGAACGTTGCCAAATTGACGCTGCCCGAATCGCTGAAATATATCGGGCTCAGGAGTTTTGCCCGTCTGCAAATTACGGATCTGAATTTGCCGTCCGATCTGCTCACGTTGGGCGACAGCGCGTTTGCGGGCTGTTCTTATCTGAAAACGGTGAATCTCGGCGATTGTTCCAGGTTGGAGAGCATCGGCGACGCGGTTTTCACGAATGCTGCGATCTCGGAGATAACTATCCCGAAAAGCGTCGTTTCCGTGGGCGAATTAGTATTCAATCAGAACTCGGTCGATCTGACGATCCGCTGCGAAGTGCCGGAACGGCCCGGAAGCTGGGATGAAAACTGGTCGTATTCTTATAAAAGCGGCGTAAATATAACGGTCAAGTGGAAAAATGCGTAAAGGACGAGTCTGCCGCTATCGCGTGTGCGGCAGTGCGTCCGCATGATGAGATATACTGCCGTCCGGAGTAAAGACGGCGGAACCGATCGGAAAAATATCCGTAAAACGAAAATACCATGCGTTTCTGAAATGCACCTCCTAAAGTTTTGTCTAACTTTTGGGGTGCATTTCACTCGTCAGACGTAGCAGAGCAGGCGATCGATATTCATTCTCTCGGTGCAGAGCAGACGATACGCGAGGTTTATCGCGTCCGAATCCGCATTGGGATTGAGCCGTATCTGCCTCAGTGCGGATATGACTCCGCGCGCAGAGCCTATTACGATCATTTCCGCTATGTGCGAGGCGGACTTATCCGCTATGGATTGCAGTCCGAGTATGGCGGTAGCCGCGGCGCGGGCTATACCGCAGACGTCCTCCGGCTCGCTTCCGAGAGCGCGGGCGCGCGTTCCCGCCGCATCCGCGATATGGCGGTATTCGTTAAGCTGTCTGCTGACTATATCCGTCATTCCTCGATCGGCCGCGCCGAGTATCTCGGCAAGGCGTTCGAGGGTAGTCGTTCCCATCTGCGCGTTCTTGCGCACAAACGAGAGCAGTTTTTCCGTCTGTTTTATATCCGTTTTTATTGTCGTGTTCATGGTCGTATTATGCACCGCTTGCGCGTACGGTATTCTTTTTACTGCACAAAACGAGTGCTATGCCGTTAAATAATTTGATTTTAGTCATAATTTAATGTATTATTATAACAGCGGCGGTATAAATAAAGTATATAGCGCAGGCTTTGCAGGGAGAAATAATGACAGAAAAAAAGATTAAAATTTTATCCGTTGTGATGTCCGTGGTCGCCGTCGTCATAGTCGTGGCTCTGGTCATAGGCGCGGTGTTCGTGGGCAGAAGCATATTCACGAGAAAGCGCGGCTCGATAAGCTATAACGACATAGTGTACGAGCGCCCCGATTTCAATTCGATAGACGAGGCGTTCGAGAAAGCCATAGACGAGGCAAAGTACGGTTCTTCGTCCTCCGCCATTTCGGCGATGAACGACGCGACGAGCAAACTCAACGAGCTCGCCGCATATCTCGGCTATGCGAATATAGAGTATCAGAAGGACTACACGAACAAGGAGTGGGAAAACGAGTACACCGTGCTTTCGGCGCAGTACAGCAAGAGTTATCTTGACTACTACACCATGCTTTATTCCGCGCTCCACGGTCCCAATTCCTCTGCGATATTCAGAGGCTGGTCGCAGTCCGATCTCGACGCTATCGACAGCGAGTACGAGGCGCTCACCGGAAGCGGCAACTATGTGGAAAATCAGCAGAAGATAACCGAGTTGCAGAACGAATACAACAACCTCGGTAACGGAAGCGGCGGAAACGTGTTCGCGTCGGAGAGTTCCGCGCGCGAATATTCGGACAAAGCGGGCGCTCTGCTCATTCGCATGGCTAAACTTTACAACGAGATATATCCCGACGGCTCATACCCCGCATACGCCTATTCCTCTTACGGCAGGACGTACACTCCGAGCGACGTGACGAAAATGCGCGATTACGTCAAAAACATCGGGCATTACGCCGTTGATATGTATTACGATCTTGGCGAAAGCGGCATGAAGATGTCCGGCACATCGTTCTATAAGGAAGAGAACGGGCAGGTTGTCGACGACGCCCGCGCCGCCGAAAAGTTTTTCGAAAAGGCGCAGAACGTCGCGCTGAAAATGTTCTCCGTCATAGACGGCAAGGACGCGACGGATCCCGTTTCATCCTCCATGCACGGCTATCTTACGGACGCTTTCGACTATATGAACGATTATGACCTCTACTACGCGTCGCGCAACAAAAACGGCAATACGGGCGCATTCACGACCTACCTTTCGGGATTCGAGATCCCGTATATGTTCCAGTACAGGGGGGACACCATAAACGACATTACGACGTTCGTGCACGAGTTCGGGCATTTCACTTCCTACTACCTCTCGGGAGCGTACGGCGGTTCCGACCTCGACATTGCAGAGGTGCAGAGCCAGGGGCTGGAAATGATGTTCGTCAATTATTATGAAGACGTATACGGCGATCTTACGATCTCTTACGAGGGGGATAGCTATACGGGCGCGGCTCTCGCAGAGATAATGGCGGAAGCGCAGGTGCAGTCCGTACTGCTCAGCAGCGTCGTCTTCGGATGCATAATGGACGAATTGCAGTACGACGTGTACACCAATACGGATAACTACACGCGCGGCTCGGACGTGACCGAAAAATACGACGAACTTCTTCTCGAATACGGCCTTACCGAGCAGTACACTCTCGATTACAGTCATCTTCTCGGCTGGAATTATAACTATTTGGAGTATTGGTGGTCAAACGTGTCGCACACGTTCAGTCAGCCGTTCTACTATATAAGCTACGCCATGAGCGCGATACCCGCACTCTCCCTCTACGCCGAAAGCACGGAGGACTTCGCTTCGGCGGCGGTGAAGTACAATATCGTTCAGTACTACGGCAACGGCAACTCGGGCTACACGTTCGAGGAGATCCTCGACAAGGCGGGCATAGGCAGCCCGTTCGAAAAGAGCACCTACGACGAAATATCCGTCGTTCTCGACTCCTTTCTTTGAGCCTTTACGGGGCGACGCACGGGCGGCATACGGAGCGCGGCGTAAATTTCCCCTTAAAGGGCCTTGATAAATCGCGCTCTGCGTCTATTTCGGGTCTTGCGGAGCTGCCCGCGGGCGGGCGGTGCGCGTAAATTTCCTTAAAGGGCTTGACAAAACGCGCGCGATTTAATAAAATAGTGAAAGGGAAGAGGAGCTTTTATCTGTATGTTGGATGTTTTTCTCGACGCGCTGAAAGATACGGCGCTTCTCATC
>DXHT01000067.1 GCA_019113265.1 Bacillota bacterium | reverse complement strand
TAAGGCTCCCGAAGAGAAGGCAAGAGGCATCACGATCAACACCGCTCACGTCGAGTACGAGACGGCTAAGCGTCACTACGCTCACGTCGACTGCCCGGGCCACGCGGACTACGTCAAGAACATGATCACGGGCGCAGCTCAGATGGACGGCGCTATCCTCGTCGTCGCTGCTACCGACGGTGCAATGCCCCAGACGAAGGAGCATATCCTGCTCGCTCGTCAGGTCGGCGTTCCCAAGATCGTCGTATTCCTTAACAAGTGCGATCAGATGGACGATCCCGAGCTCCTCGAACTCGTCGAGATGGAGCTCCGCGAACTTCTCGCAGCCAACGGCTACGACGAGAACGCGCCCATCATCAAAGGTTCCGCTCTCAAAGCTCTTGAAGCCGCTCAGGCAGGTAATGTTGACGGCCCCGAGTGCAAGTGCATATTCGAGCTCATGGATGCTATCGACGAATACATCCCCACTCCCGTTCACGATTTCGACAAGCCCTTCCTTATGCCTGTCGAGGACGTGTTCACGATCACCGGCCGCGGCACGGTCGCAACCGGCAGAGTGGAGCGCGGTACGATAAAGATCCAGGACCCCGTCGAGATCGTCGGTCTCAAACCCACCCAGACTTCCGTCGTTACGGGTATCGAAATGTTCCGTAAGTCCCTTGACTATGCTCAGGCGGGCGACAACGCAGGTATCCTTCTTCGCGGTATCGAGCGTAAGGACATCGAGAGAGGACAGGTCCTTGCTAAGCCCAAGACCGTTACCCCTCACACCGAGTTCGAAGGTCAGATCTACGTCCTTAAAGCGGACGAGGGCGGCCGTAAGACCCCGTTCTTCAAGGGCTATCGTCCTCAGTTCTATTTCAGAACGACGGACGTTACCGGTACGATCGAGTTCGCTGACGGCAGAGAAATGGCAATGCCCGGCGATAACGTGACGATCAAAGTCCAGCTCATCGCTCCCGTCGCTATGGAAGAGAAGCTCCGCTTCGCTATCCGTGAGGGCGGCCGCACGATCGGCTCCGGCGTCGTTTCCAAGATCATCAAGTAATGATTTTCAGGCGATAATAAAAAACCGCATACCGCAAGGCGTGCGGTTTTTTGCTTGCGCTTCTTTACCGCCGCGCATTTAACTTTTATGCGGGAGGTAAGATGAGTGATTATCCGCGCAAGTAAAACATTGACTTTTATTCGGTGTTGCGGTATAATATAACCAAACAAAAGGAGTGGAATGAAATGAAAGCGTTTTGCGACGGCGGAGATCTTGCGGAAGCGGTAGGCAAGGCAATCAGGGCTATAAGCAACAAGTCCAACAACCCCATACTCGACAATATCAAGATAGAGGCGAGCGAGGGGACGCTCACGTTTACGGCGACGGACAACGAGCTGACCGTGACGACGGGCATTGTCGGCGACGTGGACGACGGCGGCGTGGTGCTTGTGCCGGGCAAGCTGTTCTCCGACTTCACCCGTAAGCTGACGGGGGAGCGCATCGCCGTCGAGAGCGCGGGCAATAAACTCATGCTGCGCTACGGCGATTCGGAGAGCGAGTTCGCGTGCGCCGATCCCGACGACTATCCCGAGATACGCACGGTGTCCGACGCGGGCGACCTGCGCATGACGGAAAAGGATCTTAAAGACCTCATAAACAAAGTGGCGTTTTCCGTGCGTCAGGACGACGTGCGCCCCATACTCAAAGGCGTTCTGCTCGAAATAGGAAACTCGACGGTGACCGCAGTCGCGCTCGACGGGTTCAGACTCGCAAAGTGCGTCAAGCCCATAAGCGCGAGAGCGGGGACGATGAACGCGGTAGTGCCCGCGAGATGCCTGAACGAAATAGCGCGGCTTCTCGGCGACAGCGACGAGGAAGTGGGCATGTACGTCGGCAAGGGCATGATAAAGACGGATATCGGTCACACGACAATAATGTCCGTGCTGTATGAGGGCGAGTTCGTGCCGTACCGCAACATTATTAGAACGAGTTTCGACACCTCCGTGACCGTGGCGGTGGAGCAGCTTTACGACAGCCTCGAACGCGCGCTTCTCCTCACCCGCGACGACAGGAGCAATCCCGTACGATTCGACGTTACGGAGAGGATGATGCGCATAACTTCCGCGTCGGGAAGAGGAAATCTCGACGAGCGGTTGCCCGTGGTCACGAGCGGTCCCGACATAACGATCGCGTTCAACGCCAAGTACTTTACCGAACTGCTTTCGCGCGCGGGCGCGGACAGCGTCACCATAAAATTCAACAGTCCCGCCGATCCCTGCGTCGTCGTACCGTGCGGCGGGGAAGAGGACTTTTTGTACCTCGTACTGCCCGTGCGCATAGCTTGACGACAAGGAGATGACATGAAAGCCATAGTTACCGTTCTCGGAAAGGACAAAGTGGGCATAATTGCTGACGTTGCGATCATAATGAAAGAATACGGCGTCAACATCTGCGACATCTCGCAGACGCTTATGCAGGAATACTTTACGATGATAATGCTCGTCGATCTGGAAAGGTCGACGGTGGATTTTGCGACGCTGCAAAAAGAGCTTGCCGCGCGCGGAATGGAAATAGGCGTGGATATACGCGTGCAGCATCAGGATCTTTTCGATGCCATGCACAAGATCTGACGGCGGTGAGAGATGCTCGACACGGGAGATATACTCGAAACTATCAAAATGGTGGACGATCAGAATCTTGACGTCCGCACCATAACCCTTTCGCTCTCTCTTCTCGACTGCGCGTCTTCCGACGGCAAAGAGGCGGAGAAAAAGGTATATGACAAGATAATGCGCCGCGCGGGGAAGCTCGTGGAAACGGGAGAAAAACTCTCGGGTGAGCTGGGTATTCCCATAGTGCACAAGCGCATTTCGGTCACGCCCGTTTCCATAGTCGGCTCGCCGAGCGGAAACTACGTCGGCATAGCCCGCGCCCTCGACAGGGCGGCAAAGGAGATAGGCGTGAACTTTATCGGCGGCTATTCCGCACTCGTCCACAAGGCGATGACGGACGCCGAACGCGACTTCCTCGCAACAATTCCCGAAGCGATAAGCGAAACGGACATGGTGTGCTCATCCGTAAACGTCGCGTCCACGCGCAGCGGTATCAATATGGACGCCGTCGCCATGATGGGACGTACGGTCAAGGAGCTTGCGGAGCGCACTGCGGACAGGGGCGCGATAGGTTGCGCAAAGTTCGTGGTGTTCGCCAACGCGGTGGAGGATAACCCGTTCATGGCGGGAGCGTTCACCGG
>DXHT01000066.1 GCA_019113265.1 Bacillota bacterium | reverse complement strand
TCAGCCAGTCACCCAACTCTCCCTGCTTGCGGAAATTGCTCCCCACGCGGCAAAGCTCGCGGACTATGTAGCCGCGGCAGTAGGGCTTGTCCGATTCCGCATCCTGCGGGATCGCGCCGTAATTGCCTATCAGGGGGAAAGTCTGGGTGATGATCTGTCCGTAATAGGACGGGTCGGTGAGCGTTTCCATATACGAGCCCATGCCCGTAGTGAACACCACCTCGCCGACGGTCTCTCCCTCGGCTCCGATGCCCGTTCCCTCATAGACGTCTCCGTTCGCCAAAATCAAATACGCTTTTTTCATGATGGGTCTATTTTCTCCGATTCGGTTTTTCTCAGTCGAATTTGTCCTTTTTGCCCGCGCCCGACACGTCGATGGGATATTTATCCGTGAAGCAGCCCGTGCAATACTCTATATCCGTTCCCTGTTTGATGCTTATCAGCCTGTTTACGTCGAGATATACGAGGCTGTCCGCGCCTATCTTCTCGCGTATCTCTTCAATACTGTACTTATTCGCTATCAGGTTTTCCTTACTGTCTATATCCGTTCCGAAATAGCAGGGCGCAATGAACGGCGGCGCGCTTATACGCATGTGTATCTCTTTCGCGCCCGCGTCGCGCAGTGACTTGATTATCCTCGCGCTCGTCGTGCCGCGCACTATGGAGTCGTCCACGAGTATGACGCGCTTGCCCTCTATGGACGCTCTCAGCGGGTTGAGTTTGAGCCCTACCGCGCGCGCACGCCCTTTCTGCGTGGGCAGTATGAAACTGCGCCCGACGTATCTGTTGCGCACGAACGCCATGCCGTACGGCACGCCCGATTCCATGCTGTACCCGTACGCCGCGTCGAAACCGCTTTCGGGCACGCCGCAGACGATGTCTGCGTCCGTCGGGCACTGGCGCGCAAGCTCCCGCCCCATTTCAAGGCGCGCCTTGTACACGCTCATCCCGTCTATAAAGCTGTCCGGACGCGCAAAGTATATCAGCTCGAACACGCAAAGCGAACGCTTCTTGGGCTTTACGTAATAGCTCTTGCTCTCTCCCGAACGCGTAAAGCAGCATATCTCGCCCGGCTTTACGTCTCGAACATAAGTCGCGCCTATGCTGTCGAACGCGCACGTTTCGCTCGCCGCAACGGTGGACGTTCCCAGTTTTCCTATGCAGAGAGGTCTGAATCCGTTGGGATCGCGCGCGACGATCAGCTTGTCACGCGTCATGATTATAAGCGAATACGCGCCCTCTATCGTGCCGAGAAGATCCACCACCGACTGTTCGAGACTGCCCGTCTTTATTATCCTGTCGATGATTATCTTACTTATGATCTCGGTGTCGTTGGTAGTATAAAACACCGCGCCCCGCTCGTTTACCATGTTGCTGCGAAGCGCGTCCGCATTGGTGATGTTGCCGTTGTGACAAACGGCAAACGTCAGACGCGAGTGATGAGTTACTATGGGCTGCGTGTTTTCCGCCGTGTTGCCGCCCGTCGTCGAATACCTGACGTGACCGCACGCGGTCGTCGTCATGGGTGCGGATGCGAGAAAATCGTTGTCGAACACTTCGGAAACCAGTCCGACGTTTTTACGGCAGGCTATCCCCGCGCCCGAATCGGAGTCGGTGAAATACGCTATCCCCGCGCCCTCCTGACCTCTGTGTTGGAGCGCGAGCAACGCAGTCGCCGCTATATGCACGCAGGGCTGCTTCTCGGCGTCTATCATGCCGAATACTCCGCATTCTTCGTTTATCTTTCTCATTGCACGTCGTTACCTTCGATGATCTCTTTTGCTATATCCGTTTTGGTGCGCCTTTCGTTCATGGCGCGCCGCTCTATCTCTTTGTGCGCTTCGTCTTCCGTCATCCCGCGACGAGCGAGTATGCACTTCGCGCGCGAAACGACGCGCAACGCTTCCAGACGCTCTTTCAGTTCGGAGTTTTCCCGCCGAAGTTTTTCGTAGCCGTACGCTATGCCGAGCGCGCAACGCAGGGCTATGAACAGCGTCGCCTTGGTAAGCGGCCGCTCCGCTATCACCACGCCCCTGTCGCAGAGGTCATACGGCATTTCGTCCTCTCCGCGCGGCACGAATACCGTCGCCACACAGTTGGCGGTAAGAAGCAGGCATACCTCCCGGTAGCCCGCATCCCTGCTGTCCGCATACACTATCGCGGCTCCGAACTCGCGTTGTCCGACCAGCACCTTCGCCTGCTGCACCGTTTCGGCGCGCAGTACCCGATGATTTCCGCACATTCCGAGCAATTGCAGGGAGGCGGAATACACTTTGTCGGATGATGAAAGTATGAGTACGTTCAAGTGTTCCCCTCTCCCCTATAAGTGTCAGTAACCCGCAGCCAGTACGTCTTCTCTGCCCGTGCGCGCCGCAAGCCTGCGCTTATACGCGAAATAGCTTTTCAGGTATTCGTCCGGCAGATTGCGCGCGACGAATTCCGAATTTTCCGCTATGTCCAGCGCCGCGCCGAGCGACGCCGGCATGGGAAGCGGAGCGGGCAATTTTGCGCCGCTCATTCCGTCCGCGCCCGCGGCGAGCATGAGCGAAAGCGCGGTGAACGGATTGCACGCGGTGTCCGCGAACATTATCTCCACTTTGCCGTCGCCGTGTACTATCACCGCGTCGCGCCTGTCGTCGCTTCCGTTACCGCAAGGAGCGGAGGGCAGTGCAATACGGTCGTAGGAATTTCCCACGGGGTTGGTGAACGCCGCCATTTCGTGCATATGCGCCCTTATGCCGCAAGCGAACGCCTCCGCGTCCTTTATGTCTGCCTGTTTGCCCGCGCGGGATATTCTCGCCACTACGCGGAAATTGCTGCCTATTTCGCCGTCCATCGGGCAGGGCGCAAAGGATGCGTACAGCCCGTTGGCATATGCTATGTTTCTTACCGCACTGCGGAACAGCACGGTGTTGACCGCGCTCATGTACGGCGCGCACGCGCGGAATATGACCGCGTTCTGCCCTTTTCCCTTTTCGTGGTGAGAGGAAAGCGGCTGCATTCCCATGGTTTCGAGATTGAACACTATGTCGCGGCGAAGGTTTTCGCACCTGTCGCGCGGGGCGGCGTCGAGATAGCCCGCGCTGTCCACCGGCACGAGCATGGGATCGCCATTTTCGTCCAGTCGGAATATATAGAACTCGCTCTCAGTCATGAACCGCACGGAACAGCCCGTACGCTCGGTAAAGCGCTTGTCCGCATCTTCGAGTATCGTTCCGCAGTCGCAACCGAACGGCTTTCCGTCCGCGCGGAGGATGCGGCACATGACGCTTACCACAGCTCCCGCCGCAGGTCGCCAGGGCATGGGCGTGAACGTCTCCGGACGAGGCAGGAGGAGCAGATCCCCGCATTCCTGACCGAACGGCAGAGGATCTATTACGAATCCTTCCGCCGCCTCACCGAAATGCGACGCATTCACGGACACGTTCTTGTGTCTGCCGAGAATGTCGCAAAAGGAAAGTTTTACGAACTTTACGCCGTTGTCTTCGATGTATTCGAGTATCTCGCCGATATCTTTCATGATCTCTCCGTTACCGTTTTTTGAGAAAAAATCACCTTGCGGTGACTTTTCCCCTGTTATGCGAATCTCCTGTCGATATCCGATATCGCAGCCGCGAAGAGCGCCGCATTCTCTTCTTCGCTTTTTGCTGCCGTTATGTAGAACTTTATGAGCGGTTCTGTACCGGACGGACGGACTATAACGGTAAGACCGTTATCCGTCTCGTAAAGCATGACGTCCGATCTCGGCACGTCGTATTCCGTCTGATCGAGGAAGTCCACCGTGCGAACGACTTTTCCGCCGCCTATGGAAGTTATCGGCTGAGTGCGCAGGCTTTCCATGAGTCCGCGCATCTTCTTGTTGCCCTCCGCTCCCTCGTACTTTTTGGATATGTTCTTATGCTCGTACTTGCCGTACATCGCATAAATGCCGTTGAGCTGATCTATGAGCGTGCGCCCTATGGACTTATAATACGCCGTCATCTCCGCTATCATGACGGATGCGACGACAGCGTCCTTGTCGCGGCAGTGCGTGCCGATCAGGTATCCGTAACTCTCTTCAAAGCCGATGACGAATCTGTCAGCGTTGCCGCCGTTATCGCCCAGCTTGTTGATGACGTTGCCTATCCACTTGAATCCCGTCAGAACGGGAATGACTTTAACTCCGAAATGCGCCGCTATCTTATCCACGAGAGATGTGGTCACTATCGTGCGGACGACTGTCGCTCCGTAAGGAAGAGACCAGCGCGCATATCTCGTTCCGAGTATGTAGTCGGTAAGCAGAACGCCCACTTCGTTGCCCGTCAAAAGGACGAACTCGCCGTTGTGCCTGACGGCTATGCCGACGCGGTCGCAGTCGGGATCCGTCGCAAGCACGAGATCCGCGCCCTCTTTCTCCGCCTTCTTTATGGCGAGCGCGAGGGCTTCGGGCTTTTCGGGATTGGGGAACGGACACGTTTTGAAGTCGCCGTCGGGGTACGCCTGTTCGTCGACTACCGAAACGTCGTTGAATCCCCTGTCGTGCAGAGCTTCGGGTACGAGCCTGAATCCGGCTCCGTTGAGCGGCGTGTACACAATCCTGAGCGGCTTGGCGTCGTTGAGTGCCTGCGTTTCCACTTCGCAGAGGAAGGAGGAGTATACCCACCTGTCGATATACGATATCAGCCCCTTTCTCTCGTAATAAGCGAACGAACGCGTATGTACTTCGAACGGGTCTACCTTTTCGACGTATTCTATTATGTATTCCGCGGCGTCGTCAAGTACCTGACAACCCGTTTCGTCATACAGCTTGTAGCCGTTGTACTGCTTGGGATTGTGACTTGCGGTCACCATAACGCCCATGTCGCAACCCAGACGCCTTACCGAATACGAGAGGAAAGGCGTGGGCGACTCTTCGGGCACTATATGTACCCTTATGCCGTGCGACGCGAACACTTCCGCCGCCGTCTTGGCAAAGCGCTTGCTCATGTGACGGCTGTCGTGGCTTATGGCAACGGAGGTCTTGTCCGTCGCTTCCATGTAGCGGGAAACGCCCTCGGTCACTTTGCGGATATTGTAGATGTTGAGACAGTTGGTGCCCGCTCCGAGAATACCGCGCATGCCGCCCGTGCCGAATTCGAGATCCTTGTAAAACGCATTCTCGATCGCAACGGGGTCGCCTTCCATTTTTTCGAGCTGACGGAGAACGCTCCTGTCCGTCACTTTCCGTTTCCACTCTTCAAACTTTTCGATACTCTTCATTTTCGCCTCCGAAAGAGCCGCACAACGGCGCGGCTTTGATCTTTCCCGCCTACCCCGTAACTTATCTGAATAAGCATACCACATCGCTCACGCTTTTGTCAATCCATTAGCGGCGGCGTTCGTCTTATTTTTCGTCGTCGCCGAACATAAGACCGAGGTCGCGCAGTATCTGACCGAGGTTCTCGCTGGGATGAGCGGCGGCGTCGTAATCGAAATCCTCTTCGTCGTCCGCACCCTCCGCGGCAAGATGCTCCTCTATCATGCCCACGGGGTCGAATCCGTCCGTACGCAACTCCTCCGTCGGCACTTCGTCAGCCGCGCCGAGCAGCCGCGAAAGTTCGTCGCCAATGCTTCCCGCCTTTTCGAGTTCGTCGTCAAGCGGGTATTTTTCGAGCAGCCGCGCATAGTATCCTACCCAACGGCGGTGAAAATTGCGCAACGTCGCAAGCTCTTTCGCCACTTTCCGACGCGTCAGCTTTTCTATCTCGTCCGCTTTGGACAGCGCGGAGTCTATCGCCGCCGATATGCGCTCTTTCTTGCCCTCATATTCGGCAAGCGCTTTTTCGGCGCGTACGAGCGCGTCTTTAAGCTCGAATATCCTGTCCCTCTGAGATACGAGGGTCTCGTCGTATGTTTCCCGCACGCGTTTGAAGTACTGCTCCACCTCTTCGGGATCGTACCCGTTTTTTACCGTGCGAAACTTCATGCCTTTACCCCCGCATGCTCTTCTATCAGCCTGCTTTTAAGCTCGTAAAGCCCGTCGGAAAGATCGACTTTGTATATTTCGGGACTGACGTTACGCATATATTCGTCCCAGAACGACGCCTTTTCGGCGCGGGCGTACTCTGCGGACTGCATCAGTCCGGGCGAAGTGTACACCTGCTTTCCGCCGAGGAACACCGGCACGAGAAGTTTACGCATCGCGTACCTGTCGAGAGTGGTGCTCTTCCAGCGCATGGTCGGGTGCGTGAGCGTCAGAGGCGCGGACGTATCGAATTTTTCGCCCGCAAGCGCAATGAGATCGGCAAACGCCTTTCCGTCTCCGTCGTAAACGCGGTAAAGCGTCTTAAACCCCGGATTGGTTATCTTTTCGTGAGTGTCGCTTATCTTTATCTTGGGAACGCTGACGCCGTTCTCCGTCAGCTCGGCGAGTTTGTACACGCCGCCGAGAGAGGGCATGTTCTCGCTCGTTATCAGCCTCGTTCCCACGCCGTACGCGTCTATCTTAGCTCCCTGTTCGTTGAGCGCGGATATGACGTATTCGTCCAGATCGCAGGACGCGAATATTATCGCGTCGGTATGTCCCGCGTCGTCCAGCATGCGTCTCGCTTTTTTGGACAGGTATGCGAGGTCGCCGCTGTCAAGTCGTATGCCCACCGGCTTTTTGCCGCGCGCTTTGAGCTCGTCGAACACCTTTATGGCGTTGGGAACTCCGCTACGCAACGTGTCGTACGTGTCTACGAGGAGCAGCGCGTTATCGGGATAAATCTCCGCGAACTTGCGGAACGCTTCCAGCTCGCTGTCGAAACTCATTATCCAGCTGTGCGCCATCGTTCCCTTTATGGGTATGCCGAACATCTTGCCCGAAAGCACGTTGCTCGTACCGCTGCAACCGCCTATTACGCTCGCGCGCGCTCCGTATATGCCCGCGTCCGGTCCCTGAGCCCTGCGCAGACCGAATTCGGCTACGCTCGCCTTGCCCGCGCTCTTTTTGACGCGGCTCGCCTTTGTCGCTATCAGCGTCTGATGATTGATTATATTGAGAAGCGCGGGTTCGATGAGCTGTGCCTGCGAAAGCGGCGCGCGAACTATCATTATCGGCTCGTCGGGAAACACTATCGTTCCCTCGGTGACCGCGAAAATATCCCCGGTGAAACGGAAAGTCCGCAACTCGCCGAGGAATTTTTCGCCGAAGCCCGCTTCACGGCGGAGATATTCTATATCCTCTTCGTCGAAATGCAGGTTGTTTATGTATTCTATCGCCTGTTGAAGTCCCGCGGCGACGGCATATGATATCTGCCCCTGCTGGCGGAAAAACACATCGAACACCGCCGTCTTGCCGGAAGTGCCGAGCGCGCTGTACCCGTTCATCATGGTCAGCTCGTAAAGGTCCGTCATCATCGAAAGATTGCGCATCTTTTCATTCCTCCGTTGTGCCGCGTACGGCAAGCGCTACGTAAAGCGCCGCAAGCCCCGCAAATACTATCAGCGCGGGCAGTATTATGCGCAGTCCGACTACTCCGAACGACATCAGCGAAAGCAGTATCGCGGGAACGCCGAAAAGCACTATAAGGCGTATGTGAAATTTGAAATCCCCGCTCATGAACATGGTCGCAAGCGACGCGACTGCGGGAGCGAGTATATATGTCGGCCACAGCTGTGAGTACGTCGCGGGAGTGTAGTGCGCCACAAAGGACACCGCCGCCGAAACGAGAAACAGCATCGAAAGATACATCGTGACCGTGTTGAACTGTATCAGAGCGGACACTATGAGTATGAGCCCTATGGCGGAAAGCACTGCGGGAACTACGAGTTTGTTCATGTCTACGTCCGTTCCTATGCCGAGACCGAGCAGCAGCGCGCCCGCCGCGATTATTATCGCCGCGGCGGCTACGTCGGACGCCAGCTTCTTTCCTCTGGATATTTCCTTGTACGTTTCTCCGTCCGTCATTTATCTTCTCCTTCCGCCGTCGTCACGTCGGCATTCGCGGGAATGGGTCTTCCCTCGCCGTCCACCTGAGGATGGGCGTATATAGTCCTGTCATATTCAAAGTAATCGCCGCTCAGTTTATCCGCGTCCACGGCTATCATGAGCTTTTTCTTCGCTATAAGCGCGCGCACGACATACTGCGCTATCCACACGACGCCGAACGCTATCATGAGGATACTCGTGAACTGCGACACGCCGAACCCCGCGCCGTGACCGCCCGAAAGCAGTAACTTCTGTCCGGGAGCGCGAAACGCTTCGAGTATGCAACGCCCTATGCCGTACCAGATGCAGTAAACGGATATGAAGAATCCGTTGAAGAACTTCTTCCTCGACAGCCGGAGCGTAAGCAGAGGAACGAACATCACGAAGCACCATATGGACTCTATGAACGGATTGCCGAGGTGGAAAGTCGCTCCGCCGTCATACGAGTACGAGAACGGAAAGAAGTTGAAATCCACTTCTATTCCGTAGCAGCAGTGACCGTAGTAGCACGCGAACCGCCCCACGCACTGACCGAGCAGTACGAAAGGCGCGGCAATGTCCAGCAGCTGCGGCACGGTCACGCGCGGATGATGAAGCACTTTCTGCCAGAACACCATGGCGAGCACTATGCCTATCGCCGCTCCGAACAGTCCGCCGATTACCGCAAGCCCGCCGAAATCGCCGTGATTGGTCGCTCCGTAATACAGCACCGCACCCGCGAAAGCGCACGGAACGGCGAATATTATATAGTCGAACACGAGGTCCTGATAGTACCCCTGTTTGAGCGCGGTGAATATGCCCGGCACGATACAGAGGATTATGGCGACGGCTATTATGTAGCCGTACCAGTTCATCTCGCCGCCGCCGTCGTCATGAACGTTCATGCCCTCGGGAAACACGTTGTTTATCGAAAGACATACGAGTACGAGGGTGAGCAGTGCGAGCGCGCTTAACGTGAAGAAGAATATTATGAGAAATCGCTCGGTAAGAGAGCGGTTTGAAAACGTCGCAAAAAAACCTTTTTTAGCGGGGCGAGCGTCCACATCGCCGCTTCCGCGCTTTTCGGTCTCCGAATTTTCCTTTTTGTTTTCGGTCGCCAAAACCATACCTCCCGTTTACGCCGCTCTGCCGAGCGTACTGTATCGGATAAAGTATATAATAATCCGCCGCGCTTGTCAATGATTTAAGCGCATCGCCCGCGTCTGACGATAACGGCGCGGCGGGTTCGCTCCCCGCGTTTACTTCTCATGGCGCGTTATCTGACGCAAGCAGTCACGGCGGTGCGGATCTGTTCCTGTGCCCGATAAGCAGGTTGGCTTTTTCCGCCTTGGATCACGGCGCGACGGCTATCTTTCCCGCGGCGGCCGCATACTCGTCGCGCCTGATACGCTTTTCCTCTTTTCTGCCGTCGGGATACGTCTTTATCAGATACCCCTCGCTGGATACGGAGGGCGCGCCGCCGCTTATGCGCACCTTTTCACCCGACTCCATGCCCGCCGTATACTTGCGTTCGACGTCTACGAACTCTTTGTCGGCAGGACGCGCGCCCGTTTTAAGCGTGCGCGATCGCAGAGTCACTTTATAGGGCAGTTCGGAAGAGTAGAACTCCACTGTCGCCTTCTCGGACGTTGCGTACGCCCTGATGAACACGGGATCGTCTCCCCCGTTTCTGAATTTGAGATCGCTGCCGCTACCGTTGACCATGGCGTCGAAAGACGGATCGACGTATGTCGGAACGAGCGAATGCCTGCTTACAGCGACTATATCCATGCCCGCGAGAAGAGCCGCGTTGTATATCGTCGTGGACGCCTGACACACGCCGCCGCCCACTCCGTCCGTATACTCTCCGCCCGAGATTATCTTTGCCTTTTCAAAGCCGTTCGCCTCCGTGCGCCGCCCTACGACGGAGTTGAAAGAAAAAGTTTCCCCCGCGCCTATCACGCTACCGCTTACCCGTGAGAGCGCGAGAGATACGTTGTGTTTGCGCGCCGCCGTCGAGGAACTTATGGACGTGGTAAAGCGTGAGCGCAGACGCGTGCATTCCGCGAGCTCGCTCGCAGTGCAACTCGGCAGAACGGGCACGGGCGAAAGCGCGACTTCGGTGATACCCGTTTTAAGCGCGAAATACACGTCGGAGTATACCCGCGTTTCGTCAAGCTCATATCCGGGGCGACTACGGCTTATCTCGAACATGGGAGACGAGTCGGGATCGAACTTTATCTTTGCGTCGGTCGCACTCAGCCGCACTTCGGAAAGCGCACGCGAAACGGTGCGCGAGAGCAGCGGAAAGCAGTACAGCAACGCGTCCTTTACGCTCGTTCCGGCAGAGATGAGCGCGTCCACCTTTTTCATTCGCTTTTCGGGACTGAGACGCAGTCCGCGTTCGTCGTACTCTTCGGACACGGTAAAATCGGGCGGATCGGGATATTCATCCGTATATTCATATGCTTTATCCCCGTAAGTGAGAATAACGAGCGCGGAGCGCGGCGAAAAGCCGTCCGAAAGTTCGTCGAACGTCGTCCACGGAAAAGTCGCGGCGGAGCTTGTAAAAAAGTCTTTCTGCATCGCCGCAGCTAAGGAGAACTTTACCGTGCCTGCCGCGCCGCTTTTTCGCACGGCGGCAGAAAGCACCGAATCCGCCGCATTGTTTGATCCATCTATTGCCGAACGCTCGGAACGCGTTCCGCTTACGTCATGGAATGCGACCGCGGGCGGAGTGAACGCGGTCAGTACGCACGCCTGCGCGACGCACGCGGTCACGATCAGCGTCGCCGCGAAAATTGTCAAAAGCGATCTCATACTTTTAATATGACACCGCTTTCGTCCGATTATTTACCCTTTTTCGCGCTTTTATGCGCCCTGCCGCCCGCTTCCCCGCGCGTTCGTTTCCTGTTTTGCCGCGAGCTTCATCAGCTTTTTATGCTTGTTCAGTTCAGGCGTGAGCACGCACATATCGAAAAGTTCGCCCAGTTTATCCTTTATCTCCGTTCCCTCATAGCCGAGAGAGAGCAGATCCGCGCCGTTTATTTTCAGCTTACCTATCGAAAGCGGAGCACCCGAACGAACGAGCTTATCGTAAAACTCGCCGAAACGCACGGGAGGCGCGGGTTCGTCCGTACCCTTTCCCACTCTGTCCGCATTGACGAGCGCGGTAAGATCTTCTATTATGTCCGCATTCCGCGCGACGAATACGAGCATTTTGCCGCTACGCGTATCGGCGTTCCTGTCGTACATGTGCCAGCGCACGAGCCGCGCCGTCTTATCGATCACCTTAGCGGGAAAACGCAGTTCGGTAAGCACCCGACGCGTTATTTCCTCGCCGTATATCTCGTGATCCTTCATGCGCCCCGTGCGCCTGACCGCCTCCGCCTTGCCTATGTCGTGCATGAGCGCGGCAAGACGCAGTTCGGGAGGAGCGGCGCGCACCGTGCGGAACGTGTGTTCGAGAGCGTCGTACTTGTGGTGACCGTTGGGAGGAGCGAGAGAGCCGAGTTCGGCGAGTTCGGGGATGATGTACCTCAGCAGTCCGTACTCGCGCAGAAGGCGCAGTCCGCGGTAATGCGCGTCTTCCACGCCGTAAAGCGTATCCGCTTTGAGTATTTTGAGTAGTTCGTCGCGTTTACGCGTCGCCGTGACGTCCGCAAGAAGCGCGGCATTGCGCATCGCCGTTTCGGAAGTGACGCGCTCTATACCGAACCCCGTTTCTGCCGCTATGCGCACGAGTCGCATCAGCCGCAACCCGTCCGAAGAGAACACGCGTTCGGGATCGTGGGCGCGCATTATGCGCTTGTTTATATCCGCCACGCCGCCGAAAGGGTCTATCAGCTTGCGCCGCTTTATGTCGTAGTAAATGCTGTTTACGGTAAAGTCGCGCCTCTCCGCGTCCGATTCGAGGTCGGTATCGAATTTTACCGATACGGGCGTATGCCCGCCACCGGGAGCGTACTTCTCCGTGCGGAAAGGCGTGTACTCCATTTCGATGTCGCTGCGATATCTGTTCTTTATAAGAGCCGTACCCATGCGCCTGTAAGTAGTAGCAAAAAAATACCCGCGCGGGAGCGTGAGCGCGTCGGGCAACGGTCTGCCCGCTATATCTATGTCGGACGGCGAAAGTCCGCCTATGACGTTGCGCACCCACCCGCCGACAAGGTATATCGGCGACGAGTTGGCGGCAGCGAATTTTTCAAGCCATTCGGGTACTCTGATCTCCATTTCCTTTTAATTATAGCACCACCGAGCAAAATTTACAAATATTTTTTACCACGTTATCCGATATAGTGGCGAATTAAGCCGTAAATCGTTGATAAAAAACGAAAATAGTGGTATAATTGCAATGTTTTACGGCGAATCGCCCGATCGCGCCGTGGCAGGGGAACGCATCATGATAATGTATAACTTCGTCGTCAATAAACTTAGCGGCAAAAACAGAGGGGAAAACAATCTCAATATCATCACGAGCTACTGCAATTCGCGCGGGATAAACTATTCGGTATATGAAACGAACGCGCGCGGACACGCCATGAAACTTACCGAAATGCTGTGCGACAGCGGCGCGGACAACGTGATCGCAATAGGCGGCGACGGCACGTTCCATGAAGTGGTAAACGGCGTAAAGGACTTTGAAAAGATAAAAATAGGCTTTATCCCGTCGGGAAGAGGAAACGACTTCGCGCGGGCGGCCGCCCTCCCCATCAAACCCATAGAGGCGTTCGAGGATATCCTCTCGGGACAGACAAAGCGTATAGACTATATAGACGTCGGCAAACGTCGCTGTCTGAACATAGGCGGCACGGGCATGGACGTGGACGTTCTCAAAGCCGTCGCAAACAAGCGTAACGCGTTCACCTATTACACTTCCCTCCTGCGCTGTCTGCTCAAATTCGAACCTTATCACGTCGTTATCCGCGCCAAGACGACGGAGGGAGAGATAGAACTCGTCAAAGACTGCATAATGGTGGGCATATGCAACGGTACGGACTTCGGCGGCGGTATGCATATCGCGCCCGGAGCGCGCACGGACGACGGCGTTCTCGATCTCATGATCGCGGAAAAACTCAATCGCGGCCCGTTCGGTATACTCTCCAAGTTCACCAAGGGCAAGCACGACAAGCTCCCCGAAATAACTCACTACAACGTAACCGAGCTGGACGTCGACGGCGGCGGCTGTCCCATCGAACTGGACGGAGAAATATACGAAAACATTCCCCTGCGCTGCAAAGTGGTGCATAACGGACTTATCACTTTTAAGACCAAGGCGGAGCGCCTGGCGGAAGGCGCGCAGTCCGAAAGCGGCGAAACAGCCGCCGAAACGGACGCGGACGAAAAATAAATCTGCTTATCCGCATTTCTTGCACGGTGTGCGCATAAAGCGCTTTGCGCTTTTGCGTCTGCGGGCGCCGAGTTGCTTTTCAGGCAGTCGGGCGGCGAGCCGATTTGCTTACCCGCGCTTGCGCGGGCGGTAAGTTGCGTTTTTCAATAGACGGGCGGCGAGCGGTCTTGCCCGCCCTTTTACTCGGACGGCATCCCCGTTGCTTTGAAATGCGGCGGGTCTTTCTTTTGCCTGCCGCTCGGCTTTATAAAAGGCGCAAGCTCACCATGCGGAAAAACGTGAAAATATATTTTGTCTGCACCTTTACGCCCTTACGCGAAAAACGGAATATAAGAGCGAAAACCGTAATAAAGTTATGTTATGAACAGGCTGGTAAAAGCGGTGTTTACGCTTACGGCGTTTTCGGTCATAGACCGCGCGCTCGGTTTCGTATTCAAAATATACCTCTCCCGCGAAATGGGGGCGGCGGCTCTCGGAGTTTATCAGATCGCGCTGTCCTTTTTCTTCGTGCTGTCCACTCTCACTACAAGCGGACTACCTCTCATCGTCGGGAAAAAGACGGCGGGACTGCTTGCCGAGGGCAAAACGCGCGACACGGGCGCGGTAGTCGGGGCGGGACTACTCATAAACTGCGTGCTCTCGCTGTTACTTGCGGGAGTCGTTTTCGCGCTCTCACCCGTTCTGCCCGCTGTACTTTCGGGTGAAGAAGCGGCGACTCTGCTCCTGCTTCTTCTTCCCGCACTCATTGCGGGAGGCACGGGAGCGGCGTTCAGAGGCAATCTCTGGGGACGGGAAAAGTTCTTCGCAGTCTCCCTTATCGAGCTTCTCGAACAGGTGTTCCGCATCGCAATATGCGTCGTGCTGTTTGCCGTCGGCATAGGCAAGACCACTGCCGCGGTAATATCTCTCGTCATCGCAATGTTCATCAGCGCGGCTCTGACAGCCGTGGCGTTCTTTACGAGCGGAGGGCGGGTGCGATCGGCTCGCGGTCAGCTCCGCCCGCTCATAGCCGAGTCCGCTCCCATAAGCGCGCTGCGTGCATCCTCTTCCCTTACGAGCGTTCTTATGGCGGTCATAGTTCCCTTTCTTTTCTCCGTCTCGGGCTACGATCACGAACAGTCGCTCGCCATGTTCGGAGCGGGCATAGGTATGGCTATGCCGCTGCTCTTCCTGCCGATAACCGTGATAGGCTCGCTGAGCTACGCGCTCATTCCCGAGCTCAGCCGCGCCGCCGCCGTGGGTAAAATGAACGAAGTGCGCGAGAGAACGGAAACGGCGATAAAGTTCTCCGTTATCGTATCCGCCGCGTGCATACCCGTTTTCGGCGGAGTGGGAAACGCAGTCGGACTGTTCTTGTACGGAGACGCCGTGGCGGGAGAAGCCATACAGCTGGGCGCGTATCTGCTCGTTCCCATAGCTCTCGAAAACATAACCTCTTCCATGATGAACTCGCTGAATATGGAAAAGCAGGGATTCGTAAACTACGTCATAGGGACTGCCGTGACCGTCGGCGTGATGTTCTGTTTCTACGGGCACTTTTCGGTGCGCGCGGTGTGCGTCGCCATGTTCGTCGGACTCACTCTTTCGACGGCTCTCGACGTCATTTGCATACGCAAGCACACCGGTCTGTCGCTTTCTTTTTTGCGGACTCTTCTCGGTGCGTGCATGCTCTCCGTGCCCTGCACCATGCTCGCAACGCTCACTCTGCGTCTGCTCTCGCCGCTGCCATCGATAATAGGTATTGTGCTCGGAGCCGCCGCAGGTTGCCTTTCCGTCCTCGCCCTTATGTGGACGTTCGGTCTTTTCGGCGGATTCATGCTCCGCCCGGGTCGCAAAAAAGAAAAAGGCGCAAGCCGAAAACACTTGCCAACGGTCGGATAAAAGTGTATACTTGTTAGGTAAAAATTTCATAGCCCAAAGGAGGCCCGACAATGAGTAATAAACATACTCAGCAGGAAATTGCCTCTCAGGTAGAAGCGGAAGTAAATGAAGCAACACCCGAGAAACGCGCCGTAAAACGCGGCAGGCATTCCGCAGCAAAGAAAACGGCTACGGCGGCAATGTTCGCCGCGATAGCGATAGTGTGTAAACTGATCGGAAAAACGCTTATGCTGACGCCGTCGTTTACCGTTTCGTTCATTTATCTTCCGTGGCTTATAGCCGGCGCGACGCTCGGTCCGATATACGGCATGACCGTAGGACTCGTGAGCGATCTGCTCGGCAATATGATATTCGGAACGCCGTTAAATCCCCTTACGGTCGTTTCCAATACCCTCTTCCCCCTGCCCATAGCCGTCTTGTACAGGTTGCCGTGGAAGGGCGGAGATTACTTCAAGACGATTGCGGGAGCTCTCTCTTCCCTCGTGCTCTGCACGCTCGGCATAGGCTCGTTCGCGCTGTACTGGTATTACGGCTATATCGACAGCATGGGCTTCTTCGAGTATATACTGATATACCGCACGCCGCAGGTGGGAGTGCTCGCCGTCAATATCGTCGCGCTGTGCCTGCTCATCAGACCGCTGGGGCGCGTCGGACTGTACCCCGTCGGAAAGAGCGAGGGAAACGGTCTTGTCGGTCTCGCGTTCGCGGTATTCGCGCTGTATGCGCTTTACGCCGCGGCAATGCTGATCGTAACTATCGGAGGTCCGGGGAGAGCGCAGACATACGTCATTCTCTCCACCGTCTATGTACTGTTCAATATGCTCGCCGCAACCCCTTTTACGCGCGGACGGCTGAGAACGGCGATACTTATCTGTGAAACGCTTACGGCTCTTGCCATCGCCCTTACGGCAACGATAACGGCGGGCGGCGTGCGGCCGTGGTTAAAATACATTCTCTCTGCCGCGGCGATCGTGGCAGCGGCGGCTTGTGTCGTCGCCGCGGTGACCGTGCGAATGAGAGCAAGGAGAAAAAATCTATGATAACCGCTCTTGCAGGCGCCCAATTGGGCGACGAAGGCAAAGGAAAGATCATCGACATCATGGCAGCTCAGGCGGACGTCGTCGTCCGCGCGACGGGCGGCAATAACGCCGGTCACACCGTTGTCAGCGACGGAAAGACTTATAAACTTCACCTCGTCCCGAGCGGCATCCTCTACAAAGGCACCGTGTGCTGCATAGGCCCCGGTTGCGTCGTCGATCCGCTCTCGCTCATACGCGAAATGGACGAAGTGTGCGCGAACGGCACGTCGCTGGACGGTCTGCGCATAGACTACCGCGCACACATAGTCATGCCCTATCACCTCGTCATCGACGAGCTCAGCGAGCTTGCCAAGGGTGCGGGCGACATAGGCACGACGAAAAAGGGCATCGGCCCCTGCTATATGGACAAGGCAGAGCGCGTGGGCATTCGTTTTTACGACCTTATCCACCCCGACATCTTCGCCGAGAAGCTGCGCGGCATGCTGGAAAACAAAAAGAAATACATCGTCGGCATGTTCGGTCAGAAGGCATATGACGACCGCGCCTCTCTGCTCGACTACGACACCGTATACGCCGCATACACCGCGGCAGCCGAAAAACTCGTCAAATACGCCGCCGATACGACGGTCATCGTTTACGAGGCGAACAAGGCGGGCAAAAACGTGCTGTTCGAGGGCGCGCAGGGCACTCTGCTCGATCTCGACATGGGCACATATCCGTATGTGACGAGTTCCCATCCCGTTACGGGCGGTTTCTGCGTCAGCGGCGGCATAGGACCGACGCTAATCGACAGGTGCATAGGTATTGCCAAGTGCTATACGACGCGCGTCGGAAAAGGTCCCTTCCCCACCGAGCTGTTCGACGAAACGGGCGCGTATATACGCGAAGCGGGTGCTGAGTACGGCGTGACGACGGGCAGAGCGCGCCGTTGCGGCTGGCTCGATCTCGTGATCCTGCGCTACGCGGTGCGCGTCAACGGACTTACGGGCATCGCGCTCAACAAGCTGGATACGCTTACGGGACTTAAAGAGATAAAGGCGTGCGTCGGCTATGACGACGGCACGAAAACGGTACGCGATTTCCCCGCGGACATACGCGAGCTGGAAAAGTGCCGCCCCGTATATAAGACCTTCCCCGGCTGGACGGAGGACATCACGAAAGCCACCAAACTTTCCGACCTTCCCGCCGCCGCAGTGGATTACCTCGCGTTCATTCAGAAGGAGATCGGTTGTAAGATAATCCTTGTCGGCGTCGGTCCCGACAGGACGCAATCCTTCCCCGTCGACGGCGTTGAGGCTTAAAGGTCGATCATAACGAATATGACAAAGCGCGCCGCGCTTCCCGATAAGGAGCGCGGCGCACTTATTTATTCTGATCTTTTTCGCGGAGACCCGCACACCCTTCCCCTCCGTTCAACGCGAAAATTGAAGCGCGCGGCTGTGCGGTGACCGCTACACGGTATTGCCGCATTTTTGCGTTCAGCGAGCCGAGGTTTACGGAAAAAGCGGAAAGCATATTGCGTAGAGAAAAAAGCGGCGCGCGAAGCGAGCCGCACTTCGCCGTGCATGGCACGGATTTTTATATACGTTCGCGACTTTTTCCGCATCAAACGCATTGCTTTACCCGCGCGCGGTAAACCTGCCGAAATGCCGATATAAAGGAAAATAAGGCGGCGCAACAACGCCGCCGCAAAATTCCGACTGACGAGTTATTTAAGCCCGAGCAGATCGTCCACGGTGATGCCGTAGTAACGAGCAATGGTAACGAGCAGCGAGATCGGTGGTTCTCTCTGCGACTTTTCGTATCGCAAATATGTGACCGTGCGAATGTTGAGGTCGCTTGCAAGGCGCCGCTGGGTGAGGTTGCGTTCCGTTCTTAATTCTTTGAGTCTTTGTCCTAATGGTGTGTACATACGGAATGCGTGGCAATAAAAGTTGTAGTAATGATGCGCCCACGCCTGCGTTATTGAATTTTCGACGACCGTATCATTCCGACCGTCGATTATATTATAATACCAAAATGCCCTTATTGTCAACAATTTTGGAATAAAAGCGATTTTTTGAGAAAAAAGACGGCTAAAACGGCGCTTGCCCGAAATGAAGTGAACCCCAAAGTTTGGACAAAAATTTAATTAAATTGTTTGGTAGTGAGTCCGGTACCCAACCGGGCTCATTCCTTTTAGTTTGCGGGATATTCTCTTGTTGTTCCAGTAAAATATGTATTCGTGC
>DXHT01000065.1 GCA_019113265.1 Bacillota bacterium | reverse complement strand
CAGCCCGCTATCCGATTATAGATGAGAAATTCCGCCGAGTTCTTCTCGCCGCTGTCCCCGATGAAAGTCACGCTGCCCGTAAAGTCGACGCTGAGTTCGTCCGACAGGGCGATACTGCCCTCGGTAACGGTGTATACGCTGCCCGTGTGAGCGGTGCCGTCGTAAACGAAACTCTCGTTTGCGGTCTCGATCGTGACGGACACGGGCGTTACCGTCAGCGTACCGAACGTCGTTACGACGTCGTAGCAGTCGGTGACGTCGCCCGCGTCGCCGTAAAAGCGCACGTCGAAGGCGTTCTCGTACTCCCCCGCGACTATCGCGCCCGCGTCAAAAGTCACGCTTACGCTGTCGGACGCGGCAAGCTCTCCGATGACGCTGTACTCCGATCCGCCGATATAATATCCGCAGTAAGAGAACGACTCGTCCGCGCTCGCTATCTCTATGCCGCGTTTTTCCACCGTGAGCGTTCCCGCCGTTAAGGTGATGTCGTAATTATCCGTAACGTCGCGGGAGCCGTCAAGTATGGAAACGAATGCGGTGTTTTCCGCCTCGCCCGCGCGGGTGATCCGTGACCAGCCGTAAAATTCGGGCGTATGTCCGCTGACGCACTCCCCCGTCTGCTCGTATTCGGCGAAGACAAGCGGAGTGCCGTCGTACACTTTTTTAGCCGAACCGAGTTCAAAACCTATTTTACGCGGGGTGACCGTCAGAGTGCCGCTACGCAGGGTAATGTCATAAAAGCCGCTCATGTCCCCGAGCGCGCCCGATACGGAAACGTCCCCCGCATCTATGACGTTGCTTCCGCTGTCGCGCACCTCAGTCGCCGACGAGTTATAGGCGGCTATGACGAGAGTATCCCCCTCCGCCATACCGTAATCGCCCGTCAGCTCATAGCTCTCGCATTTCAGCGGCTCTCCGTCGTACTCCTTCTCCGCGCTTCCCGCCGTCACGGTCACGGGACGGGGCAGAACGTCCAGCTCCGCCGTCACCGCCGTGAACTCATACGCCGCGGAAACGTCTGCGCCGTCCGCGTTTACGACGGTCACGTTGCCGCCGCTTGCGGTAAACTCCTGCCGCGCCACAGCGCGCGCCGCGGTAACGGCTATAAGCTCGCCGCGATCGAAATTCGCGCCCGTTATCCTGTCACCGCGCGCAAGATCCGCCGTAAGCGTCGGATCCTCTCCGTAAATGACTTCGCCTTTTGCAAACGAAAGCGTTGCGGCGCGCTTATCTATCGTGAACTTATGCTCCGCTCCGTAATTTTTTATGCCGAACGTGCGGCGGGAAACGAGTCGGACGACGTAATTTCCCGGCATGACGGGCCGCGTTTCGCTCCACTCGTCCGCGCCCGCGACCGAGTATTCGCAGTAAGTGCTGCCGAATACGGCGTCTCCTCCCTCGAACGTCAGTTCTTCGCCGTACGTTATGCGTTCGGGAACGCCCGAAATGTCCTTGGTTATGATGCCGTTTACGAACAGCAGCGCGAAAACGGCGGCAAAAAGCACGCCAGCACATATAAAGATGATGAGGCGGTGCTTTTTAAGCGCGTCCATTACCGCGGCGCGCTTCCGCATTTTCCTTTCGTACTCTTCGTATATCAAATAACTTGCTCCCTTGGTCGCCTTTGCGCCTTAGCCGTTATGCGGGCTCTACAACGAGCGTTCCGAACACGGGCGTTATGGAATAGTTGCCGAGATCTACGGCGTTACCGTCTTTGTCCACTATGAGGAATTTTGAAAAATCGATCGTGTTGAGCGAGCTGCCGGGGTCCGTCTGCGTTCCCGTAACGAACGCGTTACCGCTGACGCTCTGCCCGTCGACGAGTCCCGTCACCGTGAACTTTCCGTTCACGAGCGGCGTACCGTCGTACTTCTTATACCCGTCGGACGTGGTCACTATGAGAGGCGCGGGGCGTATGACTATATTGCCCGCATTATATGTAAACTTGTAACCGTCCGTAACGTCCTCGCCGCTGCCGTCCGTTACCGTGAGAGGCACGATATTGGCATATGCGCCCGCGTCCGTGCGCTCGAACACGCCCACTTGCAGGGTATGACCCGCGACGAGCGCGCTTTCCACCGCCGCCCTTTCGTATGCGGACAGTCCGACGGAATGCGGCTTGCCGTTATATTCGGTCACCAGCCCGTCGGTGTTGACCGTTATCTCCACGGGATCGATTATCAGTTTACCGTAGTCGTAATTTATCTCCGCGCCGCCCGTCACGTCCTTGCCGTCTACGGTCACGGTAACGCGGATGTCGTTATCCGTTCCTTCCGTGGGGAATCTCACCACCGCGCCGCTTCCTTCGACTGCGGTAACTTCCATCGCGCTCAAAACGGACTCTTCCGCTTCCGCAGTGTAAGTAAACCCGGATGCGGAGTGCTCCTCTCCGTCGAACGTCCAATGGCCGCCCTCCGTCGTGACGGTAAGGCGCACTATCGGCTCTATCGTAAGAACGCCGTACGATCCCGTGCGTATGTCGTACAGGTACGTGACGTCCTCGCCGCTCGCCGTATCCGTCACTTCGAAATCGAGATAGTTGTTGATGCTGCCGACGTTAGTTATCTGTGAGCAGTACGGGCTGTCGACGTCCACTCCCAGTCTGTGCCCGGGCATAAGCTCGCCCGAAAGCAGTTCGTAGTCATAGCAAGTGAGCGGCTCGCCCGACCATACCGCCGTCGCGCTGCCTGTGCTTACCGTGAGGACGCGTCCGTATACGGAAAGCGTGCCGGGAGCGATCTCTATATCGTAAAGGTATGTCACGTCTGCGCCCGTTTCTGCGACTGTCACTCTTATGTCAAGGATATTATCCGTCTCGCCAACTTCCGTTATCGACGCGTTGGACGCGCCGTTTTCGTCGACGACTACCGTGTGCCCCGTCATCAGTCCGACTGCGCTGTCTATCTCGTGGCATTCGAGAGGGGTCCCGTCATACTCCTTGCTCGCAGACGACGTGAACACCGTGAGCGGCTGACGCTCTTCGGTGGGGTTCGATCCTCCCATTCCCGCCGTCGCTTCCACATATACCCAGCCTTTACCGTATATGTAAACTTCCGCCCATGCGTGCGCGTCCGCACCCGTAACCGCCGTCAGAGTGTCGGCGGACGCGGTGACGGCATAGCCCGTCGTATAGCGCGCGGGAATGCCGAGGGCGCGTAGCATCATGACCGCGGCGGATGCAAAGTGCCTGCAAACGCCGCCGTTCGCGCGGAACTCCTCGTCCGTCAAAAAAGTTTTAACGACGTTGTCGCTGTCGTCCAGACCCTTACCGTCCGCGCCCGTATACTCGTCGTAATTTTCGTTATAAGGCGCGACGGAAGATATGTACTGCGCCACTTTGGATATTTTAACGAACGTGTTGTCGCCGTCCGTCACTCCCGCGCCGCTTGCCGCAAGCTCGGTCAGATATGCCCTGTCCTCCGCGGAAACGCTCGTGTACGCGCCTAATACGTATGCGTCGTATGCGGAAGTATCGAACGCGGGCGTACCGCCCGACGCGAAGCCGTCCGTAAGATAGTCGTAAGGAACGTATTCCGCCGTATACTCATACCCGTTTTCGGTGTCGCCCGTAATATTATCGTCCACGAACGCCACGTCCCCCGTCTGAACGGAGGGGGTCGCGGAATCGGGCAGAGACGAAACGTAATACGGCAGAAGATAGTCCGTCGTGTAGTTGGTTATGCGCATGGTAGCCGCCGACCTGCCCGAAAGCGAGTCGGATGCGTATAACAGCGGGCTGTAAACGCCGTCGTCGTACGCGTCGGGCGAACCTTCGCTCCACGCGTTGCCCAGATAGTCGCCGTAACTGCGATGCCGCAGGTATACCCTGCCGCCCGCCGTCGTCGTTATCCTCGCGGCGACAAGATCCTTGTTCTCGTCATTGCCGCCCGAAAGAGAGCCGTCGCCGAGAGATCCGCCGTTCACGCCGCCTATGCCGCCCATGCCGTCGCCGACGGGCGATCCGTTGCCGGACGCGGTCACTTCCACTTTGACCCAGCCCAGCCTGTCTACGTACACTTCCGTCCAGGCGTGCGCGTCGGGCGCGGTCAGCGTCGTTTCCTTTCCGCGCACCGTCTCGCCGAGAAAGCCCGTTACGTAGCGGGCGGGAATGCCGAGCGCGCGGTACAGAAGAGTCGCCGCCGACGCGAAATTATTGCATATGCCGCTTTTACTTACCGTCAAAAAGTACGTCACATAGTCCGTTACGCCTTCGGGTATGGGAGCGAAATTCAAATCGTAAGTATACGCCGTGCGCATATGCTCTGCCACCGCGTTTATAAGCGATATATAGTCCGCCGGTCTCGTCACGCCCGGCTCGTACGCATTCCAGCCGCACTCGCCGATGACGGAGCGCAGAGCGTCCATGGTCACTTCGGGGATAGCCGTATAGTTATCGTACACGAACGCGCGGTAGGACGCTTCGTACTCCGCGTACGGCTCTGCCGCAATGAGCTCGGCGAGATCGCCCACGGACGGCATATAGCCGAACGAGTACATTCCCTGCCCGTCCTCGTTGACGTCCCCCGTCACCGTAACGTCGCTGACGTCTGTCGCATAGCCCGCGTTGCCGCGCGCGTAATAGGGCAAAAGATACATGGTAATGCCCTCTTCGAGGCGCACGGATAGTTCGTACTCCGTTCTTCCCGCCGCTTCCATTGCCGAACGGGTAAGGTACAGCGCGTTGTACGGCGGCTCGCCCGCGGAGTTGTACACATTCGTCTCCGTAGACCAGGTATTGCCGAGATAATCGCCGTAACTCGAATAGCGGAGGTATACCGCGCCCGTCGTGTCCGACGTCAGATACGCCACGGGCGTATCGGATAATCCGTCCTCGCCGGGGCCCTCGCCCGAAATGTCCGGACACAGTCCCGTGCCGCCGCTTCCGCCTATTTCTCCGCCGCCACCGCTGCCGCCGCTTCCGCCGCTGCCGTCGCCCCACTCGTCGCGGTCGCCGTCCGCGCCGTCCGTTATATCCAGCCAGCCGCTTATCACCGTTATGTCATACATATAGGTGACGTCCTCTCCGTCGGCGTTAAGTATGACGTATTCCACCTTGTTTTCGTAAGAACCCACTTCCACGGGAGCGGGCCAGGACACAGCCACTATCCTGTGCCCGTCGAACAGTGCGCCGACGTACCTTTCGGGATCGGGCGCTTCGAGAGGAGTGCCGTCGTACGCCTTTTCCGCACTCTCGGTTATGATGGACAGGCGGTTGTTCTCTTCGCTCGCAACGGCAAAGCCGCGGGTCACTTCCAGCTTGACCCAGCCCATGCCGCTTATGTACGCCTCTACCCACGAATGCTCGTCGCTTTCGTAAAATACAGCCGTCTCACCCGCCGCCGCAGAGGACGCATAGCCGCGCACATAGCGTGCGGGAACGCCGAGAACGCGCAGCACGAGAGTAGCCGCGGACGCATAGTGCGCCGAAACTCCGTGACCGTCTCGGAGAAAGTGCAGAACGTAATCCTCGCCGCTTTCCGGCTCGTAATACGACTCGTCATATACGCCGAACGACAGAAAATAGCTGACGACGGCGTTTATCGTATCCGTTTCGTTCATGCCGACAAGCCCCGCGGTCGTGGCGAAATCGAGCAGAGCTTCCCTAAGTCCGGCAGGAACTGAGGTGTACTCCGCAAGCGCGTATGCGCGGTATTCCGCCTCCTCTTCCGTCAGTTCTTGCGGCACCGAATAAAAATACATACCGCCCGATCGGTACGCATCGTAAAAGTCGTAATCATAGTAAGAGAGAGTGTACGCGCCCGTCTGCGCGTCCTTGCCGCCCGCGATCAAATAGTCGTTGCCTTGCCCGACGGGGCCGTCTATTGCATAGTACGGCAGGAAGTACCCGCCGACGAGCGGGCGCACGGTCACTTCGTACTTATTATCCGATGCCGCGCGGTATGTACTGCCGTATGCGTCTATGGACGCGGCGGTGTAGTAAAGCGGATTGAGCGAACTGCCCGACGCGTATTTGTCTTCGCTCGTCACCCATGCCGCACCCCCGCCGTTATCCGACACGTACTCGCCGTAGCCGGCAAAGCGCAGATATATAGTCCCCGTCTTCCCCGCGACCACTTCCGCGACGGGATCGCTCCCCGTCGGAGCGCGTTTGCCGAGGTCTGTCACCACTTCGGGGAAAATGGTCAGCGTGCCTATGCCGTCCTCGCGCACCTTGTAGTTGGAAGTAACGTCCCGCCCGCTCTCGTTCACTATCGTTATGTGCACGCTGTTGGGCACGCTGCCTATGTAATTAAGCACGCCGTCCGCATACGCCTCCGCGACGCTGTCGCCGTTTGCCAGCCCGCTCTCGTCCACGGTCACGGTCTTGTCGCCTACAAGGGGCGTTCCGTCGTACATCTTGTTCGCGCTCGCCGACACGCAGAGTATGTCGCGCGGACTGACGGTGAGCGTACCCGTGAAATTCAGGTTATAACAGTCGGTCACGTCCAGCCCGCTCTCCGAGTCCGTCACCGCGACGGCAAAGGTATTGGGCACACTGCCCGCGTCCGTTATCGACGCGCACCGCCCGAGTACCGTTATCGCATGACCGTTTATCAGCCCGACGGTAGTCAGAGAGGACGGTATCTGCCCGACAAGCGGCGTGCCGTCGTATACCTTCTCGTAGCTTTCGCTGTATATCGTAAGGTTTGCGGGTCGGACTTCCAGCTCGCCGTACTCGTAATTTATGTCGAACTCGTCCGTTACGTCCGTTCCCTTCTCGTTTATTACGGAGATCGTCACGACGTTGTCCGTCTTGCCCGGCTTCGTCACGTATGAGGGATACGTGGCGGTCACGGTATAGCCCTCGGGAAGCGCGCCGCTCGTTATTTCGTAATCCTGCGCGGTAAGAGGCGTGCCGTCGTACGTCTTTACCGCCGACGGCGTGCTTATCGTAAGCTCGTTCGCGCGGATGCGTATCACTCCCGTCGCTATCAGGACGAAATACACGAGGAGCATGACGACGACGCCTATGAGGATACTGCCGAGGATAAAGAGTTTTCTCTTTTTCTTCGGCTTTTCGCCGCCCGAACGCTCGGGCGAATGGGTATCGCTTTGTGTGTTGCGGAATTCTTCCATTTGTCACGCTCCGAGCGCAAGGCGTTCGAGACTTTCCTTGCAGCTTTTCATCTTCCCCTCTCCGAACAGCTCGTCAAGGTATTCGGACATCTGCCTGCTCATGCTCTTGACGTATACCGGGTTCTGCGTTTCCAGCTTCCTTATTATCTTCTTCGACAGTATGTCGTCAAGCGCTTCCAGCTCGTCCCCTCCGCATGCCACGTA
>DXHT01000064.1 GCA_019113265.1 Bacillota bacterium | reverse complement strand
CAGATAACCGTTTTCGCTTAAAGGTATCAGCAGTTTCATATTTCCTCCTTCGCCCGCCGAAGGGCGCGTTTATTTTCAGTCTTTTTGCGAAAAGTCGGGCGTATACGCAGACGTTGCGGACTGCGCGGACTGGCAATAGCCGTTGAGTCCCGCGACGCGCGCGACTTCGAGCACGGACTCATACTCGAACGTGGTCACCCTGCGTTTAAGGTCGCAGTCCTCCCCCGCGAACTGCGGAGTGTACTGACGCATGAGAGAGATCAGGAATCTGTCCGTTCCTAAGCCCGCGAGCAGCCGCATAACGGCTTTTGAATCGTCGCGGTGACCGGGCAGAACGAGGTGGCGCACTATCACTCCCCGCTTTATCATGCCGTCGTCGCCGAACACGGGAGGCCCCGCAAGGCGCGCCATAAGGGATATTGCGGCATATGCGACTGCGGGATAGTCGGCGGCGTGGGAGTACTTTGCCGCAAGAGCGGACGACGCATACTTGAAGTCGGGAAGCCACACGTCCACATACGGCGAAAGCGCGCGCACCGCATCTTCGCTTTCGTATCCGCTCGTGTTGTACACGACGGGGACGGTCAGCTTGGGCCGCGCGAGTTTCAGCGCGGATATCACCGAGGGAAGATAGGGCGTCGCCGTAATGAGATCTATGTTATGCGCTCCCCTTTGTTGCAAAGAGAGGAATATCTCCGCGAGTTGTTCGTCCGTCGGCGCGTCGCCTCTTGTCACGAACGATATGTCGCGGTTCTGGCAGTACGAACAGCGCAGATTACAGCCCGAAAAGAATACGGCGCCGCTGCCCGCGCTTCCGCTTATGCACGGCTCTTCCCACATATGCAGCATGACTTTGGCAACGCGCGTGCTATCGGGCGCGCCGCAATAGCCGCGCCCTTTCGTGCGGTCGGCTCCGCACATGCGCGGACAGAGTTTGCAGTTTTCGTATTCGTCGTGCGGCATACCCTTTCTCCGAACGCGTCAAGCAAAAAGAGGGACGAGCGTTATCGTCCCTCGGTTTACTTTAAAGCTCCTTTGCCATGGGCATGAGCAGTTCAAACAGGCTCTCCGCTCTTCCTTCGTCCACCGTTTCCGCTATCTTCGGATCGATGGGCAGGCTGGCGGTAAGAGGTATCGAGAACTTCTCCGCCGTCTCCGCAAGGCGGCTCTTGCCGAATATCTCGTGCTTTTTGCCGCAATCGGGGCAAACGAAATAGGACATATTTTCCACTATGCCGAGAATGGGCACGTTCATCATCTTTGCCATCTTGGCGGCCTTTTCCACTATCATGCCCACAAGCTCCTGCGGACTGGTCACAAGCACTATGCCGTCCACATGGAAGGATTGAAGCACGGTAAGCGGAACGTCGCCCGTTCCGGGAGGCATATCCACGAACATATAGTCCACGTCGCCCCAAACGACGTCCGTGTAAAACTGGTTCGCACAGCCCGTTATGAGCGCACCCCGCCATATGACGGGATCCGTTTCGTTCTCCATGAGCAGGTTGAGGCTCATCACCTCGATGCCCGTGGCGGTTTCCACGGGAAGTATGCCGAGAGGGCTTCCGCCCGCACGCGCCTTGGAAAGCCCGAACGCGCGGGGTATGCTCGGTCCCGTTATATCCGCGTCGAGCACTGCCGTCTTTTTACCGAGAGCGGCGGTCGCGCTCGCGAGAAGCGCGGTCACGAGACTCTTGCCCACTCCGCCCTTGCCGCTCATCACGGCTATCGTCTTTTTTATCTTATTCATCTCTTTGCGCGCCAGGGCAGCCTCATCCGGCTGTGCGTCACGCGAAGAGCAGGAGGCGGAACAACTCGAACAGTCGTGAGTGCACTCCTGTTGTTCCTTTACTTCCTCTTCCGTCGTCTTGGTCATAACTGCACCTCAATTCTTTTATCGGAAGTATTATAATCCCATTCCGCCGCAAAGTCAACCTTTTTTCGCTTGACAAGATACCGCCCCATGTTATATGCTTGTGTATACGGTGCGGCGTTACCCGCCCGCAGGCATAAGCCTCCATAGTTAAATGGATATAACGGCCCCCTCCTAAGGGGCAGTTGTGGGTTCGATTCCCGCTGGGGGTACCAAAAAAGAAGACGAGGCAGAGCGATAAGTCGCTCTGCCTCGTTTTTACCGTCGGTGAATTATACTATTAAGTGCAACAGTAGAAAGAAAAAAAGGAGTTCATACAAATCTGTGGTAAAATAGAGACGTGGAAACCAAATTTTACCAAGGAGATCTGTATGAACTACAAACATTTTACCATAGAAGAGCGCTGTTGTCTACGAGAATACTATGTAAAAGGGAAAAGTTATCGGGAAATTGCAAGACTTCTCGGCAGGAATGTGAGCTCGGTATCGAGGGAATTGCGGCGGAACTGTACCTTTTTCAGGGATATACCGAGATATTATCCGTATACGGCACAAAAGAAAAGCGATCTTCGAAACAGTTACCGCCACCGCGGAATGTTTTGGAAACGAGAGGTGCTGGATTACATAGACGAGAAACTGTCGCAAACGTGGTCTCCCGAACAGATATCCAAAACGCCGTGCGGGATGAGAATGCCGTCGTTCAGAACGATCTATCGTTGGATAGACGAAAGATATCTTCGTTCCACTCTTAAAAACTTACGCAGGAAAGGCAAAACGCGGAAGCGATTAGGAAACGGCGGAAGATTTACGACCGGGAAAAGCATACGCAAAAGAGACAAGAGCGTATACAACCGCAAAGAATTCGGGCATTGGGAAGCGGATACGGTAGTGTCGGGACAAGGGAAAAGCAAGGCGTGTTTTGCCACGCTCGCGGAGAGAAAGACGAGATATTACATAGCAGTGAAGATACCGGACAGAAAGGGAGAAACGATGGCGAAAGCAGTTATAGACGCGCTTTCCAAGTTTCCCAAAGAGGCGGTAAAAACGATCACCTGCGACCGTGGGAGTGAGTTCGCCTGTTGGAGAGAGATAGAAAAAGCGTTGCAATGCGATATGTATTTCGCCGATCCGTACTGCGCATGGCAAAAAGGGACGAACGAGAACCTGAACGGACTGCTGCGTGAGTTTTACCCGAAAGGCAGGAATCTTTCGCGAGTGAGCCCCGCGACTTTAAAAAAGAACCTGGCGTTGATCAACGCCAGGCCCAAGAAAGTTTTACATTACCATACACCACAAGATTTGTTCCTTGAAAATCTCTCTAACTGTTGCACTTGATTTGACAATTCATCAGTTTAGACGAGTAACCGACGGGGGAAAACGCGTTGTCCGCAATGACGACGGTGTCTTTTTTTACCGTATATTCCGTCAGCGAAGCAAAATCCTCGTTTGCCGCTATGAGATAGCCGTCCGCATACAGCACGCCGTTTTCCCAATTGGACGGGTCATCGTAATACGCCGTCCCGTCAAATACGGTAAAAGAAACGGCTATCGGATTATCCGGCATATAGATTTCCGTAAGCGACGCGCATCCGTCGAATATATGATCGGACAGTTCGGCTATACTGTCGGGCAAACGGATCGACTCCAGCGCCGTGCAGTTCTGAAATACGCCCGTGCTGAGTTTGCGCACGTTTGTCAGTTCGACTGTCGTCAGACCTGCGCAATCCTTGAAAGCGTAACCGAATATATCCGTCAGCGAATCCGGCGCGATAAACTCCGTCAGTGCAGTGCCGCAGAATGCGTCGGAACGGATCTCTTTCAAAGTATCGGGGAAGTTAACCGTTTGCAGCGACGAGCATCCGTCGAAAGCCTCGTCGGGTATCACCGTAAGTCCGGAAGGAAGACGTACTTCACGTAAAGCCGTACATCCCGAACACATCCGGTAACCGAGCGTTGTTACGGAATCGGGAATGATAAGTCTGCCGACGTTCTTATTATCCTTGAAAACATCCTTTCCTATTTCCGTGACCGTGATACCGTTGACCTCCGCCGGGATCTCAACGGTCATATTACTTCCCGTCAGACCGCTCACGCCCGTCAGCACGCCGTTTCCGTCAACGGTAAACACGATTTCCCCGGGTTCGTTCTGCGTCCACTTCGCATAAAGCGTCTGCTCTTTCGTCACATCGTACGGGAAGGTCACTTTGTAATGGAACGTTTTATCGGTATACCAGCCGTCAAACGTATATCCGTCTCTTGTCGTCGGCGGTTCCTTATCGATCCGCGACGTCGTCATCGGCTCG
>DXHT01000063.1 GCA_019113265.1 Bacillota bacterium | reverse complement strand
GGGTATATCGTAGATACTTGAACGAAACGCAGGCACGACCGTTAAAAGGCGGGTATGGATGACATTCAACGGGGAATGATGAGAGAGACGGAGCAGTGAAACGCAGAGCGCAAAAGGAAAAGAAAAATTCTTACGGATCGGATTTGACAGAGCGGCATACAAAGATATGCGGGTCAAAAAGAGTAAGTGAGATCCGTTAAAAAAGATAACTTTTCAGAATCCAACGCTTGAAAAATTAACCGAAAACGTCGGTAATAAAGCGGCGCGTGAGCACACGCGCCGCTTTCGTTTTTTCTTTTCGCCCCTTTTCGCGTAACGGGGTATTGCTTTTTTCCGCGCTATGGCTTTTCGCGTAACGGAGGTATGGTTTTTTTCGCGCTATGGCTTTTCGCTAAGGTGCATCACTCGGCATTGTTTTTTGGGTTTTTCGCTTGCCGCCCCGCCGCACGGCTTATGTTTTCGCATGGTCTTTGCCCCGCCGCACGGCTTGTGCTTGTTCGCGCCTGCCGCAAAAGGTGCGCCCGGCAGTACAGCGTTTTCGGGTGGCTGCACAGCTAAAACTTAGCCGTAAAACGGTTTATCGTCTGCGCGCCGCACGGCTTACGCGATTAAAAGGCGGCAACTACGCGATTTATCCCGCTTGTCCTCTCGCTTGGGCGGGCGTTCTGCTCGTTCGGAGCGCGTTTGTCCCGTTCGCCTCGCCGCGCTATGGGTTTTCGCTAAGGTGCATCACTCGGCATTGTTTTTTGGGTTTTTCGCTTGCCGCCCCGCCGCACGGCTTTTTTTGCATGGTCTTTGCCCCGCCGCACGGCTTATGCTTTTCGCGTCCGAATTGCCGAGTTCACTATGCGGTGAGTGTTAGTCGTAACTCTCCGCACACGGCGTTGTCCCAACGAGACGCGCGGTTTATTTTAGCATTTAATGCAAAAAATACCCGTGTGCTTTACGTTTATCGGGGGCGCTAAAATTATGCGGCTTTTTGCTTACGAAGCGAAAAATATACGCGCGCTTTTACGCCTTGAAGCTACGATAAACCGCCATATAAGCGTTCGGATATTTTCGCATGCATGGCGGCGGAACGCCGCGCTTTTTCGCCATAAAACGCACCGTCCGATCGGTATAACGGGCATGCGGTCTCGACTTGAAAACGGGCGTACGGGAATGCAGGATAAAACACGGGGCAGTGCGCGTTTTTAATAAATCGCACCGAAAATGCTTTCGTTTTGCGCAAATTTGTGCATTTTATGCCGTAAAAATGCTTAGTTTTCAACTTTGCGATCAATTTTATAAAGGTATTGACAAGGCGGCAATGCGGTATTATACTCAAATCACAAAGGGGAATTCCGCAGGGAAGCGGACGTCCGCGCGATCGCAAGTCGGGTGCGGCGGTGATGAGGCTTTGGCAGGATGCCGTAAGTCAGTATTACCGATATGCAAGTCCGACTATGCTTTAAGCTTATAAGTCGGGCTTTTTCGTTTACCTCACTCCCCGCGTAAAGCAAATACCTCAGTAACGTTCCGACTGCCGCGCAAGCTGTCCGCGCGGCGGCGCGGGACGAAAAGGGAAAAGGAGAACGGAATGGCAAAAACCAGGAAAGTCCGCGGCTACTTGCGAGGTCTGAGCGTGCTCACCGCTTTTTTATGCGCCGTCATGTTCGGTGCGTTCATGATCGGATCGGGCGACTATAAGAGCATGATCGATCAGGCGCTCGGCGTTAGCGGCGCGGCGGGCAGTATGGCCGTCGAAGACTATGCGTTTCAGTCGGACTACGACAGTACCACGGAAATGATGACGGCTCGCCGCGCGGTGGCGACGGAGCTTGAAGCGGAAGGCGCGGTACTCATCAAAAACAACGAGACGGGCGAGGGCAAAACGTCTTTGCCTCTTTTCGATTACGGCGAAACGGGAAGTGCGAACGTGACCCTTCTCGGAACGCGCGCATACACCTACGACGCGTCGGGAAACAGACGTGACTATCCCGAGGGCGGCAACGGTCAGTCGTCGGTGTACGGCGGACTGACTGGAAGTATCGTGCGTCCCTCTACGGTGACCACGACCGACGGAGTCGTGGACGTTCCCGTCACTCTGGAAGAGGCGCTCGCGGAAAACGGCATAAATATAAATCCCGATGCAAAGCGCGCCTATGACGGCAAGCCTTTCGGTTCGTTCCCCGGCGGAAGCGAGGGCAACGGCAGTTCGGGCAGTCCGTTCAACCCCAACGAGCCGTCCATAACCAAAAACGAGTGCGGCAACTACTCCGCATACTCGGACGCCGCGATAGTGTTCCTCGGCCGTGCGAGCGGCGAGGGGCGCGACTATCTGCCCGGCACATACGGCATGAGCGGAACGGGCGGTAACACGAGCGCGCTCGGACTTTACGACAGCGAGCTTGCGCTTATAGACGTTGCGAGCGAAATATCGGACAACGTCATCGTACTGCTTTGCAGTGCGGTGGCAATGGATATAGACAGCCTTAAAAACGACGACAGAGTGGATTCCGTCCTGTGGATAGGGCTGCCGGGAGCGTACGGCATGGAGGCGGTCGCGGACATCATCGCGGGCAAGATCTCCCCGTCGGGCAAACTCCCCGACACTTACGCGGTGAACGCGTCCTATTCGCCCGCCGCGCAGAATTTCGGCACTCACAGCCCCGACGGCACGGCGATATCATACTCCAACAAGAGCTCTTACGGCAATGTGACCTGGCGGGCTAACAGCGAGCATTATACGGTGTTCGCCGAGCGGCTTTACGTCGGTTACCGCTATTACGAAACGCGGTATTACGACACCGTTTACGGCAACGGCAATGCGTCGGCGCAGACGGGTTCGAGCACGGGCAATGCGTGGAAATATGAGGATGAAGTGGCGTACTCGTTCGGTTACGGCATGAGTTACGTCGACTTTGACGAGAGCATAGTGCCGGGCAGCCTTAAAGTGGACATAGAAGCGCGCACGGTGAGCGTGGACGTGTCCGTCACCAACAACGGCTCGATGCCCGCAAAGTACGTCGCACAGCTTTACGTTCAGTCGCCGTATACCGATTACGACAAGGACGTCGTGCAGATAAACGGCACGTCGCAGCGCAGAGTGGAAAAGAGCGCGGTGCAACTGCTCTCCTTTGAAAAGAAGGAGATAGCCGCGGGCGCGACGGAGACGATAACGGTTACGGGCGACCTCAAATACGTCGCCTCCTACGACAAGACCGCCGTGCATACGGACGAAAACGGTGAGCAGCTGACGGGCGGATATATCCTCGAAGCGGGCGACTACTACTTCGCGATAGGTAACGGCGCGCACGCGGCGCTCAACAACATAATAGCGCTTCAAGGCGGCAGCGTTTACGCCGAGGAATGGGAAACTCCCGATTCGTCTTGCGCGGTAAGTTGCGACCTGTCCGACTATGAGGGTTGGAGCGACGACGGCAACGGCGTCAGCACCTCTCTTATAGCGCAGACGTCGGAGGGCGGCGAGTATGTGCGTAACCGCATGGACAACGCGGACTATAACTATTACAAATCGGGCACGGTGACGTACCTGTCGCGCAGCGATTGGAGCGGCACGTTCCCGAGGACGTATACCTCTCTCGAAGTCACCGACGGCATGGTGAACTCTCTGAACAACCACGAATACGAGCTGACGAGCGGCGCGGTGACGACGACGTTCGGCTATGACCACTCGGAGGATATAGACGAGGAGACGGGTGAGCCGATGGAGAACCTCTCCGTCGCAGACCTCAAACTCGCGGCGTTCGACGACGAGCGTTGGGATTATCTCCTCGATCAGGTTACGTTCTATGAGGCGTGGTTCCTCTCGCCGTACGGCGGCACGGAGAACGAGGCGATAGTGTCCGTCAACGCACCCACGGCGTGGCAGATAGACGGACCAAACGGCAACGTTACGAGCACACTGCGCAGTAACCGTTCCAAGACGAGCGGACTTTACGCGATAAGCGCGGACGATCCCAATGCGAACGTATATACCTGCGATATGCCCTGCGAGCCGATAATAGCGGCGACGTTCAGCAAGGAGCTTGCCCGCCGCGAGGGCGATATGTTCGGCGAGGAGATGATATGGAGCGGCAACGCCATGCAATGGGCGCCCGGAATGAATCTGCATCGCACGCCGTTCAACTCTCGCAATCACGAGTATTACAGCGAGGACAGCATGCTCACCAACCTCATAGGCAGGAGCGTCATAGAGGGCGGACTGGAAAAGGGCGCGATACTCGCTCCCAAGCACTTCGCGTTCAACTCTCAGGAGTCCTTCCGCGAGGGGCTGGGTCAGTTCATGGAGGAGCAGAGCGCGCGCGAGCTTGAACTGCGCGGCTTCGAGGGCGCGCTGTCCGACGCGAAAGTAACGCGCGAGGACGGCACGACGGTGGGCGCGCTGGGCGCGATGACAACGTTCTCCCGCATAGGCGTCGTGGGCGGCAACGGCCACACGGGCGTTATGAAGGGCATACTGCGCGGCGAGTGGGGCTTCAAGGGTCTCAGCTCTTCCGACATGGTCGTTACGGGCGAGTTCTTCACCATTCAGGACGCGGCTATAAACAACGTCACGTTCATGGCGTCCACGGGTCCCGAATCGCTCCTCAGTCAGTACTGGACGGACTGGAACGATCAGAACAAGGTGCGCAGTGATCCCGATATGTGCGAAGCGTTGCGCGACAATATGCACTACTATCTGTATGCGCTCGCAAACAGCAGCGCGCTCAACGGCATAAGTCCCGATTTCGTCGTGACCAATTCCATGTCGTGGTGGCAGGTGGCGCTGATAGCGATCGGCGCGGCACTCGCGGCGGTTGCGGCGGCTCTTGCGGCGCTGTATGTGATTTCCGTCGTCCGCGCGAGAAAGAGCGCGTCCGTGACTCGGACGGGAGGTGAGGCATGAAGATAAAGAATAAGGCGCTGAGAGTCATCCTGTCGCTGCGTCCGGCGTTTTATCTCGCCATAGTTGCGCTCGTGCTGGTCGCCGTCGGACTGTCGCTTCACGTTAAGTCCTATAACGCTCTCGGCTACGTCCTCAACAGATTCACGATACTCTACTCCGTGACGACGATCGCGCTTATGGCGTTCGTAATCGTAAACTCGGTCGTCGCGGGCAACAACAAGTTCTCTTCCGTGTTCATTTTCGCGGGCGGCGCGGTGTTCTCGCTCTTTGCGGGTCTGCTCCACATAAGCCGCACGCTTGCCAACATCGGCGTGTATTTCACCGTCAACATGGGCAATGCGGAGGCGAACGCGGCGGGCGTCCCTCCCGCAATCGCGGGCGCGGTGATGTACGTCATTGCGTCGGTGGTAATAGTCGCGGCGGCGTTTTTCAGACCCGTGAAAGACGGCGGCAGCGTTCTCGAAGTCCTTTCCGAAGGCAAGGAGGAACGTCATGCAAACTAAGTATATCAAAATGATAATATACGCCGCGATAGGCGCGATCGCGCTCGTGCTGTTCTCCATAGGCCTTTCCTGGGCGATAGGCGGCGGCGCGAGTACGGAGATAACGGAGATAATTTCGGAGGGCGTGACCGTTCATACCACGTCCGACACGATAACCGAATATATCGCGGGCGAAGAATTGAATACCGACGGCGTTTCGTTGGAGCTTGCAGACAAGGACGGCAAGACAGTCGTTCCCGATATGTCCGAATGCAAATTCGAGGCGGACCTGTCAAGTGCGGGAGTAAAACCCGTCGTCGTGTCCTGGCAGGACGGCACGGTGCTCTACCGCGGAAGTTACACCGTCACGGTGTTCGGTTTGCGCCATCTGTCCGTCGAGAGCAGTCCGGATTTCAAGCGCTATTACGCCGCAGGCGACACGATAGACGCGATGAACGCCGAAAAGGGAGATCTGGAAGTGTGGGCACAGCTTACGGGCGAGCCGCAGAGCGGACGGTTCTCTTTCCCCAATGCCGATTGGAAGGACACCGTGCGTCTGGAAGCAGATATGTTCGAGCTTTCCGCACCCGATCTCGGAACGCCCGGTCTGCATGACGCGGTAGTGTCCGCGGGCGGGCTTACGGGCAGCGTACAGTACGGCGTGGAGGGCGTTTACGTCAACACGCAGGGCGCAGTGCCCTATTACTCAAAGGGCGAGTCGCTCTCGAGCAGCGGCATAATAATAAGCGTGACGGACGGAAAGTGGGAGAGCGAGACCCCCACGGCGACTTACGGCGAGTCAAGCGGCAAGTTCGACTGGGAAGTGCGACTTGCCGACGGCGAGTCCACGGACACGACGGGAGTCAAGAACGTCGACGTCGTCGTTGAGGGCGAGGTCGTGGGCAGCTATACCGTGAATGTGTATGAAACGGCGTTCGACGCGAGCGAGCCCCGCAGTTATTTCGGCGGCGCGGAGCATCCCGAAAACGCGTCCATACGCTTCTACTACACCAACATGGCGGATACGACGGCGGGCGCGTATAAGATAACGTTTACGGATGAAACGGGCAGTGTGCGCACCGAGTGGTCGACGTGGAGCTACTCGTCGGCGGATAACGCGATAACGCTCAACGCTCCGTCGGGTTCGCTGTACTCGACGTGCGTCGTTCAGGTATCCGACGGCAGTTCGCAGTGGTTCAACTCGGGCGGAACGTACCTCGGCGGTTACGGCTCGTATAACCTTTATCCCGGCGTGTCGTTCAGAATGTACTTCCCGACGTCCGTTACGAACTGTCACATATTCGGACAGGTGAGTTACTCCTCCATCGCCCCCATGCTCAGCGGTTCGGCGTATACCGACATCGAGATAAGCGGCGACTACAAGACGGCTTACGAGCCGGGCGAAGAAGTGGATCTCGAAGGTATAACGGTTACGGTGACGAGCACCTACGGCATCCGGCCCAAGGTCCTTGCCGAGGGCGAGTATACGGTGTCGCAGATAAGCGGTAGCACTCCCGGACTGTACGTCGTGACTGTCGGTTACGGCGCGCTCAGAGAGGAAGTGACCGTGGCGGTCAAGGGTCTTTACGTCGGGTTCAAGGACGACGAGTCCGGACTTCCCGCAAATATGTGCGAAAACGGGTTCGATCCGGACAGCGTGACCGTCATGTACCTTGAAGACGTGGATTCGCTCCGTCCTCTGTCGTATGCGTTCGGCGACTATACCGTTACGGGCGACGAGGATATGCAGGAGGGCGAGAACGTCCTTACCGTATCGTACGAGGGCTATACCGCGGAGATAACGGTCAACGTGCCTCGCAGTGTGCTCACTCTGACGGGGGACAGCGGAAGCGTCACCCTTTACGAGTCGGGCGTCAGCGGCAGGGAGAGCTACTTTACCGTAACGGACGCCGCAGGCAATGTCACGCGCGGATCGTCCTACCGTTTCAGCGCGGAAAACGGCAAGTATTATCTGATACTCTATCCCGTAAGCGGGCTGGGAGTCAAATATCTCGGCACGATAGCGGATAACGGCGATCTGTCGCTCAACGTCGCGGGCAATACCTATGTGGCGGAAAAATCGGTGTGGGAAGCGGCGCTTGCGGCAGATGTAGTACGCTCCTTGACGCTCGGCGGCGCACGCACCGCGTTCGGTAACGGAGAGGAATTCTCCGCGGACGGACTGACGGTCACCAAGGTGTACGGCGACAGACACACGGAAACGGCGCTTGCCGGCGAATATGAGATAATAGCTCCGCAGATGACCGCGGGCAAACATACCGTTACGGTACTTCTCGGCGGGGCGCGCGCGACATACGACGTGACCGTCGAGGGCGCGGCAGTCGACCTGTCGAGCGTGCGCCGCGTGTTCACCAAGGGCGAGCAGTTCTCTTACGACGGCATAAAGGCGTACGGCTATTCCGCGAGCGGCGAGGCTACCGAAATAAACGTGACTTCGGTGACCGCGGACACCTCAGCCGAGGGCATAGCGACCGCGACGGCGACGTACGACGGCGGCACGCTGACGTATGAAATAGCCGTCATGCCCGACGTAAGCGGCAGAAACGGCAACGGCATACTCTCGTTCGAGAACAGAACGGGCAACGGCGCGTCCCTCACGCTGTACGTCGGTACGCTCAACGGCGGCGTAAGCGACACCAAGGACGCCAACAGCTGGGGGCAGTACGTCTATATCTCCCCGTCGGGCGAGATAACCATGCGCGGGTTCGGCTATACCTACACCGCGGCGCAGTGGGCGAGCAACTTCGTGAATAACGAAAGCACGGGCTGGGCGACGGAAACCGTCGAGAATGACGGCACGAGTCCCGACAACAGCTGGCTGTTCATAACGACGGACGTCGGCGGCGTCGAAACGCAGTTTGCGGCGAGCGGAGCCGATTGGCACAGAGTGATAATCGGCTGGGAAAAGGCGGCGACGGGCATCACCCTCGGCTTCGGCGACGGCGCGGCAGACCGCGAGTACGTCGTGGGCGAACAGTTCACATCTGCGGGTCTGACCGTGACCGTGCATTACTCGGACGGCACGACGGCGACCCTTGCGGAAAATCAGTACCTCGTTTCCGTTCCCGATACGAGCGAGATAGGCGTGCATACCGTTACCGTCGAATACACCAACCAGGATATTTACGCGACGTATACCATATTGGTCATACCCGACGTCGATTGGGATAATTCGAGAATGGCGGCGATGAGCGGCGGCAATGAGCTTGCTCTGTTCGTGACCTACCGCAGCGGCGACACGGCTTACGGCTATTGGACGCTCAAAGGCGAGGACGGCGGGTATGAGATGTTCGAGTTCAAGACGGCGGGCGGGGAGTTCTTCTCTTCCGCGGACGGATTCGTTATAAGCGGCTCGGTAAGCGAGGGCATAACGGTAAACTACGCGGGCGGCGTATACGTGTTCTCCGCTGAGGATGCGGCGCGCGTCCTCGGAGCGGCGTAAGGAGGATAGGCGCATGAAAAAGTTATATAAAGCATTGCTTTTCACCGCACTCGTCGCGGCGCTCGCGCTGTCGGTCGCGCTGATAGGCGGTTGCAAGGAGGATACCGAACCCACGGGTCCCGTAAGCTCGCTACGCGGCACGTTCACCTATAACGCCACTCTCGGCGGTACGAGCGAACAACCCCTCAAGCTCACGACGGATCCCGCCGCGCTTACGGACGGATCGTTCAGTCTCTACTGCGGACAGGGCGCGCCGTTTACCAACGCGTCGGGCATCAACTTCGCGTATCAGATCAACCAGAACCTCGTTCTCGCGCGCGACTTCACATACGTCTACACCTATTCGATAGTCATCAAAAACCCCGCGGCATGGGGAGGAACGTACGGAAAGATGGAGACGACGGTCAGCGGCACGTTCGAGTTCACAGCGGGCGGCGATAAGGACGAGTACGACGTCAGGCTCTCCGCTCCGACGGGCGGCACGCAGGAGTTTTTCGGAATAATCGCGGGCGACCCCAACAACGCGTATAACGGTTGGAGCCCGAGCACCGAACCCACATATGCGCAGAACTTCGACTATGCGGGACTCTTCGACGGCTATGACTATACGTTTATCGGCAATGTCAAGGCGGAAAGCGGCGAACTTACGGGCGAACGCACGCTTACCGTGGATAAAGAGGATAACTCCGTTTCGGACGACATGTTCTATGCGGGACTCTTCGACTTCCTCGCGCTTTACGGCAAATATTAAAAGCGGGCTTCCGCACTCGGCAAGCGGCGGCGCGCCGTCATGGCGGCAACGGACGCATTAAAGCGGCGCGGATAGCTCTCGCTATGATAGGATGGATGAAACGCGGACGGGCGGCAATATTGCCGCCCGTCCGCGTTTTTGTCACCTGAAAACCCCGCCACTATGGCAGGGTTCAGTATAGGCTAAGCCGATAAGGATGACAAAAAATATCCCGATTTTGTAAAATAGGAAATGCCATACCGGTCAACAAAAGACACACAATCGGAGGACATTACAATGAAAGAACAAGGTAATATCGCAAATAGTTTGGCGCACACCGTAAATCGACAATATGCGAAGTTCTTTGTACGAAAGTAAAAGCCGTAGTCAGATGATTACGGCTTTCTATGAGTGTCATGAAAAAACGCGGATACTATTTTAATGACTGCGATCTTCCATATCAGCAATCCACCCATTCCATTTCTTTTTCGGCTTGCATGAATGTCTTGCCTTCCCACAGCGGAGCGGCAAGGAACGCTTCGACAACTTCATCACGCTTATCGTATGGCTTTGTCATAGTCCACAGTGGAACATATGGAGTGGAGTTAGGGGGCTCGGGTTCCATTTGATCCATAACAAGCGTAAAATTATCGTTCTTTACCCAACCTTGTATAAAAAATTTAACTCCTTTGTATAGGACCCACCTTTCATCTCCATAGTAAAGTCCATCTACAAATTCATTCACATTTCCGTCTATCAATGTTATGTCACCCCCTTAAAATATTTCTTGTAGAGCTCATATTCTTGTTTTGATATAGGTCTTGCATTTGTTCTTTTGAAATTTCTATCATATTCGTGCACATGTAATATTTGTTCATGTCTATTCCCTGTAAGGCTTTGTTCCGGGTGATAGGCAATTTCTTTCACGAGGTAGTGGTCTTTATCGTAGAGCCGCATTTCATGAAAGGTACCGTCGGGCTTTAGCTTGATATAAGCAGCACTCGAATGAGCCTCTTCAGGCAAGGAGTGTTTGCCACAACTGCGCGTTAAAGGCGGGACTTAAAGTCGTCGTAGCCGAACTTGCGCAAAATGCGCAGCTTTCCGCTCGTTTCGCGCAGAGCGATGGCGGGCAGGGGAGTGCCGTTGAAGGTATTTGTCTTGACCATGGTGTAAAGCGCCATGTCGCCGAATACTATCCTGTCGCCGCGGCGCGGGGGAGTGTCGAACGACCAGTCGCCGATGACGTCTCCCGCAAGGCAGGTAGACCCTGCCAGGCGGCACTCATGGCCGCGCTCTCCGACGTCGCCCGCGTCCGAGATCTTACGGTATCCGTCTCCCGCGAAATCGCAGAGGTCCTTTGCCTCCGCTCCCTCGCCCTTTGCAAACAGTCCGCACACGGGCGGGCGGTAGGGCATTTCCAGCACATCGGGCATATGGCAGGCGGCGGACGCGTCGAGAAGCGCGATATCCTTGCCGTTGTGTGCGACGTCCAGCACCTGCGCGACGAGCGTTCCCGCATTGAGGACCACCGCCTCTCCCGGTTCGAGATATACCTCGCACCCGTAAGCGTCCCGAACGCGCTTTATACAGTCTATAAGCAGCTCCGTGTCGTAATCGTCACGCGTAATGTGGTGACCGCCGCCGAGATTTATCCACTTCATGCCGCGAGCGTACTTTCCGAAAGCGCGATCGAACGCGTCAAGAGTGATTTTAAGCGCGTCCGCATTCTGCTCGCACAGCGTGTGAAAGTGCAGTCCGTCGAGTAGGGTTATGACCTCTTCGTCCGCTTTTACTGCGGCAAGCGTCGCGCCCAGGCGGGAGAACGGAGCGCAAGGGTCGTATATTTCGTGGCCTTCCTGCGTCGAGCATTCGGGATTGACGCGCATTCCCACGCTCTTTCCCGCCGCCTTGACCTCTCCCGCGAACATCCTTACCTGCGTAGGCGAGTTGAACGTGACGTGATCGGCGTAGCCGAGCAGTTCTTTAAGCTCGCTCTCCTTATAAGCGGGGGAGTAGACGTGCGTTTCCTTGCCGAAATGTTCCTTGCCCAGCCGCGCTTCGTAAAGCCCGCTCGCCGTCGTGCCGTCGAGATACTCGGCTATTATCGGGTACGTTTCAAATGCGGAATACGCCTTCTGCGCGAGAAGCACTTTGCAGCCCGACGCCTCTTTTACGCGCGCGAGCTTTTCGCAGTTTTTTCTCAGCCGCGTTTCGTCTATTATAAATACGGGTGTATCCATTCGTTCTCCTTGCCGCCGGGGCGGTAAAAGGGGAGCGCACGCCGTGTGCGCTCCCGCTCGTCAGTCTACTTTTACGGGGTCACTCACTATCTTCCAGGGCAACCCGTAAGCGTTGAGATCCGCCATGAACGGATCGGGATCGAACTGTTCGGGAGTATACACGCCCGCGCCCTTCCACTTTCCCGTGAGCAGCATTGCCGCGCCTATCATGGCGGGCACGCCCGTGGTGTACGAGATCGCCTGCGATTTTACTTCGCGGTAGCACTCCTCGTGGTCGCATATGTTATAGATATACGCGGAGGCGGGTTTTCCGTCCTTTACTCCCGTGAATATGCAGCCGATGTTCGTCTTGCCCTTGGTGCGCGGTCCGAGCGACGCGGGGTCGGGAAGGAGCGCTTTGAGGAACTGTATGGGAACTATCGGTCTGCCCTCGTACATGACGGGGGTGGTGGACAGCATGCCGACGTTTTCGAGGCACTTCATATGCGTCAGATAGCTCTGCCCGAACGTCATGAAAAAGCGTATGCGCTTTACTTCGGGGAAGTTCTTTGCGAGCGACTCTATCTCCTCGTGGTGGAGCAAATACA
>DXHT01000062.1 GCA_019113265.1 Bacillota bacterium | reverse complement strand
CGAATACGTTGAACATCAGGTGGATGAACGCCGCACGTTTTGCGTTTGTATTTGCGCCTATCGACGAAAGGATTGCCGTGATGCAGGTACCTATATTCGTACCGAGTATGAGGAACAGCACACTATTGCCGCCGTCACCGATTATAACGCCTCCGCCGCTGACAAGTGCGACTATAATGGATGTTACCGCGGAAGAGGATTGAACGAGGGCGGTGAATCCCATGCCGAGAAGTATGAGCAGGAAAGGATTCGTTATCGCCTGCAATGCGTTAGCAAACCAGTCCGCGCTCTTGAACACGGCCATTGACGAACTCATGACGTCGAGGGCGACAAATACGAGTCCGAGACCCCCGAGGATCATGCCGATGGTTTTTACCTTGTCGTTCTTGGAAAGCATATCCATGAACACGCCTATGGCGGCAAGGGGAAGGAGAAAGGCGGAAAACTCAAACGCGCTAAGCGCGGCTATCTGCGCCGTAATGGTCGTACCGATATTCGCGCCCATAATGACCGCCGTCGCCATCGTAAGCGACATGACGCCCGCATTTACGAATCCGACGGTCATGACGGTAGTGGCAGATGACGACTGGATTATGGTCGTCGTTACGAGTCCTATTCCGAGACCCGCAAATCTGCCCGTTCCCGACGTCTTGCCGAACCATCCTCTGAGTTTGTCGTTGGCAAGTTTTTCTATGGATTCGGAAAGAACTTTGAATCCGAATAGAAGCACGCCGAGTCCGCCGAGAAGTCCCATTACCGCCACAACGCATTCCATGGCAGAAGGTGAGCCTGCCACGCTTGCCGATGTTGCAACCTGCATTATCATATCGTAGTTTCCTTTTCCGTTTGTATTAGTCGGCGGCCGACACTCCGTACCTTCCGCCTGTTCCGCTTTTTCCGTATATAATTGTACCTTATTTCGACGTTAAAATCAACGAATTTTCCATGCTGCGCCGAAATTAGTTTGGTGCGGCTGTTTCCGAATATCCGAGTAAGCGGTATAAACGGCAGAAAACTGAGCATTATTCATTAAAAACAACAGGAGGGACACAATGTCATTCAATCCATTTGAAGAGAAAGGCGAAAGACTGAATGCGTTCGAGAACTGGAAACAGCTGTACCCGCGCGCATACGACAAGAACGCTACCGATCCCAAAACGAAGATGCGGGTCATCCTCATGAACGGAACGGAGTTTGAGGCGCAATGGTTTTTGCACAACATGGCGCGCCACACCGCGGACAACGATCTGCGCCGCGATCTCGCGGTAATACGCCGCGCTGAGCAGCAGGAGCAGAAAAAGCTGTCATACTTGAAGCCCAAGGACGAAAGCATTCTCGAAACGACGATAGCGTATGAACAGCTCGCCGTCGAGCTAACCGCAATGCTTGCGAGAAAGGAAAAGAACATGACGGTAAGACGTGCTCTCGATTTCGCGCTTTTGGAGGACTTTGATCATCTTTACAGATACGCCGATCTGCTTGAAATGGACAGCGGCATACGCGCAGAAACGCTTGTCGGCAAGAAGACGGAGATAATGCCCGGTCGCCCCACTGTATCCGAGCACCGCTATCCGACGGACGACATCAAAAAGCCGCTTCCTGCCAATGCGCCGCTTTCGAGCAAACTCCACGCGATGATAATTACCGCAGCCGAGCAGCAGACCATGAACCTCTACATGAACTGCGGCACGTTCTATGAGGCGAGCGAGATAGGCAGAAAGCTGTTCCTCGAAATAGGCATGATAGAGGAGCAGCACGTTTCGCTCTACGAGTCCGTACAATATTCTTCCGCGTCGTGGCTCGAATGCCTCCTTATGCATGAATATGCGGAGTGCTACCTGTATCATTCCATGTCTATGGATGAAACGGACAACAACATCCGCGCGATCTGGACGGAGTATCTCGAAAGAGAGATAGGGCATCTTCATGCCGCCGCGAGACTTCTCGAAAAGTATGAGGGCAAGCACTGGTCGGAAGTCATTCCCGGCGGAGAGTTCCCCGAACCGCTACTGTTCTCCGAGGCGGAGGGCGGCAATATGGAATATATACGCCGAGTGCTTAAAAATACAGTCAATCTTACGGCGGATAAAGAGGGTTACGTCAACGTATCCGATGTTCCCGAGTCCTCCGGCTTTTTCGGATATAATCGCAAGGTCAACGGTGCGGTAGCAAGCGTAGCAAGTCACAACGTCATAGACAGGTATATAGCCGAAGCGGGCGAGGACTACCGCTTCCAGGTGAGCGCACATCCCGTCGGAATGCTGCGCGACAGGACAAAGGACAACGTGGACGTGGGCAGGTGCCGCGATTGCGACGAAAAGGGGAATAAATTAAAGTAATATTAGATTTGCCTAAATATGCTCCCGTGCTCTTGCATTATGTCGCATCCGGTGATATAATATAGTCAAGAACACGGGGGTGCAGAAATGTCGGAAATGTTACTTAGCGCAGCCGAAAACACGGAAACCGCGGCAGAGGGCGAGTCCTCATGGACGCAGACCATTGCCGCCATGTTCGAACAGCAGTGGTGGGTGTTCCTCATCACACTTGCCGTAGTTATAGGCGTAATGCTCCTTATAAAAATACTGACTAAGGGCAAGGTATTCAAATTCCGCACGATAATCAAAGTCGCGCTGAACTGTATAATTGCGTTCGTATTACTGTTTATAATAAATACGATAGGATCGCTGTTCGGTTTCGCGCTCATTCCCAAGTGGTATTCGTGGCTTTTTATAGGTCTGTTCGGAATACTTGCAATAATCTTCCTGTTTGTCGCGTATTTCGTCTGGCCGGGAAAACTAACCGCCTGATAAACTTAGATCGCACACGTAAAAGACCGCCGCAGATAATGCGACGGTCTTGTTTTGTCGTTATTACTTATCTTCGCCGTTCGGATAATCGTCCGAAGCGACGCCGTAGCCGCGCAACAGTTCGCCTATCGAAGTGGATGCGCTGTCACCGTTATGTGCAAGGCGAGTTTGCGGAACGCGCTGTCTGATTGCACCGGGTTCGTCGTGCTTTTCGCTCCGTAGCCGCTTTTCTCCCGCGGTCCACTCGTCGATGGTCATCTGCGGAATGGGCATTTCCGCAAGGGTGCGTTCGGACGTTCCGAGAATGTCGAACAGTTTTTGCGGACTGATGATTTGCGGCTTTCCGTTCTCTCTGAAATTGCGCCGCGCCGAGCCGAGCCTCGGGTCGCGCTTATCGTTCTTGCCCTCGCCCGTAAGCTCGTCCGTATCCGCATAGAAGTCGGCAACGGCAGCTCCGTCCGCATACTTGCAACCGAGATCGGCAAGAAGCTTTATTAGGTTAAGCGCTTCGGCAGTCCTGTTGCGCTCGAAAAATTTTCCCGCGCACAGCGATCTGCCTTTAAGCGGAGAGGGCGCGGCGTCGGGGTTTATGCAGGTCAGTGCCGCATATTTCGAAACGCACTTCATTCTGCGCGTTGCGCCTACGGACTGCGGATCTCTTGACAGGCGGGCGAGAAGATCGGGGAACGATCCGCCCTCATACCATACGCAACCGTCGCGGCTTATGCCACGCGCAGCAGGGTACTTTTGAAGCAACTTTTCGGGAGTGCATTCCGACTTTTTGCACAGTGCCTGCATGACGCGCATTGTGAGCAGTGCGTCGTCGTCGCTTTTATGCAGTCGCTCGGATAGTTCCAGCCCGAGTAGCGTAGCCGTATTTTCAAGTGACGGAGTTTCTCCGCTTTCGCTTATTTCCGCATACAGTTTTTGCGTATCCGCGAACGTAAAATCTATATTGACGAGGCCGTAACGCTCGCATGCCGTGCGAATGAAGTTAGCGTCGTTAGCCGCCGAATGCCCGACTATAAGGCAGCCATCGTCCGTAAGCAGTTTTTTTATCCGACTGTAACGTGCGGGAAATGCGGGAGAAGATGCGTATCTGCTTTCGCTGAAATACAGCTTTAACTCGTTACGCACCGCCGGGTGAGAGAGCGTGAACGGCTTTTCGGGCGCGATCAAAAAAACGTCCTTTTCCGTGACGTTGAAGGACTCGTCGGTGACTACGTACCCGAATTCACATAAATGTACGCCGTCGCAGCATTCGGTATCGAAAAACAGATATTTCATTCTTGTGCCCGCTTAACGCGCTTTGCCTTTGCCGTGACGCTTTCCATAGACACCCTGTACACGTTTGTGCGACCGAGAGAACGCTCGATGGATCTATCGAACGCCGCCATGTTTTCGGGACAATACTTTTCAGATAACAGGCGAAGCGCGCTTATTTTCTCCGCATCGTTAATCACCGCATATATTTTTCCGACGGCAATCGCGCTTTCGTAAGCCGTCGTAAAGGCGTTTTTCTGCGCCTCGACGTCACCGACGAATACCATGCGCACGGGAGTGCCGTCTTTAAGCAGTTCGGTTTTTCTGCCCGCGTCCGCGCTGTGGAAAAATACATCCGTGCCGTTGCGGCAAACGGAAAGTGGGATTGAGTAGGGAACCTCGCCGTCGCTGACGGACAGCGTCGCATACTCGCACTTATCGATTATTTTTAAGCCTTCTTCGTAGCTCAGTTCTCTGTCTTTTCTTCTCATATGAATATGATAACATAAAAAGCGCGCCCGCGTCAAATACGCGGGCGCGCTCCCCGAAAAGAAAGAGCGGAATATTTTCCGCTCTTTCATCGTGTCATCGTTCTCCGCAGTCGTCGCAGGAGTTGAGCGAGCTACGTATCATAGCGTATTCTATGATACCGAGCAGCACCGCCACACCTGCGAACACGTACAGCGTAATGGAGAACGGGTCGGCTCTGTCGCCGCTGAGACGCGTAATCACGAAGCCCAGCGCGATCATCACCATTGCGGTCCTCAGGAACGAGAGCATAATGCCCATTGCCGTAACTTCCGCATTCTTTGATTGGATCCCGTTACTGCCTAACATGTTCATACGAGTATTTTGCCCGAACGATAGCCGTATATGCATATTGCGGCATAATTCTTTCATTTGCCCGAAAACGACAATTTACGGCATACTTCCGCATATCTTAGTTATCGGAGGTCAAAATGGTATTTGAAAGTTTCCTGTCCTTTCTGGGCAGAGTGTTTTGTTTTTCGGCATACATAAAAAACGCAGATTCGTTTCCGGGCCCGCTCAGTGAGGAAGAGGAAAGGGAATATCTGGAAAAAGCGGCCGCGGGCGACGAAAAGGCGCGCGACATGCTCATACGGCATAATCTGCGGCTTGTCGCGCATGTCGTTAAAAAGTACAGCGGCGCGGGCGAAGCGGACGATCTTATATCCGTAGGCAGTATAGGACTTATAAAGGGAATACGTACATATAAAAGCGGCAAAGGTAGCAGACTTGCCACATATGCCGCCCGATGTATCGAAAACGAGATACTGATGTACATACGCGCAAACAAAAAGCACAGGTGCAACGTGTCGCTGTCCGAGTCCGTGGGGTCAGACAAGGACGGAAACGATATAACGCTTATAGACGTTCTTTCCGTACCCGTAGAAACGGTCACGGATTGTGTGGAGAACAAACTTATGATGGATAAGGTGAGGGAATGCGTCGCAACGCTACCTCCACGCGAGCGTATAATAATCACTCTTCGTTACGGCATGAACGGCGATGAACCGCTTACGCAACTACAAGTGGCCAAAAAGCTGAACATATCCCGCTCATACGTGTCCCGAATAGAAAAAAGAGTGCTTTCGGAAATAGCAAGCAGGCTTACGGAGCGGTAAAACGTTTGCAAGCATAAAGAATTTATGATATAATATCCGCAATGATTGCGCATAAGAGGAACGTGATATGTGGATATTATATCTGATAGTGCTCATCGCGTATTTCGCGCTTATGATCTTTATAGGCGTAAGGACGCGCGCGAGCGCGAGATCCGTGGACGGGTTCGTTCTCGGAGGCCGCAGCGTCGGACCGTGGCTTTCGGCGTTTGCATACGGAACGTCATATTTTTCGGCGGTCATATTTATCGGCTATGCCGGTCAATTCGGCTGGAATTTCGGCGTGGCGGCGACATGGATCGGAATAGGTAACGCCGTAATAGGCTCACTGCTCGCATGGGCGGCTCTCGGCAGACGTACGCGAATAATGACGCGCCGACTCAACTCCGCCACAATGCCCGACTATTTCGCAAAGCGATTCGGAGACGGTAATCTCGGAACAGTCGCATCCGTCATAGTCTTTGTATTCCTTATACCATATACCGCTTCGCTCTATAAGGGGCTCGGCAGCCTGTTTACCGCCGCTTTCGACATACCGTATTTCGTATGCATTATAGTAATGGCGTGCGTGACCGCACTTTACGTCCTTATAGGCGGCTATATGGCGACGGTGTGGAACGATTTCGTGCAGGGCTTGATAATGCTTGTCGGCATTGTCGTTATCATAATAGCCGTCATGGTCAGTTTCGGCGGTTTAGGCAACGCGATAAATGAGCTTTCCGCTGTTCAGTCCGGCGCGCAGTCAGGGGCGTATACGTCCTTTTTCGGACCCGATCTTTACGGACTTATAATGGTAGTCATCCTTACGAGTCTCGGCACGTGGGGACTGCCGCAGATGGTGCAGAAGTTCTACTCCGTCAAAACGGACGGGGGAGTCAAAAAGGGAATGATAATAAGTACCGTTTTCGCGCTCATAGTCGCGGGCGGATGCTATTTCCTCGGCGGCTTCGGCAGGCTCGTTCCGGGCGTCACGGGCGCGGACGGCAGCGTAAAATACGACGAAATAGTGCCGACGATGATAAAGAATCTCAATCAGCCCGTTATAATGGCGCTTGTTCTCGTTCTTGTCGTCGCGGCTTCCATGAGCACGCTTTCTTCGCTTGTCATGAGTTCGAGCAGTACAATTACTCTCGATATAATCAAGGGCAGGATTAAAAAGGATATATCGCACAAGGGGCAGATGCTTCTTATACGCATATTCGTTGCGGTGTTCATAGTCATAAGCGCGGTGATAGCGATAGTTTACGACGAGTTCAACCTGTCTTTCATTGCGCAGATGATGGGCGTCAGCTGGGGCGCGCTCGCGGGGGCGTTCCTTGCGCCGTACCTGTTCAGCCTGTACTGGAAAAAGACGTCAAGAACGGCGTGCTATGTATGCTTTGCGTTCGGCGTCGTAATGAGCCTTGCCGCGCTGATAATTTCCTTCTTCTCGGGAAGTCTGCCCGAAGCGTTCGCACAATCGTTTATTTACCGCTACGTGTTCTCATCATCCATATATGTGGGAGTATGGACGATGATAGCGGGATTCGTGATCGTACCCGTGGTATCTCTGTTTACCGCGGCTCCGCCCAAACCGCTTCTCGACGAACTTTTCGATCCGATAAGGCTGCTTGCTGAAAGATCGGAACGTCTTGCGGATTCTCTTCTTGCCGACGGCGGCGGATCGGTAAAGATCCTTCACGCCGAGAACGGAGAGGACATTGGTAGCGCCGAAACGATCGACGACGGTGACGGCGAAGATAAGCGATCGCCGCAGTAAAAGGCGCGAGTGAAGAAATACAGATAAGTTAAGATAAGATAAAACCTCGGCATTGCCGAGGTTTTATCTTAGCGAGAGTGACCTGTAAGCCGAATTCTGTCTTGGACGGCTATCTGTCTGGGCCGTACGTTACCGTGCGGCTCTAGCGATGTGGGAGGGAGGGCGGACGACCCGTTTCCCTCGATCTTGCACCGGATGGGGTTTACATAGCGCCCCTCGTTACCGAGGGACCGTGTGAGCTCTTACCTCACCGTTCCACCCTTGCCGAACGAGTCGGCGGTTTATTTCTGTTGCACTTTCCCTGGAGTCGCCTCCGCCGGTAGTTAGCCGGCATCCTGTCCTGTGGTGTTCGGACTTTCCTCGACAGCAAGCTGCCGCAACCGTCCGGTCACCTCGCCATATAATTATATATCAACTCGCTTATAAAATCAAGCGTTATAATATACGGATTTATGAGCATAATCGGAGTTATGCCCATAGCTGTGATAGTTTTGTTTTCCATAATATTTTTCGTCATCGCGGTTGCCGCTACGGT
>DXHT01000005.1 GCA_019113265.1 Bacillota bacterium | reverse complement strand
GCAGCTCGCCGTCCTTTACGTCCCATTTGAGCGAATAAGTTCCCCTACGCTCCGTTATCTTGTCGAAATCATATGCCATTTGTTAAATTATAATATCGCCGAGCCGTTTTGTCAATCGCTTTGGCAGGCGGCGCAAAATGCCCGAGGCTTGACGAAACTATGCCTTTATGCTATAATATTATTATGGATATACAACAGTTGAAATATTTCCTTGCGGTAGCGCGCGAGGGCAGCGTATCGAGAGCGGCGGCGTACCTCTACATAACCCAGCCAAGTCTTACCCGTCAGATGCAGAACCTCGAAAAGGAAACGGGCAGACAGCTTTTCGTGCGCGGAGGAAGGCGCATGCGGCTGACCGAGTCGGGCGAGTTGCTCTTTAAGCGCGCCGAGGAGATAGTCGAGCTTTTCGACAAGACGGAAAAGGAGCTCATGCGCCCTTACGGCGAAATAGGCGGCGAAATTTTTATCGGCGGCGGAGAGACGCGCGCTATGAAGATGATAACCGATCTTGCCGCGGATATACGCGAAAAATACCCCTCCGTGCGCTTTCACCTGCACAGCGGCGATATGGCGGACGTGTGCGAGCGGCTGGACAAGGGGCTCGCCGATTTCGGACTCATCATAGAGCCTGCCGAACTCGATAAATACGAATACGTCCGCCTGCCCGTCGACGACGTTTGGGGCGTCATGATGAGACGCGACGATCCTCTCGCGGCAAAGGACTGCGTCACGCGCGAGGATCTTGCGGGAGTGCCGCTGCTCCGCTCCCGTCACTCCCGTGACAGATCCGCCGTCAGCAAGTGGATACGCGGCATTCCCGACGCTAAGATCGCCGCGACGTATAACCTGCTCTACAACGCCTCTCTCATGACCGAATCGGGCATCGGTAAAGCCGTCTGTATAGACGGCATAGTCAATACCGAAGGTAGCGGACTGTGCTTTAAGCCGCTCTATCCCGCAGTTACATCGGGAATTTACGTCGCGTGGAAAAAGAACCAGGTGTTCTCGAAAGCCGCGTCGATCTTTCTTCGGGAACTTCTCTCCCGCTATTCCGTCTTGAACGAAGTCGGTCAATGAAATTTGAGGCATAAACGAATGCCGCAACGAGGCAGACGAATAACGACGAAATCGTTTCAGTCTTAAACTTTATCAGGCGTAAAACCGCTTGGACGTAAAAAACCGCTCCGAAATATATCGGAGCGGTCTTATCGTTTTTTTAACGGGCAGGAGTATTGTTACCCGCGATAACTCTTTCCGCCTATAATTATGCTGACGTCGGGAGAGTCTGCCACGACGGACCCCGCCGAATCCGCACGGATCGTTCCGCTCGCCGGCATGTATATGCCGTCTATATGTCCCTCTATGTCCACGTCGCAGGAGGAGTACTCGAACGCAAGCGTGGTGCGCGTCGCGCGGCAACGCTTCATGACGAGATTTTCGATATAGCACATGCCCTGTAAACTCTCTATCGTGCAGTTTATGAGCGTGAGATTGCGCGAGTTCCAACCGAGATACTCGCCCGATATGAAAGAGTCGATAACGGTGACGTTTTCGCAGTTCCAGAATGCGTCCTTGGTGAGCATACGCGCGTTGCGTACGGTCACGTTTTTCGCGCCGTCGAACGCATAGTTGCCGACGAGATCTAATCCGTCGACTTCCCCGCCGCTTACGTTCATCGCAAAGTAGTCGCCGCGGGCGCGCACGGAACGCAGTTTTACGTCCGAACAGTTCCACAGCGTTTCGGATGCATTGGGCATGAACACATCTTCCAGCGTTATATCGGTAGAGCGTCTGAACGTTTTGGGAGCTTCTATTATGCCGTGACGGAATGAGATCCCTCGGGTATACCACACTCCCGCGCGCGCGTTTTCATAGAAAGTGCAGTTTTCAAGCGACACGTTGCGGCAGTACCAGAGCGGATATTTCCACTTGAACATGCTGCCGATAATTTCGAGATCCGTGCTCTCTTTGAGCGGAGACTCTCCGTCCTCGAACGTGCAGTCCGCTATCTTCATACCGACAGCGGCGAACATAGCACGTTCACCCTTCAGTATTTTTCCATTTATCGCTCTTTCTTCCATGTGTTATTATTTACGCCTTACGGATATACTCGTCTATCGCCTTTGCCGCAACCTTGCCCGCGCCCATCGCGCTTATGACCGTAGAAGCACCCGTGACGGCGTCGCCGCCCGCGTAAATTCCCTCGCGCGAGGTAAGTCCGTCTTCGTTTACTATTATTCCGCCGTGCTTATTTACTTCCAGACCTTTAACGGTGGACTTTATGAGCGGATTGGGTGACGTGCCTATGCTTATGACCACGGTATCGACGTCCAGCACGAACTCGCTTCCCGCTACGGGAACGGGACGGCGGCGTCCGCGCTCGTCAGGCTCGCCCAGCTCCATTTTTATGCACTTTATGCCCGTCACGCAACCGTTCTTCGGGTCGCGCCTGTCGTCGGGGTTGTGATAGCCCAGCACTTCAACGGGGTTGCAGAGCAGTCTGAAATCTATGCCCTCTTCCTCCGCGTGTTCCACTTCCTCGCGCCTTGCGGGCAGCTCGGTCATAGAGCGGCGATAAACGATATACACCTTTTCCGCGCCCAGTCTGAGAGCGGTGCGCGCCGCGTCCATTGCGACGTTTCCGCCGCCGACGACTGCCACTTTGCCGCCCTTCATTATGGGCGTATCAGAATGATCTCGGTACGCTTTCATGAGATTACTGCGCGTCAGGAACTCGTTTGCGGAATATACGCCTTTAAGGCTCTCGCCGGGTATGCCCATGAAATTGGGAAGTCCCGCGCCAGAGCCTATGAACACCGCTTCATAGCCGTCCGCGAACAGCTCGTCCACGGTAAGCGTTCTGCCTACCACGACGTTTGTTTCTATGTCAACGCCCAGTCTTTTCAGCCCTTCCACTTCGCGCGCGACTATTGTCTTGGGCAGACGGAATTCGGGTATGCCGTATACGAGCACGCCGCCCGCCGTGTGGAGAGCTTCGAACACCGTCACCTTATATCCCTTGCGCGCAAGGTCGCCCGCGCACGTCAGCCCGCTCGGACCCGATCCGACGACAGCCACTTTATGACCGTTGGGCGCGGGACGTACCGCGCTGTCGCACACATTGGCGTTGTGCGTGTCTGCGGCAAAACGTTCCAGTCTGCCTATGCCGACCGGCTCGAACTTTATGCCGAGAGTGCATTTAGACTCGCACTGCGTTTCCTGAGGGCATACCCTGCCGCATACGGCGGGAAGAGAGGAGAACGCGGAGATGACGTCGTACGCGCCCTCGAAATCCCCCTCCTTGATCTTGGCTATAAACGCGGGTATGTCTATTCCCACGGGACAACCCGCCACGCAGGGCTTGTTCTTGCAGTTAAGGCAACGCTTAGCCTCTTCCACTGCTATTTCGGCGGTGTAACCCGTCGCAACTTCGTTGAAATTATGCGCCCTTACCGCAGGATCCTGCGAGGGCATGGGATGTTTATGAGGAATAACGGGCATTTCACTTCACCTCCGCTTTAAGCAGATTGCACTCTTCTTCACGGGCGCGACGCTCGAAATCCGAATACATGGCATTGCGCATCATCGCCTCGTCGAAATCCACGGTGAACGCATCGAAATCGGGACCGTCCACGCAAGCGAACTTTGTATGCTTGTTGCCGTCCGCATCCGTTACGGTAAGTCGGCAACATCCGCACATTCCCGTTCCGTCTATCATTATGGGGTTCATGGAAACGGTGGTCTTCTGCCCGAATTTCGCGGTTTCGAGAGTGACGAACTTCATCATCACGAGCGGTCCTATCGCTATGACCGTATCGAATCTCTCTCCCTTTTCGAGCATTTCTTTCAGCGGTGCGGTGACGACGCCCTTTTCTTCCCACGTTCCGTCGTCGGACATGCGGAAGAATCTGTCGGACGCCTCCTCAAACTCCTTTTCGAGAATGACGAGATCCTTGTTGCGGAAACCCGCTATCGTCGTTACCTCGCAACCGAGATCGTGCAGACCTTTTGCAACGGGATACGCTATCGCGCAACCCACGCCGCCGCCGACGATGCATGCCTTTTTGATCCCCTCCGTCTCCGTCGGTTTGCCGAGCGGACCGACGAAATCGCATATGGCATCGCCCTTCTGCTTGGCATTAAGTTTCATGGTGGTCGCTCCGACTACCTGAAAGATGATGTCCACACTGCCCTTTTCCCTGTCGTAGCCCGCGACGGTGAGCGGGATACGCTCCCCGTCCTCGCTTACGCGCAGGATTATGAACTGACCGGGCAGCGCCTTACGCGCGACAAGCGGAGCATCTATGCTCATGAACGTCACCGTCGGGTTAAGCTGTCTTTTTTCGAGTATCCTGTACATATTCGCCTCTCGATAATATTATTTCCCGTTACTTTATCAAAGCGCGGCGGGCATGCCCGCCGCACTTGCCGTACAAGCTAATTATAATACATAGAGGGAGTTTTGTCAACGGTTAAAAGAAGAGAAGTATCCGCGCTCCTCTTCCCCGCTCGCGGAGGCTATCGCAAGCAAAGCGGAGGCGTAACGTATGTTACCCGCCGCAGGGTAAAGACCGTCGGTCACCGCGCACATCACCGCCGCGCCGGCCGCCGCGGCCTCGCCGCTGTCCGACAGCTCCCCGTTGAGCCGCACCGCGACGGACGCAAGCGCGCTCATCGCGTCGCTCTCGCTCATCTGCCCGCTCTCCAATGCCCGCCAAAGTTCTTCGCACTCCGCGGCATATTTTGCCGCGGCACGCGCAAAGTCCCCGTTACCGCATTCGAGCGCTATCAGTTCGTACCCGTTTTTCTCCGCAACGCTCTCCGCGTCCGCTCTGTCCGAGTATACCGCGCCTATTACGAAATCGCCGTCGGTCACCGCGCCCGCGCCACCCGACGCGCGCATTTTTCTGCTCTCCTCTCCCGCAGACGGCGAACGGTAACCGGCCGCGTAAAACGTCTGTATGTCGCCTCCCGGAGTTATGCCGCGTGCGGCGACGAGCGCGCCGCACAAAAGAGCGGTCACGGCGCTTATGACCGTGACCGCGACTCCCGTTACGAAGAACAATTTCATGACATTGCGCATATTCGATCATATGCGCGCTCTTCCGCGTTTATGTGCGGGATGCCGCACTCACTATCAGCCGCACCACGGCCGCGATAGCGACGAGCACGAGCGAAAGCGCGAGAGACAGCGCCATAACTCCGCTCATCACCGCGCCGCCCGTCACTATACCGCTTGTCACCGCTCCGAGCGGATCCGCACCCGTCACCGCTCCCGCCACGGCAAGCACCGCATCGACGGCGGCGAGCGCTAAAACGAGCACGACGGCTCCCGACACGCTTCCCTTTACGTCCGCGGGCGACAGATCGACGTGGAGTGATATACAGAGCGCGACCACTATAAACAGATACCACAGCCCGTTTGTAAAACAAGCGGGAGAGAATACGGACACGAACAGTCTGCCCGCCGCGACGAATGCCGCGCCCGCTTTTGCGGGAACGCCCGACGCGTTCGTTATGACGGATAGCGCGCCCGTTACTCCCTCGCGCGATTGCGGCACTAAAAGTACGAGCAACAGCAGGATCACGCCGCTACCAATAACGACGGGCGCGACTCCGATGAAGAAATTACCTATCCTGTGCCAGAGGTTGTGCCTGTCGTAAGAGTGGCGGACGTATCCCAGCGTGCCCGTTTCGGGATCGGGCGCAAACAGCTTTATCTCCTCTATCCTGTGTCCGAACACAAGGCACATGAGCGCGTGCGACGCCTCGTGTATGGGCGTTCCTATCGCGCCCGTTATATAGCACACGGCGCGCCCTCCGCCCGCTAAGCGGTAGAACGCGCGATCCGCAAGGTATATGGCAAAGCCGAAAAGCGCCACTGCGCCCACGGTAAAGAGCAGTTGGAGCAAAAGGGATAAAAAGTACTCGCCTATCACCATGCGCGGATGGGTTTGCCCGTTTCCGCCCACGGGATGCCCAGCTTTTCGAGAGAGGGGCGCGCGTCGTATACGGGACTGAAATGTATGGCGACTATCTTCACACCCGCCTTGTCGCGCAGTTCCGCGCCCTGCTCCGCCGTCATGTGTGCCGTTCCCGCGGGGAAACTGCAATCGGTAAGCACCAGCTCACTGCCTCGGCAGAAGTCTATCAGTTTTTCCGAACGCATCGCGTCCGCCGTATACACGAAGGACTTGCCGTTTTCGGTGACGCGCACGGCATACGTTTCGACGGGGTGCTCGGTGCGGCAGAAGTCGAACTTCATTCCCTTTACAGTCACGCTCGCTCCCTCGCCTATCACGCGCACGTCGTGAGCGGGCGCGCCTTTAAGAAGAGTAAAGCACTCTACGGGCGTGGGCGGGCAGTATATCACGTGCTTTCCCGGGTAGTACGCGAGTGGCAGTGCGTCCGTAAAATGATCGTAATGAAGATGCGACAGAATGAACGCGTCCACGTTGGCGGGACTGACATATTTCTGCATGAGCGACAGCGAGCCGCTACCCATGTCAAGCACGACCGTCGCCGTTTCGCCCTGCACCACATAGCACGCGGACGCGCAACCGGGCGCCGGATATGCTCCGTATATTCCGACAGGCAATATTATCATAACTCCTCCGTTTTGCGCCGCCTGTTTATAACCGCGCATAAACGCATACCGCGTTCAATCGTACGCTACCACAATCGAGAGGTTTTGTCAATACATTCGCGTAAAATTTTATCGAAAAAATTTTTGCCAAGGGTATTGATTCCTCTCGGATAATGGTATATACTATTAGTACAAAACATCAAAGCCTGCGGCTCACGTCAGTTGCATATATGTAACCTCAACTATCAAAAGGGCTCATGGCGCGTTCTCATGCATTATGTCAGGCCTCGGTAACCGACTGCGGGACTACGACCCGCACTCGCAGTGGAAGACAGACGGCATGGACAGCCTGCCCACCTGCCATCGGCGGGTTAGTATCGGCAACACGACGGTTCTCGCGGGTTATTTTTTATTTGCCGCTACTTTCGGCGCAATCGTCGCGCGCTCTAACCGCCGCTCGCGGCGTATTTTTTTGCCGTAATATTTCATGGCGCAAAATCTCCCCTTCCGACAAAAGCCGCCCGCACTTCCGTCAGACGGACAAAGACCCCGTGCGAATCATTCGCACGGGGGTCTGTTTGTTTTACCTGCGCCGTCGCGCTTTATTTGCGGCTTCTTTACCCGTCCTGCCGCTCGTCGTCACTGCTCTTGCGACGCTCCGCCGCACGCGCGCGACGCGCAGCTCTGCGACGCGAAAATCATATTCCGAGCAGTTCTGCAAGTACGGACAGATCGGGAACCACGCGTACCCCGCGCCGCACCTCGGGCGATTCGTAACCCGCAGCTTCGGCAGCGGCGTAATTCTGTTCTTCCGATGCGGTGATTTTGCCGTTTATACGTTCCGTTTCCGAATAAACATAATCGAATATCGCGGAAATTTCACCGTCGTCAAGCCCGTAATATGCTCCCGAATCGACATTCACGGCAACCGTTACGTTTTCCGTATATGCACAGACGGTTTCCAGATCGACGTTATATTCCTCGTCATACGTTCCGTAAGCGACCAGTACAAAATTTTCATCCGCTTCACAATAGTGATATTCAAAACGCCGCGTCGTATTTTCGTGATAATTTATCGTAGTCACACTCATATCCCCCGTTTCATCGTCGCAAATATATTCCAGATTTGCGGATACACCGCCGCCCATGTGTTTCTGCGATATGTAAGTCCTGCCTTTTTCCGCGCCCGGAAATCTCGCTTCGGTAGGAGCTACCGCGCGCTGAAAAGAAACAACCCTTTTTATTTCAGGATTATTCGCATAATCGGGATATGCCGACATCGCCGACTGCCAGTCATATTCCGCATTATAAGTACCTATGAGCGACTCCGATTCATATTCCCGCATGAGAGCGAGCTGCAAACTGCCGTATGTGAAAATATCTCCCACATATGAATTCACCAGCCCGACAATATCGTAACTGCCCGAACCGATTACCGAGGCGAATATGTCCTTCACTTCATCGATACCGACCGCGGTCCGTTCTCCCGCCTCGCGGGCGCTGCCCGACGACGCAGCGCTCGCCGTAACCCGGCTTACGCCGAAACGCCCGGAAATCTTTTCATAAACCCCGTCATATACCGCTTCGGCGCATTCGGTCTGTTCGACGAAAGCGGGAATATTCCACCGCTCCGCTTTCGGCGCATTGTTCTCCGCCGCGTCAGACGCTCCGCAGCCGGCGACGCATACGCATACCGCAGCCGCAAGCACTATGCTCAATAATACCGATATACTCTTTCTCATGTTCACCTCACCTACGGGAAAATCCTGCATTAATCCCCGATATTATTATATCCGTCCGCAGCGATAAAGTCAAGTATCCATTCGTTACCGTTAAAGTATCTTCTTTATGCGGCTGAGGGCCTCGGCGGTGTTCTCGTAGGTGTTGAACGCCGTCAGACGGAAGAAACCTTCGCCGTTTTTGCCGAATCCCGATCCGGGCGTTCCCACTACGTTGGCGTCGAAAAGCAGCTTGTCAAAGAACTTCCAGCTGTCCATGCCGCATTTGAGCCATATGTACGGCGAGTTCTTGCCGCCCGTGTGGTATATACCCATTTCGTCCAGAGCCGCAGATATGAGCTGTGCGTTCTTGCGGTATGCCGCGATGTTCTCCATATTCTGCTTTATGCCCTCTTCGGAGTACGCCGCTTCCGCCATGCGCTGCTGAATATAGCTCGTTCCGTTGAACTTCGTGGACTGTCTTCTCGCCCACATCTTTGCGAACTTGCCGCCGCAAAGCTCGTCGGGCACTACGGTGTAGCCGCAACGAACGCCCGTGAATCCCGCCGTTTTGGAGAAGTAGCAAAGCTCCACGGCGCACTCTCTCGCGCCGGGGGTGGCGAATATGCTGCGGGGCACGTCGGGATCGGTGACGAAAGCCTCGTATGCCGCGTCGTAAATTATGACCGCGCCCTGCTTTCTCGCGTATTCCACCCACGCGGCAAGCTGCGTCTTATTGAACGCCGCGCCCGTCGGGTTGTTGGGCGAGCAGAGATAGATTATGTCGCAGGATATCTTCTCGTCGGGAAGAGGCGCAAAGTTGTTCTCCTCCGTGCCGTCGCAGTATACTATCTTCCTGCCGCTCATTATGTTGCTGTCCACATACACGGGATATACGGGATCGGGCACGAGCACCACGTTGCCGTCGTCAAACATATCCACGATGTTGCCGCAGTCGCTCTTCGCACCGTCCGAAACGTGCACTTCGTGCGACGCCACCTTGACGCCCATGCGCGCGTAATATTCGCTTATGCGATCGCGCAGGAACTCATAGCCCTGGGAGTCGGGGCTGTAACCGCGGAATGTCTCCGCATGTCCCATTTCCGCCATGGCTTTGAGCCCCGCTTCCACGACTACGGGAGCGAGCGGACGGGTAACGTCGCCTATGCCCATGCGGATGATCTTCGCCTGCGGATTATTCGCGGTGTACGCCGCGACGCGCTTTGCTATCTCCACAAACAGATAGCTGTCTTTGACTTTATCGTAATTGCCGTTTAATTTCATTTCTTTCCTGCCTTTTCGCGGTTTTCCTTATGTTTAAGCGCCGCCGCGACGAATGCCTTGAATATGGGCTGAGGATGATGAGGTCTGCTCTTGAACTCGGGGTGATACTGCACGCCGATATAGAACGGATGATTGGGCAGTTCCACGGACTCTACAAGGTCGTTCTGCGGATTGCGTCCGCCGATGACGAGGCCGAGAGCGGTGAAATCGGCGCGGTATGCGTTGTTGAACTCGAAACGGTGACGGTGACGTTCGTATACTGTGTGCGCTCCGTCGTATATGCGAGAAAGCAGCGTTCCCGGAGTTATCTCGCACTCGTACGCGCCCAGGCGCATCGTGCCGCCGGTGTTCTCCATGCCGTGCTGACCTTCCATGAAGTCTATCACCTTGTCGGGCGAATAGTGGTCGAACTCGCGGCTGTTTGCGTCTTTAAGTCCGGCGACGTTGCGCGCGAACTCTATCACCGCTATCTGCATTCCGAGGCATATGCCGAAATACGGAACGCCGTTTTCGCGGGCGTACTTCGCCGCCACTATCATGCCCTCTATGCCGCGATCGCCGAAGCCGCCGGGAACGAGTATGCCGTCCGCCTTGGAAAGACGCTCGGCGCAGTTCTCCTCGTTCAGCTTTTCGCTGTCTACCCAGTCTATGACGATACGCGCGCCGTTATGTATGCCGCCGTGCGTGAGCGCCTCTATAATGGAAAGGTAGGTGTCGTACATATGCGTGTATTTGCCGCATATGGCTATCGTCACTTCCTTGTCGCGCGCTCTCGCCTTTTCCAGCATCGCCATCCAGTCCGTAAGATCGGGCGGATCGTCGGGAAGCGAAAGCAGTCGGCTGACCACTTCGCAAATATGGCTCTCTTCGAGCATGAGCGGCGCTTCGTAAAGCAGTCCGACGTTGCGGTTCTCTATAACGCAGTCGGGATAAACATTACATGTGAGCGCGATCTTGTTCCTTACCGACTCGTCGAGACGGGAATCGCAACGGCACACGATAAGGTCGGGCTGAATACCCAGACTCTGCAACTCCTTTACCGAGTGCTGAGTGGGTTTGGACTTGACCTCTCCGCTCGACTTTATCACGGGGACGAGGGTGACGTGGATATACAGACAATTCTCCCTGCCCACTTCGTTCCCCACCTGTCTTATGGCTTCGAGGAATGGCAGACTCTCTATATCGCCTATCGTGCCGCCTATTTCCGTTATGACCACGTCCGCGCCGTCCTTCTTTGCGACGGAATACACGAAACGCTTTATCTCGTTCGTTATGTGCGGGATGACCTGTACCGTCTCGCCGTTGTAAACGCCGTTTCTCTCGTTGTTGAGGACGTTCCAGTATACCTTGCCCGTCGTCAGATTGGAGTACTTGTTAAGATTCTCGTCTATAAAGCGCTCGTAGTGACCGAGGTCGAGGTCGGTCTCCGCTCCGTCCTCCGTCACGAACACTTCGCCGTGCTGATACGGGCTCATCGTGCCGGGGTCTATGTTGATATACGGATCGAGCTTCTGCGAAACGACTTTCAGTCCCTTGGCTTTGAGCAGCATACCCAGACTTGCCGCAGTTATTCCCTTGCCCAGTCCCGATACGACGCCGCCGGTGACGAAAATGTACTTTGTCATAATCTCGCAACTCCTTTGTATACTTCCACGGCGTCGCCCGTCAGATATACGGTATCGCCCGTGTACTGAACGGTCATCACTCCGCCTTTGAGCCTTACGGTGACGGGATCGCCCTGTCTGAACTTTCCAAGCCGCGTGAGCGCGACGACTGCGGCGCATGTACCCGTGCCGCACGCGTACGTTTCGCCCGTACCGCGCTCCCACACGCGCACCTTTACCGTCGTTTCGTCAAGCACCTGCGCGAATTCCACGTTCACTCTGTCGGGGAACATGGGATCGTTCTCTATCGCTGGACCTATCGAGGCAATGTCTATGTCGTCGACGTCCTCCACGGGTATGACACAGTGCGGGTTGCCCATGGATACGCACGTTATACGCCGCTCGCCGCCCGCGAGCCTGACGGGAACGTCTGTCACTTCGCCCGAAAGCCGCACGGGTATGCTCGCCGCGTCGAACACGGGCGCGCCCATGTCCACTTTCGCGCTGGACACTTCGTTGTTACGCACGAACAGCCACAGCTTTTTGACGCCGCTACGCGTTTCCACGGTTATTTCCTTGCGGTTTACGTGACCCGTGTCGTAAATGTACTTGCCGACGCAACGTATCGCGTTGCCGCACATCTTGCCTTCGCTTCCGTCCGCGTTGAATTCGCGCATCTTTATATCCGCGACGTCAGACGGCTCAATGAATACCACTCCGTCGCCGCCTACTCCGAAATGCCTGTCGGACAGATTGACGGCTATGGATTCCATGTTGCTTATCTTGTGCTTGCGGCAGTCGATGTAGATATAGTCGTTACCGCAACCCTGCATCTTGATGAAGGAGATCTTCTGCTTCTCGGTGCGCATGCGGTTTATGTCCACAAGCTCGATATTGCCCTGGCTGTACTTGGAGCGCAGTGCGTGAGCGAGAGCGTTTGCGGTATCCACGCTCGTCAGGCAGGGCACGGCAAGCGTGACCGCCTCGCGGCGCAGACGCACGTCGTCTTCGGAGGGGATCCTGCCCTTGGAAGAGGTGCATATCAGCAGGCTGACCTTACCGCGCGAAAGCAGATCGAACGTCGTTTCGCTGCCGCCATCGCTTATCTTGTTGACGACGGTCACCTTCATGCCCGCCTTTCTGATGACTTCGCCCGTGCCCGCCGTCGAATACAGCTTATAGCCCAGCTCGCTGAACTCCTTGGCTATCGCCGCTATCTCCGGCTTATCCACGTCGCGGACGGTGATGAGCACGCCCTTGCGGCTGCTCTTTCTGTCCATATCGTAACCCGCGGCGCAAAGTCCTTTGTAAAGCGCCTCGTCCAGGCTCTTGCCTATGCCGAGCACTTCGCCCGTAGACTTCATCTCGGGACCGAGGTGAGTATCCAGATCCGCGAGTTTCTCGAAGCTGAATATGGGCACTTTGACGGCGACGTAAGGGCTGCGCTTGTAAAGTCCCGTGCCGTAGCCGAGATCCGCCAGCTTTTTGCCGAGCATGCACTCGGTGGCAAGCTGTATCATGGGCACTCCCGTCACCTTGCTTATATAAGGTACGGTGCGGCTGGAACGGGGGTTGACCTCTATGACGTATATCTGATTGTTCTTGACGATATACTGTATGTTTATCAGACCCTTGGTTTCCAGTCCGAGCGCGAGCTGACGGGTGTTCTCTATCAGCTTTTCTATTATCTCGTCGCTGAGATGCTGAGCGGGATATATCGCTATCGAATCGCCGCTGTGTATACCCGTTCTCTCGACGTGCTCCATTATGCCCGGAATGAGTATGTCCTTGCCGTCGCATATGGCGTCAACTTCCACTTCCGTGCCTATGACGTACTTGTCTATGAGGATGATGTTGTTCGGGTTCTCGGTGAGAATGACGTCCATGTATTCGCGTATGTCGCTCTCGCCCCACGCGATTATCATGTTCTGTCCGCCGAGGACGTAGCTCGGACGCATGAGAACGGGATAGCCCAGTTCCGCGCCCACGCGCAGTGCGTCCGCCGTGTTGGTCACGGTGTGACCAGCCGGACGGCGTATGTTCAGCTTTTCGAGAAGCTCGTCGAAACGCTCCCTGTCCTCCGCCGCGTCTATCATGTCCGCGGACGTTCCGAGTATGCGCACGCCGCTTTCGCTGAGGTGCTTGGTGAGCTTTATGGCCGTCTGTCCGCCGAACGCGACGACTGCGCCGTACGGCTTTTCCGTCGCAATGACGTTGTCCACGTCCTCGGGGGTGAGCGGCTCGAAATACAGTCTGTCCGCCGTGTCGAAGTCGGTGGACACCGTCTCGGGGTTGTTGTTGACTATGGCGACTTCGCAACCCGCCTCTTTGAGCGCCCACACGCAGTGAACGGACGCATAGTCGAACTCTATGCCCTGACCTATCCTTATGGGACCCGAGCCGAAGACTATGACTCTGCGCTTGCCCGTTTTGCCGCGCTCCGCGATAAACTCTTCCGCCTCGTTCTCGTCGTCGTAAGTGGAGTAGAAATAGGGCGTTTCCGCCTTGAACTCCGCGCCGCAGGTGTCGACCATCTTGTAGACGGCGCGGCGATGCGCGGGAAGCTCGTTGCCGCTTATCGAGCGCAACACCTTATCGGGATAGCCGTACTTCTTGCCCGCAAGATACTCCGCCTTGGTGAGCTTTTTGCCCGTTATCGACTTTTCGTAATCGACGAGGTTCTTTATCTTGCTGATGAACCACTTGTCTATCTTCGTTTCGTCGCATATCTCGTCCACCGTTCTGAGTCCGCGTTTGAGCGCCTCGTATATCATGAACAGACGGTAATCCGTCGCGGGCATGAGCGAGTTTTTGACCTTCTCGTCGCTGTAATGATTGTATTTGGAGTTGTCGAGGCTGAGCCCCTCGCTGCCGCGCACCGCTTTCATGAGCGCGTTCTCGAAGGACGGAGCTATCGCCATCACCTCGCCCGTCGCCTTCATCTGCGTGCCGAGCGTGCGCTTTGCATATACGAATTTATCGAACGGCCAGCGCGGGAGCTTGACGACTATATAGTCGAGCGTGGGCTCGAAAGACGCCTTGGTCTTTCCCGTCACCGCGTTGGGTATCTCGTCGAGGTTGTAGCCGAGCGCGATGAGAGTCGCCACTTTGGCTATGGGATAGCCCGTCGCCTTGGATGCGAGCGCGGACGAACGCGACACGCGCGGGTTGACCTCTATCACGGCGTATTCCATGCTGTCCGGTTTGAGCGCGAACTGGCAGTTGCAACCGCCCTCTATGCCGAGCGCGGTTATTATGTTCAGAGCCGCGCTACGCAGCATCTGGAACTCTCTGTCGGCAAGGGTGACGCAGGGCGCGACGACTATGCTGTCGCCCGTATGCACGCCGACCGGATCGAAGTTCTCCATCGAGCAGACCGCTATGACGTTGCCCGCATGGTCGCGCATGACCTCGAACTCTATCTCTTTCCAGCCCGATATGCACTTCTCGATAAGCACCTGCGTTATCGGGGAGAGGTAAAGTCCGCCCGCCGCTATCTCGCGCAGCTGCTCCTCGTCGTCCGCTATGCCGCCGCCCGCTCCGCCGAGAGTGAACGCGGGGCGCACGATGACGGGATAGCCTATCGTCTCGGCGAAATCAACTGCGGACTGAACGTCGTTGACTACTTTAGAGGGTATGACCGGCTGACCGATCTCCTCCATGGTGTCCTTGAACTTCTGCCTGTCCTCCGCCTTATCTATCGTTTCGGGGTTCATGCCGAGGAGTCGGACGTTGTTCTCTTTGAGGAATCCGCTCTTGTCGAGCTGCATGGACAGAGTAAGACCCGTCTGTCCGCCGAGGCTGGGCAGGATGCCGTCCGGCTTTTCTTCGAGTATTATGCGTTTGAGCACGGGAAGAGTGAGCGGCTCGATGTATATCTGATCCGCCATCGCCTTGTCCGTCATTATCGTCGCGGGGTTGGAGTTTACGAGCACCACTTCCACTTTCTCGTTTTTGAGAGTGTGGCACGCCTGCGTTCCCGCGTAGTCGAACTCCGCCGCCTGACCTATCGTTATCGGACCCGATCCTATCACGAGTACCTTTTTAATGTTCTTGTTTTTAGGCATGGCGCTCCTCCGTCATTGCTATGAATCTGTCGAAAAGAAATTCGGTATCGAGCGGACCGCCGTGCGCTTCGGGGTGGAACTGCACCGTAAAGCAGGGACGGTTCGTATAGTCTATTCCCTCGCAGGTCTTGTCGTTCGCGTTTATCATGCGCACTTTTCCGACGCTCTCGGGAAGGGACTTGTTACGCACGGCATAACCGTGGTTCTGGCTGGTTATATACACTCTGCCCGTTACGAGATCCTTGACGGGCTGGTTCGCGCCTCTGTGACCGTATTTGAGTTTGTGAGTCTTTGCTCCCGACGCGAGCGCCATGAGCTGATGACCGAGGCATATGCCGAACGTCGGTATCTTCGTTTCGTTGAGCTTCTTTATCTGCTCTATCTCGAACACCGCGTCCGCAGGGTCGCCGCCGCCGTTACTGAGCATTATTCCCGCGGGATCGAGCGCGATTATCTCCTCAGCCGTCGTCGTGCAAGGCATTACGTATACCTCGCAACCGCGCGCGGCAAGCTCGCGCGGGATGTTCAGCTTCGCGCCGTAGTCTATCAGCACTATCCGCCTGCCCTCGCCCATCTTGTAAGCGGCTTTGGTCGTCGTGGAGGCGGGCGCGTCCTTTACCTTGAACGAACGGATCTTGTTCATCTTGTCCGAAAGATCGTCAAGAGAAGGCGCGATCATGCCGTTCATGACGCCGTACTCTCTTATCGTACGCGTCAGACGGCGCGTGTCTATACC
>DXHT01000061.1 GCA_019113265.1 Bacillota bacterium | reverse complement strand
GACCCTCGCGCAGTTCCTCGTGCTGTACGATCTTATGAAGAAAGCCGTCGGTAAAGAAGAGGCCAAAAAGCACTTCATTGCAACGACGACGATAGGCAAAGGCACGCTTTACAACCTCGCGCAGAAAGAGGGATTCGTGACTTACGGCATACCCGCGGGCGTGGGCGGAAGATTCTCCGTTCTTTCCAGCGTCGGACTCGTGCCGTTTGCCGCAATGGGTATCGATATCGTTAAACTGCTCAAAGGTGCGAAAGAGATGAGCGAGGCTTGCCGCGTCGCAGACGTAAAGAAGAACCCCGCACTCATGACCGCATATTTGCAATGCAAGGCAATGGAAAAGGGCGCGAACATAAGCGTCATGATGCCGTATGCCGACAGCCTCAAATATATGTCCGATTTCTACTGCCAAATCTGGGCGGAGTCTTTGGGCAAAGCAGTGGACAAGAAGGGCAATGTCGTACACGCGGGTCAGACTCCCGCCAAGGCTCTCGGCGTTACCGATCAGCATTCGCAGGTGCAGCTTTATACGGAAGGACCTTTCGATAAGGTCATCACCATGATCGCGGTAGAGAAGTTCCGCCGCGACGTAGTCATTCCTTCCGACCCCGATATAGACGCGTGCGAGTTCCTCAAAGGTCATACGATGGGCGAACTGCTCAACCACGAGCGCGTTGCGACGGAATACGCTCTGCGCAAGGCAGGCAGAATGAATTTCACCGTCACTCTTCCCGAAGTCAACGAAGAGACGGTAGGTGAGTTGCTTGCTTACTATATGTACGAAACAGCTTTTGCGGGCGCGTACCTCGGCGTGGATACGTTCAATCAGCCGGGCGTGGAAGAAGGAAAGAAAGCGACGTTCGCTATGCTCGGCAGAAAGGGCTATGAGGAAAAACTCGCCGAAGTCCGTTCCGCCAAGAAGAAAGACGAATACCGCATCTGAGAGCCGCTGTATGAAGACTGGAATTTCGACCGCGTCATTCTTTACGAAAGTACCGACGGAGTCCTGCTTTAAGGAACTTATCGGTATGGGCGTGGACACGACGGAAGTTTTTCTGTCTACGTATTCCGAATACGAAAAGGGATTTGTGGACGCGCTTGCCGCAAGACTGAACGGCACGCTCAAAGTCCATTCGGTACACGCGCTGTCCTCGCAGTTCGAGGGCGAGCTGTTCAGTCCGTCCAACAGAGTGCGAGACGACGCGGAAAGGCTTTTTCGCAAGGTCTGTTACGCCGCCAACGCTCTCGGCGCGAAGTACTATACGTTCCACGGCCCGCTTGACCTTAAAAAGTCCTCCGCCGTGACGGACGTCGGTGCATATGCGGAGAAATTCGCATATCTTGCCGACATAGCTAAGACGTACGGCGTGAGAATTGCCGTGGAGAACGTACACTACTGTAAGTTCGCTTCGCCTGAGCTTATGCGCGCGCTTATGACTGCATGTCCCGCGCTGTGTGCGACGATAGACGTAAAGCACTCGATATTCTCGGGTTGCGATCCTCTTAAATATATCGACGCCGTAGAGGACAAACTGGTGACTCTTCACGTTACTGACGTCACGCGCGAGGATACCACCGCGCTCCCCGGTAAGGGAAAATACGATTTTGAAAGGCTGCTGAAAGAGCTGGACAAGCGCGGACTTGAACCTGCTGTGATAATCGAGGCGTATGCGAGAGATTTCGCGTATATCGAAGAACTTAAAGCGTCATATGACTATCTTTGCGGGATAGCGGACAAAGTATAATCGAATTCAATTGCACAAAAAGGAGAGATTATGAACAAACTGACTGTAAAAGACGTAGATGTAAAAGGCAAGAAAGTCCTCGTACGCTGCGACTTCAACGTACCCATGAAAGACGGTAAGATCACGGACGAAACGCGTATACTCGGCGCGCTTCCCACGATCAAATACCTCATGGATCAGGGCGCTCGCGTGATACTGTGCTCGCATATGGGCAAGCCTCACTCCGTGTTCTCCGACGAAGTCAAGCTGAACAAAAAGGACAAGGCTAAGGTCGAGGCGCTCCCCGCAGACGAACAGGCTGCGGCAAAGCAGGCGATTATCGACAAGGCGCTTAAAGAAGAGCCGAAAAAGCTCTCCCTCGCTCCCGTTGCGGCAAGACTTAACGAACTGCTCGGCGGCAAGGTGACGTTCGCTCACGACGTTGTCGGTCCCGACGCTCAGGCAAAAGCCGCGGCGTGCAAGCCCGGCGAGTGTGTGCTCCTCGAAAACCTCCGCTTCCATTGGGAAGAGGAAAAGCGCGATAAGGACTTCTGCAAGAAGCTTGCGGATCTCATCGGCGGTGAGGACGGCGTATACGTCAACGATGCGTTCGGTACGGCGCACCGCTCGCATGCCTCCACGGCTGCGATAGTAGAGTACGGTTTTGTCAAGACCGCCGTATGCGGATTCCTTATCGAAAAGGAACTTTCCGTCATGGCTGACAGTCTCGAACATCCCGTTCGTCCGTTTGTGGCGATACTCGGCGGCGCGAAGGTTGCGGATAAGCTCAATGTCATCAACAACCTGCTCGAAAAGTGCGATACGCTTATCATCGGCGGCGGTATGGCATATACCTTCCTTAAAGCGGAGGGCTATGAAGTAGGTAAGTCGCTCGTTGACGACGAGAAGATAGACTACTGCAAAGAGATGATGAAGAAGGCTAAGGATCTCGGCAAAAAGCTGCTCCTGCCCGTTGACACCGTCGTCGCAAAGGATTTCCCCAATCCCATAGACGCTCCCATCGAAGTCAAGACCGTAAAAGTGGGCGAGATACCCTCGGATATGGAAGGACTCGATATCGGCGAAGAGACGAGAAAGCTGTTTGCCGACGCCGTAGCATCCGCTAAGACGGTAATCTGGAACGGTCCTATGGGCGTGTTCGAGAACCCCATTCTTGCGGCGGGCACCAAGGCGGTGGCGAAAGCCCTTGCCGACGTTTACGGAAAAGCCACGACGATCATCGGCGGCGGCGACTCCGCGGCGGCAGTGCAGCAGCTCGGTTATGCGGACAAGATGACCCACATATCCACGGGTGGCGGCGCATCGCTCGAACTGTTCGAGGGTAAGACGCTTCCCGGCATAGCTTGCCTTAACGACAAAAAGTAATAAATGCGTATTGAGCGCGCTCCTGCGGCATAAACCGCAGGAGCGCGTTTGCATAACGGAGAATACGTAATGATGTATTATACAGCCGACAGCATAAAGGAATTACTTAAAGATACATCGTCCGCCGAGTTTTTACGGCTTGCGGACGCTTACGACGGCAAATACTTGCCGCATGGCGACACCGCCGAGCGGCTCATACGCGATCTTGATTACGACCCGTCGCCGTATATATCCACTCTCGACTATAAACCCGAGGATCGCATAGCGAGCATAGTGCATCCGCTGTGGTCGGATGAACTCACGCATTGCCTGTACGGCAGGCTTGCGGGAATGATCGGAAAGGGACGAGACGAAGACCTTTTTCGCTGGAACAGAGCATTTGTATGCGACAATATTATAGCGGCGGCAAAGGATGCGGAAGTGCGGTTACCGAGCGATGTCATGCCGTCGTTCTATTGCCCGTATTCATTTTCGCGCCTATATATGAGTAGTTTGGTGACGACGCAGAGCGGAATACTCCTGCAACGAACTAATTGTCGACCGTGGGGAATAAAACCGCTTTGAGGCGATTTTGCGCCGTAAAACGAGTGCTTTCTGTGCAGTAAGCCGCTTAGCGCGGTTATTCGTATCGGTGATCGATATATGCACTTGGCAAGCAGAGTAAAACGAGAAAAAGCACACCGTAGCGGGCGTAATAGTGCCTATTCCCGTGATTGATGTGGGTTTTACGTGTGGTGTGTGCCGCTCTGCCGAATTACGGATTAAGAGTGGGAATAAAGCAAAAATACCATACAGAAAATACGGCATAGTCATACACTGCGGCGCGCGTTCGTCGGATTAACGGGAATATATAGCATACTTAAAAAGATCGTAAAAATAAAAGAGCGGTTATTCCGCTCTTTTTATCGTTCTTTTCAGTTCCACGTAACAGGCAAAAAGTTTTCGTCGTAGTGCCAATATTTTCCGCCGCCTGTCGGCTCACCTTCGGAATAGTAGTAAACGTCTACGTTTGACGGCTTACCGGAAAACTCCTCCCATTCCTCTTCGCTGCCGCCGTCGTCTTCCGCATTTATAACGGTATAAATGCCGTCATCCGTTTCAGTCGGCATACTCGGTTTTTTATCGGGCTTCTTTTGGAACGACAGAACGATACCGATAACTATTCCGGCGGCTACGATTGCTATGACCGCTATGATCACGACGGTCAAAACCGCTTTTTGCTTACCATGACATACCTCCGTAATGTTGCCGCTTTTGAAAGCTATAAGTGCGATACGTGCGCATAAATATAAAGGACGGATCCGCGATCCGTCCGTTTCAGTTGAACTGTCCGTAACCATGGCGCGATTCCCGCAGTCAGAGTAACGGATAAGTTTGGTACCGCATAGGGGAATCGAACCCCTGTTTCCG
>DXHT01000060.1 GCA_019113265.1 Bacillota bacterium | reverse complement strand
AGATGGAAGGAAGATATAGATTTATTTGCCGCAGCCAATTCGTCACAAATCTTTCCGGTATTGTCGTCTGATCCGTCATCTATAAGCAGTATATGTATTCGGTCGGAAATAGTCTGATTCAATACACATCTCACGCTGTCGTGGATATAACGCTCTCCGTTTTTTATGGGGATGATAACGTCAAGAGCTGTTTCATTCGGCGTGCCGTTCACTTATTCACCTCATACATCTTTTTATAATACTCTTTGTATTCCCCGCTTACGATGTCCTCCCACCACTTGCGATTTGCAAGATACCAATCGAGCGTTTTGACTATTCCGTCTGCGAATTTGGTTTCAGGCGTCCATCCGAGTTCACGCTTGATCTTCGCAGGATCTATTGCATAGCGCAGATCGTGTCCTTTGCGATCTTTGACAAACTCTATAAGGCTGTATGGCTTGCCGAGATAATCACAAATCATGCGGACTATATCTATATTGCGCATTTCGTTGTGTCCGCCTACGTTATACACTTCCCCGGAGCGGCCACGGTCGAGTATCATACATATCGCGCGACAATGATCCTCCACATAAAGCCAGTCACGAACATTTTCACCTTTGCCGTACACAGGTAAAGGCTTGTCTTCCAATGCGTTTATAAACATGAGCGGTATCAGTTTTTCGGGAAACTGGTATGGCCCGTAATTGTTGGAGCAACGGCTTATCGTCACGGGCAAGCCGTATGTGCGATGATATGCGAGAACAAGCAGATCTGCGGATGCTTTGGATGCCGAATACGGGCTGGAAGCCTTTAACGGCAAATCTTCGGTAAAAAACATATCCGGTCTGTCCAGCGGCAGATCACCGTATACTTCATCGGTTGATACCTGATGGAAACGCTCTGCCCCGAATTCGCGGCAGCAATCCATAAGTACCTGTGTTCCGATGATATTCGTGGAAAGAAACAACCCGGGATCTACTATTGAACGATCCACATGACTTTCAGCTGCGAAATTCACGACAACTTCAGGACGATATTCCGCAAATACTTCACGCATCGCATCGCGGTCCCGGATATCTTTATGAATAAAAACAAACCGTTCGTTTTTAAGCGCAGTGTCAAGGGTGGACAAGTTGCCCGCATATGTAAGGCTATCCACACACACTATGCGACGATCGGGGTATTCTTTAAGCACATGATAAACAAAATTACCGCCTATGAACCCCGCACCTCCGGTAACAAGCATTGTTTTCATAATATAAACTCCGTTTTAGATTGCGCAAGACGAGGATGTTTCGTGTCCTTTTCACTTAATACGGGAGCTTCCGTTCCAGGCCAGGAAATATTTATGTCGGGATCGCACCATATGATCCCTCCCTCATCTCCGGGACAATAAAAATCATCGCATTTATAGCAAAACTCCGCCACTTCACTGAGGACCTGAAATCCGTGAGCAAAGCCTCTCGGTATCATGAGCTGCTTTTTGTTTTCGGCTGTTAATGTCACGCCGAACCACTTACCGTAAGTCGCGCTGCCTTTTCTCAGATCCACGGCAACATCAAAGACAGACCCCAGAATAACGCGCACAAGTTTTGCCTGCGGATGAGTCTTTTGAAAATGTAATCCCCGAATTACTCCCTTTACACTGCGCGACTGATTATCCTGAACAAAATCATAGTTAAGTCCGACTTCCGCAAAAGCCCGCTTATTGTACGTTTCGGTGAAATATCCCCTGTTATCACCGAATACAGCGGTCTCGACAACAAATAAATCTTTAATTCCTGTTTCAATCAGTTTTATATTTGCCATATCAGTAATATAGTTTACCTCCGAGGAATCTTCCATTTGAAACCTTGCGCAAGTGTGCTCCGTAAGGAGATTTACCATACATCTCTGCGTTTTCGAGCAGCTTTTCCTTTGTTATCCATCCCTTCACATAAGCAATTTCTTCCGGTGCGGATACGACAGTCTTCTGGAAAAACGACATATCCCGAATGAAATTCGAGGCGTTTCTCAGGCTGTCGACAGTTCCGGTATCAAGCCATGTAAAACCCCTGCCAAGCAGCTGCACACGCAAATCGCCGCAATCAAGGTACATTCTGTTAAGATCCGTTATTTCAAGCTCTCCACGCGCGGACGGCTTTACCTTTTCCGCAAAAGATGACGCTCTGCCGTCATAAAAATATAAGCCGGTTATACAATAATTCGACTTAGGCGAAGACGGCTTTTCTTCCACGCTCAACACTTTTCCGTTGTTGTCGAATTCGACAATACCGAAATCAGACGGGTTATCGACATAATAGCCGAAAATAGTGGCAAGCCCGCGTTCGGCATTTTCTGCGGCAGACGACAAAACTTTTCCAAGCCCCGCGCCGTAAAAAATGTTATCGCCCAGGGCAAGAGCGCACGGCTGACCGTCAATAAAATCTTCTCCGATTATGAATGCCTGTGCGAGTCCGTCCGGATGAGGTTGCTCTGCATAGTCGATATGTATACCGAAATTTTCTCCGCTACCGAGTAAACGCTTAAATCCGGGGAGATCACGAGGAGTCGAAATAAGCAAAATATCCTTTATTCCGGCAAGCATAAGCGTTGACAGCGGATAAAAGATCATCGGCTTGTCATATACGGGGAGAAGTTGTTTGCTTGTTACCAGTGTAAGCGGGTACAATCGTGTTCCGCTTCCTCCTGCTAAAATAATACCTTTCATATCCACTCCGATCATGCCGCAATCTCGGCGATTTCCGACGTTTGCCACGAGGACAACGTCCTTTCGTAAATTAGCCACTCACGCGGGGAACTGTTGAGCAATGCTACCAATACCCACAGATAAGGCTGCAACAGGTTGCCGCCTATAAACGGGATCATAAGCGTAAACGTGAAAATATATTTATAAAATGAGTTCTTGCGCAAGGTAGAAAACAATGCACATAATAATCCGAAACCGAATATACCGAGTTCCACCGCCACTTTTGCATAGCCCGACGGAAAAACATCATATGAACTCATTATCCCGCTATCCGGATGAAAGGATCTGTATTGCTGTATAGCAAACGCTTCATTCCCGGGAGATACGCCTAAGTAATAATGGGTAACGGACCAGTGCGCAACCAGGTATGGAGTTGTGAACCGCATTCCGCCCGACCACTTTGGATCCATGATCTCCATAATTCGTGTTCTTACATATTCGGATATATTATTGTCAGTTAAAAATATAAAGAAAATTGCCGCAATAATAAGTACAAGCACACCGATCGGAACGAAAATGTATTTTCTCTTGACGATGCACATTATAGAAAAAATTAATACTGTAACGCCAAGTACGATGATTCCCGTCCCTGCAATTGCCATTATAAGTGCGATAATATTTATCAGAACGCACGGGATAAGCACGTAAAATTTTAAAAGTTTATACTTAAACAGAATAAAGGAAAGTATAATGGCAAACGCCGCAAACTGAGAAAGTGCAGACGGTTCCAGGTAAATCGAGTGCGCCCGCGTAAATCTGTAATCTCCGATTTCAATAGTATTCGTTCTGTTAAATCCTGGTGTCATATGTCCGGGAATAATTATGTCGGCCAGCGGGAGGTCGTACATATATGCTCCGAACTGATAAATACCGTAAAGTGAAAGTGCGGTATATACGATATTTACTACCCACAATATTTTAAGCATATTGGCATCTGACGTTCTGTGATGCGAAAAAAGATATACGAGCAGAAACACCACATACAGCATTGTGGAATTGGAATTGAAAATACGAAGATTAAACAGAATGCTTGTCACTATCGCAAGCGCAAACAAAGCGCATATGATTAGGCGCTTTTTATCCGGGTATAGCCCGTTATCCATTTCGAGAAGTCCGACAAAAATAAGTGCGATCAGCGAAAGGAACGAAAGCGTAACGGAAAAAGTGCCTAAACCCATTATTCGATAAGCGTCTAAGCACAGCGAAAGCAAACTTATAAGAATGATTATTTGCTTTGCCTTATTGATTTTTCGCAGTTTTTCTACCTTGTCCAAAACCACTTCTCTCTGCGCCATGTATAGTCAGAAATTATAAAGTCGCCTTATACAAAAAATCGCAATACTTTTTTCCTATTTCTGCCCATGTATAATTTTTTTTGAAAAATTCATGGGACAACTTGACCATTTTTTCGGTATCAGCGTCAAATGACAATGCTTTGATACAACACTCCGCAAACTCGTCCACGCTGTCAGCCACATATAAGTGCTTCCCCGGAATAAAAGCCGTTCCTTCTATTCCTGATGAAGTGGACACTATCGGACGAGCAAACGACACGGCTTCAAGTAATTTAACTTTTACCCCGCCGCCGTGGAACAGAGGTATGACCACAAGATCAGCGTCATTATAGTAATTGTCGACGCTCTCTACCATGCCCGTAACTTTGACATTGTCTCCGGCTAAACATTTAACTCTGTCTGTCGGGTTTTTACCCACGGCATAAAATACCGTTTTAGGATATACTTTCAGTATTTCGGGCAGGACATTAAGCGCAAACCATTCCGCACCCTCTTCATTGGGAGCTGCGGACATAAGTCCCACAAATACTACTTTTTTGCAATCTCCGTTCGCCGGCATTTGCTTTACGACTCTGTCATCAGCACCAACCGGAATATGGATCATGTCCGAAACATCGCCTAACCATTTTTTATAATAGCACATATCTCTATCCGAAACAAACGTTATGCCCGAAAAAGATAATTTTTTTACCAGTTTTTCTTCGTATTTTTTAAGTCGTTTACTGTCGAAAGCGTATATGCTTTTTTTTGGAAACTTCATTCCGCTTTCAGATAGTTGCTTATAAAACTGCCATTCGATATTATGTTCATTCAGAACTATGGGAATATCGTGATCTTTTGCTATTCTTACAAGATTGACGCACATCTGCGGAAAATCTACGTTTATAAGATCCGGATTTTCTTCTTCGATTAAAGTTTCAATATCCGCCTGCATCCGTTTTATATTACGGGAAACTATCGTAAAAGGCATTTTAATGCTCCGCAATACATTGCCAATGCCTTTTTTACGCTTGTATGCAAACACTTTTTTACAATATTTAAGCAACGCGTCCGAGGTATTCAACTCTTCGTCACTGTCACAGACATAAAACAAATATACGTCATTAGCCTTTGAAACCTGTTCGAGTCGCTTGAACATACCTATTCGTCCGCCCGTATTCGCAGGTAACGGGCATTCATTCATCAGCCATATTATTTTCATCCCCGTCTCCGTCAACGACTTTCTTTAAGTCTGCATAAATATTATTCCATGTATATTTATTACGTATGAGTTCGCGCGCGGCGTTTATCATGGAGGTCATTTCCCTACCAGTCATTTCGTTTACGGATGCCGCAAGCTCGTCGGCACTATCCCGCACTACGAAATGGACGTTGTTCAATCCGTCTATTCCTTCTGCACCCACACTGTTGGTAATTACGGGAATGCCCATTGCCATGGCTTCAAGTATCTTTGTCTTTATTCCCGTTCCGTACACTATGGGCGATAAAAATATCTCACACCCGCCTATAACTTCCCTGACATCATCCACGCGCCCGTGAAAAATTATATTATTCCTTCCATATTTTTCGGCAAAGTCGTCAGTCACCGCACCAACTACATGAAGTTTGTAATCAAAATCCAGTTTTGGCAATATATTTTTAATTATATATATAAGCGAATCGGCATTTGCGGCAACTTTCATGTTTCCCAAAAACGCCAGCGAGCCTTTTTCCTTACAAGCATTTGGCTGAGCGGAATAATAATCATAATCTACTCCGAGCCTTACCGTATACGCTTTCTCAAATCCACACATTTTGTTTAATTCATCGGTTTCCCTGTCAGACACAAATATAGTCTTGTCATATAAATTCGCATACCTGATCTCCGCTTTTCGCATACGCTTACTTTCACTACGTAAAATCATACGTTTTATGCGCGAATTTCCAAGGAGTTTCCCTCCCGCCGAGCCTATTTCATAATTTCCGGTAATATTCGACCCGCAATTTACACTGTTTGCCTGCCTTTCGTATCTAAGACTGAGCAGGTCATCCATGTCAAGTATTTTTACGCAACTCCTGTCTGAAAATGCTTTGATATACGGAGCGAGCCTTACCATATCAACTATTATAACATCCGGATTTAGCTTGTCGCACAGTTCCCTGATCCTTTTTACGTTAGACTTACTGTAATACAGAGAACATTGTAAAGGAAAACCTTGAAACAGAGATTTACCGATCAGATTTTTTATTTTATTTGTCTTTTTTATAGATGACGCAAGCGTAACGGAAGTAATAAAATCGGGATGATTTTCCAAGTCTTTTTCACTTTGGCCGCTTTCTGTAAACGAATAAATATGCACTTCATGACCGCAATATTCGGATAAACCTTTGCAATAGTGATATAACGATACCTTCCGCCCGCTATCTGTCGGCCAAAAAAGCCTTGTGGTTATAAACAAAACTTTTTTCATTCTTCCTTCTCCCCGAAAAATGCGGATTCAAGCATAAGGCAAAGGCAGTGATATATCGGAAGATGATATTCCTGCACTTTGTAGCACTCCGTCGCGGGGGCTTTTACGGCGGCATCGGCTATGGTTGCAAGCTCGCCCCCGTTCGCGCCAGTAAGCGCCGCCACGCGCATACCGCGCGCCTTTGCGACTATTGCGGCATTGACTATATTAGCGGAATTGCCGGATGTGGATATGCCGAGAAATACATCGCCCTCTCTTCCGAGCACAAATACCTGCTGTGCGAACACATGATCCGCGCCGCCGCAAACGTCGTTTGAAAATGCCGTGCCGAGAGCGCCGCCCGCATTAAGCGCTATTGTGGGAAGTCCGCGCTGTAACTTAGCCGCGATCTCGCTCCCGCGCGCGTGCGCGCGCGTAAGAGCGGATTTTTCGTCCTTTGCCAGGTGCCGCCCGAGAACAAACCCCTTCATGAGTTCGCCTGCAATGTGTTCCGCATCCGCACAGCTTCCGCCGTTACCCGCAACGAGCAATTTGCCGCCCGCGGCAAAACATTCGTGCAACAAATCGTACACGGCTTTTATTTCGCCCGTTACTACCGATAGCGCAGGATAACGCGCGATCAATTCTTCCGTATATAAATTCCCGTTCATCGACAATTATCCTCTCGAAAGTATTTGTTTGACGCAGTCGTAAAGATCCGCGCCGCATACGTCGGCTCCGCAGTCTTCCCCTATTTTGGCAGTATGGCAACCCGCTCTTTTGCCGCACTCAACATCATTTTCTCCGTCGCCTATCATCCATGATTCGGAAAGGTCTATATTCAGATCTTCCGCCGCTCGCAACAGTAGTCCGGGCTTAGGCTTTCTGCAATCGCAATCGATTTTAAGCTCCGCAATCTCTCCCTCGTAACCCTTGTGAGGATGGTGCGGGCAATAATACAACCCGTCTATATACGCGCCCTTTTCCCCGAGCAGCGTCTCCATTTTTGCGTGTATTTCGTCAAGCTGCTCGCGAGTGGTCTCGCCCCTCGCGATCACCGGTTGATTGGTCGCCACTACCGCAAGCCGGCCGCTATGATTGATCGCGGCTATGGCTTCCGCCGCCCCGGGAAGAAGCTCAAATTGATCTTCCCTGCGCACGAAACCGACATATTTATTTATCGTGCCGTCACGGTCAAGGAATATCGCACGTTGCTTGTGCGAAAGATTTCGCGCGCGCGTCAGTCCGCAAAGTATGTCTCGCTCCGTTTCGCGTATGCGTTCGGGCGTTCCCATATCCTTTACGTATTCGGGCGTATCGTAAGCGTATAACTCGCCATCGGCTATCAGCGGACGAAGAAGATCGCGGTCAAGATCCGTCTTTACCGGCGCGCTCAGCCTGTCAAGCAAAGGCGGCGATATCATATGAAGACCGGCGTTTACCCTGTTGAATCGCCAGCCACGCTTATCCTCTTTGTGCAACCACTCCGTCACTTTTCCCTTGCCGTCCGTAGATATTAGTCCGCTGTCATACGGGTGATCGTTCGGATGAGTGAGCACGGTGACGAGTCCGCCGTATCTCTCATGAGCCGCGGCAAAGCGCGCAATATCGACGTCGAATATAATGTCTCCGTTCAGCAAAAGAAAAGGACTATCCGCCGTGCCGCGCAGATAGCACAGCGCCCCTGCCGTTCCCAAAGGCTCTTTTTCCTCTATATACGTTATATTTACGCCCAGCTCATGACCGTCGTTAAGCGCGTTTTTTATCACGTCGCCGAGATAACCTATCGTAATGACTATATCCGTCATTCCCTGACGGCGCAGACACTCTATCTGATGAACGAGCACGGGTTTCCCCGCCACTTTCATCATGGGTTTGGGAACATTGGGATCGACGCTTGCAATACGCGTCCCTTTACCGCCTGCGGCTATGACCGCTTTGATCATTTTTCCACGCTCCCTTCGCAGTCGTAAGTTTCGGGCGAATAGTATACGACGCGGGTTCCGCCGTTCTCAAAGCCGAAAGGAACGTGCATAAGCCCTTCAAGCGCACGCATAACGCCCGTTCTAGCCTCTTCCGGGACATAGAACAGCATAAAGCCGCCACCGCCCGCTCCGAGCAATTTTCCGCCGAGCGCACCGGCATTTATCGCCTTTTCGTATATAATATCGAGATCGGAAGTCGATACCTTTTCGGACGTACCACGTTTGAGTTTCCACTCTTCGCCGAGCAGTCTGCCGAAATCGTCGAGATCCGCCGTTTTGTCTATAAGAATGTGTTCGGCCTCGTCCACAAGCTCGCGCATTCTCGAAAGCCGCGCGCGGTTATCCCTGCCCGAAGACTGAACGTCCTTCTGCACGTCTGCCGAAAATCTGGTAAAGCCCGTGAAATAAAGGAGCAAAGAGTCGTTAAGCCTTTGCTTTCTTTCGGGCGAAACGATAACGGGATATACGTCGTAACCGCCGTCCGCAAAGACGATCTTGTTAAGACCGCCGAAAGACGCGGCTATCTGATCCTGCCAGCCGCCGGCTTCCGCACAAAGCGTGCGTTCAAGGTATATCGCGTCGTCTGCAAGTTTACGCTTGTCCACATACTTGCCTTTAAGACAGTAAAACGCATTGAGAAGACCGACTGCAAACGAACTGCTCGTTCCCAGACCCGTGCGGGCGGGCAGGTCGGCCTCGTATGTTATACGCAACTCATGCATATCCAGCATACGCATTGCGTTGCGCACCGCAGGATGCTCTATGTTGTCAACGTCACGCACCTGCTCTATACGGGAATAACATACTTCCGTCGTATAATTAAAAAAACGCGGCAAGTGCCTGACGTTTACATAGCAATATTTATCGAACGTCGTAGACAGAACGGCGCCGCCGTACTCGTTGAAGTACGACGGCATATCCGTTCCGCCGCCGAAAAAACTCATTCTGAATGGTGTTTTTGTTATTATCACAGCGGTAGACTCCCCTTACATCGCGCCGTCCCGTCTGATGACTCCCGCTATGGTCTTGAATATGATCTTGGTGTCCATCCATGCGGAGCGGTTGTCGACGTAGTAAAGCTCCATCTTCTGGCGCTCGCCGCTCTCGTAGGTGCAGTTGCTCCTGCCGTGCGACGCCCAGTAGCCTATAAGTCCGGGTTTAACGGAAAGCAGTTTGTCCGCGTCCTTGCCGTACTTCTCGCTAAGCTCGTCGCGCATGAGCGGACGAGGTCCGACGACGGAGAGCTGCCCGATGAATATGGACCATATCTGAGGGAGCTCGTCGAGACTCGTGCGGCGCAGGAATTTGCCCACTTTGGTTATGCGGGGGTCGTTGTCTATCTTATACTCGCGCTTGTACTGTTCGAGCTGTTCGGGCGTGAGCATATCCGCGAGTTTGTCCGCATTCTTTTTCATCGTGCGGAACTTGGGTATCCTTATCGTCTTGCCGTTCTTGCCCACTCTCTCGTGGAAATAGAATACCTTGCCGCCGTCGCCCAGCTTGACGACGAGCGCGAGGATAAGGTAAAGCCACGAAAAGGCAACGAGAAAGACGAGCGACGACACTATGTCGAACGCCCTCTTTGCGAATGCGTAAAGTCCGCGCGAAAACGCGCTCTTTTTCTTGGGCGCGTAAAAAGCCGCGGGTGCGGAACCTGCGTCCCACTCTACTCCGCCGACCACTCTTCCGCCCGTAGCCGAGCGCAATGCCATGTCCTTATAACCGTCCGTTGCTCTGTAATCCGTCACTACCGACGACGATACTTCGTAACGCACGTATTCCGTTTTGTTAGTCGTTATTGCCACTTTCTTCTCCGTTACAATGCGCTTATTGCCGTCCACCTTCACGGCGCGCTTATTCCCTCACCTTTTTCCCCGTGGCAAGGATGCCCCCTGTTTCCTTTTGACCTTACACAATATAACACAACGCGTAATTATATGTCAATTCGAAGACCCCGCCGAAAACAAATAAACCGTATTGGACACATTTGTTCACATAAACGTCACAATTTTACAATAAAAAAGCCCTCCGAAAGAAATTCCGGAGGGATGAATCGGCATTTTTCCACTATTCTCTCTTTTTCTCTTCGCCATCGTTTCGGCTCGGAACGCTCCAAAGCGAGTTGCGCTCGGGATGAAAGATCGCGCGCTTTATGTTCCCCGAAGCTATGAATCCGTTCTCGCGGTCAAGCGTGCGCAGAAGCTGTTTTATATAGCTGCGACGCGAGTCGCTGTCCGCCGGGCAGGGGTTTTTCACGACGGGCATTCCCTGCTCTTTGACGAGCGCGGCTATATCCTTTTCGTCGGCGTACACGAACGGACGAATGACCGTCACTCCCGTGCGCGACATATAGCTTACCGGCTTGAACGTGTTCAGCCGCCCTTCGTAGATCATGCTCATAACGAGAGTCTCCGCGACGTCGTCCGCGTGATGCCCGAGCGCGAGTTTGCTATAGCCCTCCCGCCCCATGACGGAGGCGAGCGCGCCCCGTCTCATCTTGGCGCAAAGCGAACAGGGGTTGCTCTCCTTTCTGATGTTGAACACTATTTCGTAAATGTCCGTCTTTTCTATTATGTGCCTTACGCCGAGGCTCTCGCAGAACGCCGTGAGTGGCTTATAGTCCGCCCCCGCGCCCGCGTCTATCGTCACGGCGCAAAGCTCGAACGGGTTGGGCGAAAAGCGCGAGAACGCCGCCAGAGCGGCCACAAGCGCCGTCGAATCCTTTCCGCCCGACAGCCCCACGGCTATGCGATCCCCCTCGCTTACCATGCCGAAATCCTCTACCGCACGCCTCAGCGGCGACAATAACTGCTGCATATTCATGCTCCCATTATACCAGCGCCCGCTCTTTTTTGCAAGCGTTAAAGCGGCGCGGCAATGCGTTTTCCCACCGCGCGGCGAATGCGCGGTAAACGCAAGCGGCGCGGGCAGGTGCGAATGCGGGGTGCGGCGCGAATGCGGTGTGCGGACGGGTGTGCACACTCGTCGGCAAATTGCGGGGTGCGCTACGGGCGAAACGGACAGGTGCGCTCGCTCGTCGTAAAAACGAACGAACGCGGGGGTAAATTGCGGGCGGGCAAAATACATGCGGCATATTCTGCGCCGCTTTTAAGCGTAAAGCAAAAGCCCCCGCATTGCCGTTAAGGCAATGCGGGAGCTCATATTCAGTTTTCCTTTCGTGCGCGCTTTTGCATTGCTCTAAGGAGCTTACGCGCCGCGCATATACCGCTTTTTGTGCTTTTCCGCTTCCGTGGAAGTGGACAGCCGTTATTTTAAGGGTTTCATCGTCGGGAAGAGGAGAACGTCGCGTATGGACGGGCTGTCGGTAAGGAGCATGACCAGTCTGTCCATGCCGAATCCGAGTCCGCCCGTGGGGGGCATGCCGTATTCGAGAGCCATGATGAAGTCCTCATCCACTTCCGCGTTAGCGCCCTCTTTGCGGCGCTGCTCCACCTGCTTTTCAAAGCGACGGCGCTGATCGACGGGATCGTTCAGCTCGCTGAACGCGTTGCCCATCTCGTGACCCGTAATGAAATACTCAAACCTCTCGGTGAACATGGGATCGGACGCCTTGCGCTTTGCAAGCGGCGAATTCTCCACGGGATAGTCGTATATGAACGTGGGCTGAACGAGGTGTTCCTCCACGAACGCGTCGAACAGAGCCGCAAGAACGAGCCCTTTTGTCGCGGCGGGATCTTCGAGCTGAACGCCCAGCTTTTTCGCCTCGGCGCGCGCGTCCTCATCCGACTGCCACGCGTAATAGTCCGCGCCGCAGTACTCCTTGACGGCTTCCGTCATGGTCATGCGCTTCCACGGCGACTCCATGTCTATTTCCGTTCCCTGATACATGATCTTCGCACTGCCGCATACGTTGCGCGCGACGGTGCGGTAAAGATCCTCTATAAGCTCCATCATGTCCATATAGTCGGCATACGCCTCGTACATTTCCACGGTGGTGAACTCGGGGTTGTGCGTGGAATCCATGCCCTCGTTACGGAATATCCTGCCCACTTCGTACACCTTGTCGAAGCCGCCCACTATAAGGCGTTTGAGGTAAAGCTCCGTTTCGATACGCAGATACATGTCTATATCCAGCGCGTTGTGGTGAGTGATGAACGGGCGTGCCGCCGCGCCTATCTCCAAGGTATGAAGAACGGGAGTATCCACTTCCAGGTATCCCCTGCCGTCGAGGTAGCGGCGCACTTCGCTTATTATGCGGCTACGCTTGTAAAAGGTGTCCTTTACCTCGGGGTTCATTATGAGGTCCACATAGCGGCGACGGTAGCGCAGTTCCTTGTCCACAAGCCCGTGGAATTTTTCGGGCAGAGGAAGGAGGCTCTTCGAGAGCAGCTCCACTTTGTGCGCGTGTATGCTTATCTCGCCGCGGCGGGTGCGGAACACCGTGCCTTCGACGCCTATGATGTCCCCTATGTCCCACTTCTTATATTCGGCAAAAGCGTCCTCGCCTATGTCGTTGACGCGGATATATACCTGTATGCGCCCGCTGCCGTCGGCAACGTCGATAAAGTTGGCTTTGCCCATGTCGCGGCGGCTCATCATGCGCCCCGCTATGCGCACTTCGGTGTTTTCCAGCCTGTCGAATTCGTCCTTTATCGTGCCTGCGGTGCAGTCACGCGCATAGCTCGTGACGGCATAGGGGTCTTTACCCGCGGCGCGGAGAGCGTTGAGTTTTTCCAGACGTACTTTTTTTACCTCGAATACGTCCTGCTCGGGCGTTTCTTCCGCCACGCTGTTCGTTATGTTTTCCTGTTCGTTCATCAATGTATCTCGGTGATCTTAAACTGTCTCTTGCGGACGTGCGCGCCCACTTTTATGTCGGCGGCAAAAGCGTCGCCCTTTCTGTGGCCTATGAGCGCCTTACCTATCGGGGAATCGTTGGATATCTTGCCGTTCATCGGGTCGCTGTCCTGAGAGCCCACTATTTGATAGGTGTACTCCGTGCCGTCCATTGCGAAACTGACGGTGCTGCCCACGCCCACGGTGTCCGTGCGGACGTTCTCTATTATCTTGGCGTTATGGAGCATGTTTTCGAGATCACTTATCTCGCGCTCCATCTTTGCCTGCTCGTCTCGGGCGAGGTCGTACTCCGCGTTCTCGGAAAGGTCGCCGAACGAACGCGCCTCGGCGATCTTTGCCGCCATTTCCGCTCTTCCCTTGCCTTTAAGCTCTTCCAGCCTCTTTTCCAGCTCCGCCTTGGATTCGACGGTAAGCAATACTTGGTCTGCCATTATATTCACTCCTTATCCGTATGGATATATTTCTTTACTCTGCGCCCGTGCGCCTTTCCTCGGCGCAGCGCGCAACGAATCTGTTCATGCGCTCCGCCGCCTGCATGAGCGTGCGCAGCGAGGTCGCATAAGACACGCGTATGTAGTTCTTGCCCGCGTCGCCGAACGCGTCGCCGGGCACTACCGCCACTTTCTCGTCCGCAAGCAGCCGACGCGCGAAACGCTGACCGTCCATGCCCGTGGACGAAACGTCCGCGAGAGCGTAGAACGCGCCGCCCGGAAGTCGGCAGGTCAGCCCCATGGAGTTCAGTTCGTCCACTATGAAACGCCGCCGTCTGTCGTACTCCTCGCGCATGTCCTCGACTGCCTTGTAGCCGTCGTAACGTCCGTCTTTGAGCGCGGCTATGCCCGCATACTGCGAGGGCGTGGGCGCGCAGAGCGCGGTGTACTGATGCACTTTGAGCATCGCCGAAAGCGCGTCCGCGGGTGCGGCTATATAGCCCAGCCGCCAGCCCGTCATCGCAAACGCCTTGGAAAAGCCGTTGATGACTATCGTGCGGTCGCGGTAACCGTTTATCGACGCGGGCGAAACGTGCTTGCCGTCATACGTAAGTTCCGCGTATATCTCGTCGCTTACGACGGAAAGGTCATACTTCTCTATCACGGGAAGGAGCGCGGCGAGGTCTTCCGCCGTCATGACCGCACCCGTCGGGTTATTGGGATACGGCATGATGAGCACCTTGCTCTTCCCGTCCGCCGCCGCCTGTTCGAGGGCTTCGGGCGTGAGTTTGAAGTCCGCGCGGAGGGTGCAGTCCACGGGTACGGGAGCGCCTCCGCAAAGCATTGTTATGGGCAGGTATGAGACATAGCTCGGCGACGGGATGAGCACGCCGTCGCCCGGTTCTATCAGAACGCGCAGAGCGAGGTCTATCGCTTCGCTTGCGCCCATGGTCACGAGGATCTCGCTCTTGGGGTCGTAATCCGTCCCGAATCGGCGGGAAAGATATGCAGCTATTTCCTCGCACAGCGCGGGCAGTCCCTTGTTGGACGTATATGCCGTGTAGCCGCGCTGTATGCTCTTAATGGCGGCGTCACGGATATACCACGGCGTGACGAAATCGGGTTCGCCCACGCCCAGGGAGAGCGCGTCGGGCATGGTGGAAACTATGTCGAAAAATTCGCGTATGCCGGACGGCTTGATCCGTTGTATCGTACTGTTCAGTCTCATGACTTTTTTCAGGCGTGCACTGCCTGTCTGACGACGTCGCACGACTTGGTGCATACGCCGCCCACTTTGTATTTTTTGAGTATGAAGTGCGTCGCCGTCGACAGCACTTTATCCATTACCGACAGCTTTTCGCTGACGAACCTTGACACGTCTTTGAGGCTCTTTCCCTCTATTATGACGGCAAAGTCATACGCGCCGCTCATAAGATACAGCGCCCGCACCTCGTCGAACTGGTATATCTCCTCCGCGATCGCGTCGAACCCGTGCTTGTACATGGGCGAGACTTTGACTTCGATGAGAGCCTCGACGGTGTCCTTATCCGCAAGCTCGTCATCCGTTACGACGGTGTACTTGATGATGACGCCGCTGTCCTCCATATCCTTGATCGCCGCGGCGACTTCCTTTTCTTCCGCACCCAGCATCTTTGCTATGCGCGCGGCGCCCAGACGAGAGTCCTCTCCGAGCAGTCCGAGTATGTCTTCACGAAGTTTATCCATTATATTGCCTCCGTATGCGCGGCTGTTCGCGCTTTCAGTCCTTACCCGACGCCATGCGCAGCGAGCCGCCGCAAAGCAGCATATTCTGCTGACGTTCGCCGCATTCGAGACGAAGCGGGATATCCATGTTCTTGTTCTCCACGACGAGAGTGAACTTGCGGCACTTAACGCTGTCGGGCGCGTCGTATATCGCCACGGTGTCGCCCTGTTCGAGCTTGTCGTAATCGGCGGGATCGGCGAACACGAGCGGAAGTATGCCGTTATTCATCAGATTGTCCTTGTGTATGCGCGCGAAACTCTTCGCCACTACCGCCTTTATGCCCAGTTGCAGAGGGACGAGCGCGGCGTGTTCGCGGCTGCTTCCCTGCCCGTAGTTGCTGCCCGCGACGATGAAACCGCCGTTCTTCTCCTTGGCGCGCTTAGGGAACTCCTTGTCGCAGTTGGTGAGGCAGTAGTCGGACAGATAGGGTATGTTGGAGCGATACGCGAGCAGTGCGGCGTTGGACGGCATGATGTGATCCGTCGTGATGTCGTCGCCCAGCTTGATGAGCACTTCGCCTTTGAGAGTGGAGGGCAGAGGGTGCGTCTTGGGAAAGGGTTTGATGTTGTCCCCGCGCACGACCTTGACGTCCTTGAACTCCTCGGGGCGGAGTATGAGATTGTCGTTTATGAGGAACTTCGCGGGCATCTCTATGTGCGGCAGACTGATGCCCTCGGGACTGGTTATGACGCCCGCAAGCGCACTGACAGCCGCCGTTTCGGGAGAAACGAGGTATACGTCCGCGCTGGGCGTGCCGCTGCGGTTATAGAAATTGCGGTTGAACGTGCGCAGGGATACGGCGTTCGCCTTGGGGCTCTGACCGTTGCCTATGCACGGACCGCACGCGCATTCGAGCACTCTCGCGCCCGCGCCGAGTATATCCGCAAGCGCGCCGTTTTCCGCAAGCATCATAAGCACCTGACGGGATCCGGGAGAGACCGTGAACGACACGTCGGGATGTATGCGTTTGCCTTTGAGAATGGCGGCGACTTTCATCAGATCGAGATAGGACGAGTTCGTGCAGGAGCCTACGCACACCTGATCGACTTTCTTTCCCGCAAGCTCGGAAACGGGCTTGACGTTGCCGGGAGAGTGCGGGCATGCCGCAAGCGGAGCAAGCTCGCCGAGATCTATGACTATGTGCTCGTCGTACTCCGCATCCTTATCCGCGGCAAGCGGAACGAAATCGCTTCCCCTGCCCTGAGCTTCGAGGAACGCCTTCGTCGTGTCGTCCGAGGGGAATACGGAAGTCGTCGCGCCCAGCTCCGCGCCCATGTTGGTTATGGTCGCGCGCTCGGGAACGGTGAGATACCTGACGCCGTCGCCCGTGTATTCCATCACCTTGCCCACGCCGCCCGAAGTGGTGAGCACTTCGAGCACTTTGAGTATGACGTCCTTTGCGGTGACGCCCGCGCGGAGCGTGCCTTTGAGCTCCACGTTCACCACGCGGGGCATTATGAGGTAAAAAGGCGCGCCGCCCATTGCGAGTGCGACGTCCAGACCGCCCGCGCCTATCGCAAGCATGCCTATGCCGCCGCCCGTCGGCGTGTGCGAATCCGATCCGAGAAGGGTCTTTCCCGGCTTGCCGAACCGTTCGAGGTGTACCTGATGGCATATGCCGTTGCCCGGTTTGGAAACGTATATCCCGTGCGAGAGCGCGACTGACTGTATATATGCGTGGTCGTCCGCGTTGAGCTGGCTGGATTGGAGCATGTTGTGGTCGATATACGCCACACTGCGCTCCGTCTTTACCTTGTCCGTGCCTATCGCCTCGAATTGCAGGTACGCCATGGTACCCGTCGAATCCTGAGTGAGCGTCTGATCTATGCGGATCGCTATCTCCTCGCCGGGGATCATGTTCCCCGAAACGAGATGGTCTTTTATCAGTTTCTGAGTGAGATTCATAAAGTGTCTGCCCTCTCGGTGTCGGATTATGCCCTGCGTTATCCGCAAGGCAAGAAAAGCGGATGATGCACCTTCCGCTTTGTCTATTATAATGAAATTTCCCGTCAAAGTCAATCGTTTGCCGCTTGCGTTTTGCGTTTGTTTGGGGTATACTATGCGTATGTTCAAGATATGGCTGAAAACGATAAAGGATAAGAAAATATCCGTAAACGAGATCATCTACTATGAGGGAAAGTACGACGAGGATCGCTTCGACGAGTACGTCCGTATCGCCTGCCACGAAACGGATCTGCCCACGCCCGTAGTTCTCAGCTCCAACGCGCGCAACTTTTCGCAGTACAACATAACGCGGTTCAAGGCGTCCGATTTCGTCGAACACGTCGACTTCGACGAGCTTACTCTCGAAAACGTAAAGTGACAAAGGGGGAAAAATGAACGGTTACGATAATGAAGACAACGGACGCGGTAATTACATCGACTATACCGACCTGTCGGAAGACAAGCGCAAAGCCCTTTACGAGGAGTTTCTCAAAGCGTATCCCGACGAAAAGCGGCTCTCGCGCACACTGCGCATCGCGCCCATAGCGTTTGCCGCAGTCGTCATCGCGTTCGTCATAGCGTCCGTCGTGCTGTATTTCGTCAGCGGCATAGACATTCCCATGCTGGTGATGATGGGCATGACTTTTCTGTCCCTTCTCGCGTTCATAATTTTCAAAGTGCGACTGGACAAGATCCGCCTCGCCCACTCCGCGCGCTATGCCGCGTGGCTGCTCGACGTCAAACACGTCGTCGCGGAGCTTAAAGAAAAATAAACGCGCACCGCGCGGCTTTATTGCCAAAAAACGCGCGGCGTAAATTGCGTAAACGTGTCGTTTTTCAAGATGACGGAAAAACCGCGAATCTGCCGAAAGACCGCGATCAGCGGCGCGGCGGTATGACAAAAAGCGGCGCGGGACTTAACGGTATAAAAAGCCTGCGCGCGGATTTTGCCAAGCGACAGACAAACCCGCCGCCCCTGTTAAAAAGGGGCGGCGGGTCGTCTTTTATTTTACCCGTTGCCGCAGCCGCACAGCCGCTTTTGCTTAGCCGCACTGCGGCTCTTTCGGCTGCTTTTTGCTGTCCGCGGCGTTGTGCTTTAAGACACCGTCGTCTCTGCAATGAGCATTATGGTCACGAGAGGTTCGTTCTCCCCCGCATACAGCACTACCGACACGGGTACCGAAACGGACAACATCATATCCTCGGACATCACGGGGACATTCATGCAGAAATACTCGCGAGTGCCGTTCCATGCGTTGGCAAAAGACGCATTCCCCTGATAAGTGTCGGTGGTTATCTGTTCGCTCATTAGGCCCGTTCCGTTGCCGCCCAGCGAGTTGTCGCGGCAGTCATACGTCGTCGTGGTGCCGTTTAATGTGACGGTGACCTTGACGGTGTCGCCCGCTTCGCCTATTACTACTTTCCAACCTTCGAACGCCGAGTATATGCCGTCCGCGCTCTTGTCCATATACGCCTTGAAC
>DXHT01000059.1 GCA_019113265.1 Bacillota bacterium | reverse complement strand
GTAAGCGCGAGCATTCCGAGCGGCGGCACGATAGACAAGGACTCGACCATAGATATTCAGGTGCGAGTTACAAACACCGGCGAAAGGGCCGGCAAGGACGTCGTCGAACTGTATCTGACCGCGCCGTACACCGAGGGCGGAATAGAGAAACCGCACGTCGCGCTGCTCGATTTCGAAAAGACGGAGGAGATCCAGCCCGGCGATTACGACGTCGTGGAGTTCTCGATAACCGCATACGAACTTGCGTCCTATGACTGCTACGACGCCAACGACAACATTATAACCGGCTGGGAACTCGAACACGGCACTTATCAGCTTAAACTGATGACGGACGCTCATAATCTCAAGAATATGGACGGCGGCGTGCTCGAATACAACGTCGAACTCGATCAGCGTATACGTAAGGATCCCGTGTCGGGCGGCAGAGTGAAAAACCGCTTTACGGGGGATCTTGCGTACGGCAACTGCCCTCTCGACGGCTCCGCACTTTCCGTGGATTGGACGTACCTGTCCCGCGCGAATATAAGCGGAACCGTTCCGACCGAGCAGGCTCAGCGTCCGAGCGGCAGCGAGATCAACAACTTCAAATACACCTACGACGGCTATGACTACGAGCTGTCCGAAATGCCCGCGAACGAAAATCCCGTGGACAGCGGACTGCGTCTCGTTACGGGCGAAAACGGCGAGCACATAACCAAGAAGCAGTTCGACGGAGAGGACGAGGCGAATTTCGCGTTCAAATACAACGACGAGCTTATGTTCCACCTCGGAAATCCCGAAAACTGGGAGTCGGAAACGTGGGATAAACTTCTCGATCAGATAAGCATATCCGAACTGCGCGACGTCGTCGAAGACGGCGGCTACGGCTCCGCATCGATAGAGAGCGTCGGCAAGCCGCAGTACATCGAATACGACGGACCGAGCGGATTCAACCGCACGAACATGACGCCCAACGCGCCCGGACTCAAATGCACGGCACTTCCCGCGGAAAACCTCGTCGGACAGACGTGGAACAAGTATCTCGTCTATCAGGCCGGACAGGTGATCGGCGTCGACGGACAGAACTTCGGCGTGAACGGCATATACGCGCCCTGCGTCAACCTGCACAGAGAATACCTCGCGGGACGTAACTATGAATGCTATTCGGAGGATGCGGTAATAAGCGGTCAGCTCGCCGCCGCGTTCATAAAGGGCGCTAAGTCCAACGGCGTGCATTGCTACCTCAAACACCTCGCTCTGTACGACTCCAACCCCTACACCGACAAGCGCGTGTGGCTCACCGAGCAGAACTTCCGCGAAAACTATCTCCGTCCGTTCGAGATAGCCATCAAAGAGGGCGGCGCGAATGCGGTCATGGTGTCCTTCAACAAGATAGGTCCCAACTGGGCGGGCGCGAATCAGGCGATGATAAACGGCATACTCCGCGACGAGTGGGGCTTCAAGGGTACGGTAATCACCGACTATTCGGACGGCAGCGACTCCGTAATGAACGTACACGACGGTCTGCGCGCGGGTCTTAACCTCGAACTCAATCCGAAGTATCCCAACACCAACACTCACGGCGTCGTCGATCTTGACGATCCGGTCGAAGTCAATCTTTCCCGCGAGTCCGCAAAAGCCATAATTTACACGGTATGCAACACTTACTGGTATGCGATGACGGATACGAGCGGCGACAACGAATATAAGACTTCCATTTCCGCGCCTAAGCCCATAGAACTCGGCTTCGCGTGGTGGGTGCTCGTCGTGTGGCTCATCAACATATCGGTGTTCGGAGTCATCATATGGCGCGTACTCGTCATCTTCCTGCCTAAACGCAAGAAAAAGGTGAAAGTGATCGCAGGCGGAGCGGGCGACACCGCACCGTCGGAATACGATCCTTACGGCGTGAGCTCACCGTCGGAATACGATCCGTACAACGTGAGCGCACCGTCGCAAGACCCTCAAAACGGCGATGATGAAAAATAACGATCGCCATTGAGCGCAAAAGAAGCGGGAGAGCCGAAAAGCTTTCCCGCTTTTGTTTTGAGCGATTTGATTTTCTCGCCGCATATCTTTTATTCTTTTACTCCGCGCCGCCGACGTTCCCGTGTATGCCGCCGCGCCGCCGACGTTCAGATATAATGCGGTGATCTTGTCTTTTGCATGGCGCGGGCGTGTTTACAGTCAGCGCGGTACGGATATGCAGATATGTAAGCGGTTTCGGCGATTTTACCCGCAAGCGCATATTTTATGCCGATATTTCTTGGTCACGAACGAACGTCGTTTAGCTCACTGCTATACCGCAAGCACATGTTATGTGCCGATATTTCTTGGTCACGGGCGAACGTCGTTTAGCTCACTGCTATACCGCAAGCGCATATTTTATGCCGATATTTCTTGGTCACGGGCGGGTTTTATCGTCGTGCGCGAGCCGACATCCGAAGCTGTGCGCGACAAGCGGCGGTTTTACTGTCGGAGCGACATGCCCGAATGCGAAACGCATTTCGCGCGAACCTTTCGTAAACGATCAACGGGCGGGGTAGACCTCTTCCGCGATGCGGACGTCCGAAAGCGCGTCTTTGCAGTAGTAGTCCGCGCCTATCTTTTTGGCGTAGTCCTCGGTAAGCACCGCGCCGCCCACCATTATCTTGCAGTTCGGGCAATTTTCGCGCAGTAAGGTAATGGTCTTTTCCATGTGGGGAACGGTGGTCGTCATGAGCGCGGACAGTCCGCAGAGCGACGCGCCGTACTTTTTCACGGCGGCGACGACTTCCTCCGGCGGGACGTTCTTTCCGAGGTCAATCACTTTATAGCCGTAGTTTTCCAGCACCGTGCAGGCTATGTTCTTGCCTATGTCGTGTACGTCCCCCCAAACCGTCGCCATGACGACGACTCCCTTGTTCTCGGAGGCGGCGGGCATGGATACGCGTATGACGGAGAAGCTCTCCTTCGCGCTGTCGGCGGATGCGAGAAGCTGCGGCAGGAATGCCCGTCCGACTTCGTAGTCCGCGCCCACCGCGTTGAGAGCGGGGATTATCTCGCCGTTCACTATATCCAGCGGCTGTGCGCCCTCTTTAAGCAGTCGTTTTGTCTCTTCCGCCGTGGGAAGCCCCTTTCTTATCAGCGTTTTAAGGTCCTTGCCGTCCGTCTGCTCCGCCGCCGCGCTCTTTCGCACTTCGGTGACGACGGTCTCCGCTCCCGCATAGCGGCGCGTCCACTCCGCGCAACCGCCGTCGCGGCAGGTAAGGACGTTGATCGCCGCTATCGCCTGCATGTTTTCGGGCAGGTTGGGGTTGAGTATGGGAAGGTCGAGACCCGCCCAGAGCGCGGCGGTGAGGAATGCGGTATTGAGCGGACGGCGGGCGGGAAGCCCGAACGACACGTTGCTCACACCCAGCACCGTGCGCACGTCGTATCTGCTCTTTATGATGCGTATCGCGTCCAGCGTGCGCAGTGCCTGCCGCTGTTCCGCGCCCGCGGTAAGGGTCAGACAGTCTATATATATGTCGCATTCGGGTATGCCGAACGATGCCGCGCGCTCTATTATGCGCTCGGCTATTTTTATGCGCTCCTCCGTAGTGGATGGTACGCCGCGCTCGTCCACGGTCAGTCCGACCACAGCCGCGCCGTACTTTGCGGCGAGAGGAAGCACGTTAGAAAGCGACTTTTCTTCGCCGCTCACCGAATTGATTATCGCCTTTCCGGGGTATATGCGCAGTGCGCGGGAGAGCGCGCCGACGTCCGAAGTGTCTATCTGAAGGGGAAGATCGGTGACGCGCGTTACCCGCCTTATAAGCTCGGAAAGCGTCTTTGTTTCGTCCGTTCCCGGCAGTCCCGCGTTTACGTCAAGTATGTCCGCGCCCGCCTCCGCCTGTTCGACTGCCTGACGCGCCGCATAAGCGTAATCGCCGGCAAGGAGCGCCTCTTTCATCGCCTTTTTGCCCGTCGGATTGATTCGCTCTCCTATGACGCGCACTCCGTCGATAAGCACCCGCTTGGTGGCGGAGCATACCGCCGCGACGGGCTTATAGCGCGACGCGTCCGTCGGCTTGAAGCGTTTTGCGAGATCCGCAAGGAGCGCGATATGCTCGGGCGTTGTGCCGCAGCAGCCGCCTATTATCCTCACTCCGCATTCGAGGAACTTTTTCGCGTACTCCGCGAACTCCTCCGCGCCCACGGGGTAATTCCCGCGCGAGTCGGGCAGTCCCGCATTGGGCTGTACTATGACGGGCTTGGGCGTGAGCGTGACCAGCTTTTCCGCGACGGGCAGCAGCTCTTTCGGCCCCAGCGAGCAGTTTACGCCTATCGCGTCCGCAAGAGGGGAGGCGACGAGCGCGAAACACTCCGCGCTTACTCCCGTAAACGTGCGCATGTCCTCCGCGAACGTCATCGTGGCGATGACGGGCAGATCGCTCCTTTCGCGCGCGGCGAGAAGCGCGGCTCTGAGTTCCGTCATGTCGCTCATCGTTTCGATGAGTATAACGTCAGCGTTCGCGCCCGCCTCGACGACTTCGGCAAAAGCGTCGTACGCCTCGTCGAACGTCATGTCGCCCGCAGGCTCGGCAAGTCTTCCCGTCGGGCCGATGTCCAGAGCGACGAACTTGTCCTTTGCCGCCGCGCGCGCTATTTCCACCGCCGCGCGAACGATATCCGCGCAGCTGTCGCCCGTCTTGAACCTGTTCGCGCCGAACGTGTCGGCGGTGATGACGTCCGCCCCCGCCTCGGCATAGGCGCGGTGTATGTTCGCTATGACGTCGGGGCGGGAAAGGTTGAGCCGTTCGGGAACGGGTCCTGGGTCGCCCACGGCGCGCTGTAACATGGTACCGAACGCACCGTCGAAAACGACCGTGCGGCCATGCATGAATCCGAGAAAGTTCTTGCTGTTTTTCATTGCGATTCTCCGTATGACTGCGGCGCTTTGCGGTACGCGCAGTTCTTCGCGCCGCACCTCGAACACTTGTCCGCCGTGTGATTCGCCCTTTTGGTGGGCGAGTAGCTCTCCGAAAGCACCCCCATGACCGCCGTTATCGATTTTCGCGGCATGAGCATACCGCCCTCATTGACGTATAACCCTATCCGCCTGCGCGTGTCGAGCAGACGGCATACCTCGCTCTGATGTTCGAGAGGGTAGTCGCCGTATCCGCACGAAAAGCGCGCGGTGAGCGTCACGTTCTCCTCTTTGGCGAGCTTTTCGCAGACCTCGTCGGCATAGCTCTCTATAAGACAGCTTGCGGCGGCGTCCAGCGCCACCGCGCCGAGGGAGTCGCCGCGGGCGAACGCCTTTTCCTCCTCTTTTTCCACGTCCGAACCTATCGTCGCGGCAAAAAGATACGCCGAGCCGCAGCCTTTCAGAAGCGCGGCGACGTCGCGGCTGCACGGGTCGTATCCCGCAAGAGTGCCGCCCGTAACGTCCAGCCGACGGTAAACATGACGCGGCGACGCGACGCTTTCGGCGAGCCGCGCGGCGTCGTCTATGCGGCGCAGCATACGCTCGTCGCGCTCTTCGGCGCTGTTTAAGTATCTCAGCATTTCGCCGCGATCTACTTTCATCTGTTTATTCCCGCGAGTATGGACGAAACGTTGCCGGTTATCGTGCGGGCGACGTACGGATTGTTCATGACGTAAAGGTGTATACCCCTCGCGCCCGCGCTGAGAAGATCGGTTATCTGATCGGTGGCATACGCTATGCCCGCCGCCATGAGCGAGTCGGGGTCGTCGTAAAACCGCGCTATCATGCGCGATATCTTTCCCGGCAGTTTCGCGCCCGAAAGCCCTATCGTCCTGTCTACGTGGCTCTTTTTGACGAGCGGCATGATGCCCGCCTGCACGGGTACGGTTATGCCCGCCTTGTCCAGCCTGTCGCAAAAGCGGTAAAAGTCGTCGTTGTCGAAAAACAACTGCGTGTTGAGGTGTGTCACGCCCGCGTCTATCTTCTTTTTGAGGTTCTCCACGTCCTCTTCGGGGGAGGCGCTCTCGGGGTGACATTCGGGGTAGCACGCCCCGCCGAGGTCGAAATCACCGTGCGCGCGTACGAACGCGGCAAGATCGCTCGCGTGCTTAAAGTCCTTGGATTCCTCCGCACCCGGCACTCTGTCGCCGCGCAGCGTGAGTATGTTGGTCACGCCCGCTTCCGTCAGCTCCGCAAGCGACTTTTCCACGTCCTCTTTGGACGAGTTGATGCAGGTAAGGTGAGCGAGCGGCTCTATTTTGAGCTCGCTCCCTATTATCCGCGCGATCTCCGCCGTGCGCCGATTGCCCGTGCCGCCCGCTCCGCAGGTGACGGAAACGTAATCGGGCGAAAGTTCCGCCAGCTCGGCAAGCGTCTTGTGGACTACACTCATATCCGCCGTGGGTTTGGGAGGGAATACCTCGAACGACCATACGGCTTTTTTGATATTGAACAGTTCGGAGATCTTCATTGCTCTCTCCTTCTTTAAGTCTCGTATTTTCCTACATTATATATTATCCGTGTCCGAAAAGCAAGCGGGGAGCGGAAAATTCCGCCGCTTATGACGATATATCCCGAAAGCGTTGCGCATGCCGCCGAAAATCCGGTACGCATGCGCTCCGCTTGAACGCGGCGGCGCGGCGGAAGAGAATTGCGAAAAAATTTCTTAACCATGGTTAAAAAAAGTTGACAAAAAATTAACCGTGGTTTATAATCTTAGCTGTTCGGAAAGCGGGAGCGCCCGCTGAAAGACGCAGAAAAATTTTTCAAGGAGAAGATATATGAAAAAAACAGTAGGAAAGGCGTGTGTTCTTGTCGTATGCTGCATTCTTGCGCTCGGCGCATGTGCGGCGATGCTTGCCGGATGCGGGGGAAACTTCGGCGCGGAGGGCAGCATTGAGCAGAGCGCACCCGAACTGACGGTGACGCAGGACGGGAGAACGGTCACCGCATCGGTGAAATACGGTAAGGAGAATACGGTATACCGTTTTACGTCGGCGGACGGCGGAGTGATTTCCGATTGGAGTGCGGTCAATACCGTTGACCTGCCCTCCGACGCATACGGAAAAGCGATCACCGTACAGGCGAAATATACCGAGGACGGCGTGCTTGCGGAGTCCGGCATTGCGGAAAAGACGATAACCGCCGGGTATGCGGACGGACTGTATACGGCGGAATTCTCGTTCCGCACGGTACTTCCGGAAGAGGGAGATACCGTGGGCGGCGAGGAGTTCACCGCGGAAGCCCTCGAACGGGCGAGTCTGCTGTACGAGGATTTCGTCGCAACCGCTGAAAGCAGCGCGCTCTCTTACGGCAGGGGGCTTTCCCTGCGCATAACGGGAGGGAAGTACAACGCGGACATTCCGGTGGCGCAGTCGTGCTATTATTTCCTTGCGGAGGCGGCGGATACCGCGTCGGATACGGATCTTGCGGAATATGACGTTGCGGACAAGATATACACATATAAAGCGGGAGTGACGAGCAAAATCAACAACACGTGGATATGGAGAGCGTGTTCGGACGATCTCACGTTTTCGTTCAAACTCTATGCCGATTCGCAGAACGGCATAGAAAGCCGTACCGAGATCCCCGGTTATATCGAACTGACCGTTTCGCCGACGGAACTTGTTTCTCCGTATGAGACGGGCGTGCTTGCCGACGGATATTACAGGGCGGAAACCATTGTGGAAAAGGCGGATTTATCCGATGTGTCCATGTCCAATCAGTTCAACGACGGCTGGTCGTATATCGTGGCGGAGAACGGTGAAATGACGCTTGTGCGCCAGCAGCAGATCCCGCTCAATTTCATGGCGAAGGCGACCGATGACGAACCGGACGGCGCGATAGCGTCCGTCGACGACATGTCCAACAACGGCGCGGCACATTCTGCGGTGTACGGTATACGGCGGATGAAGGCGGGATTCGAACTGACTAACGACTATCTGCCTTACCGCACTTATTACGACGGAAGCCATAACCGGACCGCGGACGGAAAATACATAACCAAGTTCACCGAGATCCCCGTAACCAGCCTTACGGACGACTATTACGTCGAAGTGGACGTTGCGGGATATATGTTCAATATGAACCTCGGCAATCAGACGTGCGTGCTCAATATTCTCGAAGACACGATAGAACGCGTCGACAGCGTTCCGTTCGACACCGGCGACGACAAGTTTGAGGGTACGCCCGTTACGTTTGCCTACGAGGGCAGTGCTGAATTCGGATTCGTGTACGACAACGGGACGGAACCGGTATGGGTGCCGATCGGATCCGGCAGTCCCGCGCACTGGGAGGGATATGACGACGACTACTACGTTCCTTACAGCGGCGCCGTGGAAGAAATGTATAAGGGCGGAATGTTCGACATACTGTTCGCGCTCCAGGGCGATGCCGACGAAACTACGGGGCATATGGACGAGGACAATATGCTCGATACCGAGCTGATCGTCACGCCTTCCGTGACGGACGGCGTGCTCACGCTCAACGCGGAATATACCGTATATCTCACCGATACGTCCGCAGATCTGACGCTCTACCGTATGGATAACGTCAAGACGGGCGCGCTGGACGATTACTCCGGGCTCGTATCGGACAGCGTTCTCATAAGGCTCGATCTCGGCAAGGCGCTTACGGGCGGGTACGCCGCCGGCGACGCTCTTCCGACGGCGGAAGACATGACTGCGGTATATCTCAAATATTCGATGTTCGGTTCGACGCCGACGCGCACATCCGCAGCGGTGACGATTGCGTTTGCGAGCGTAAGCGACAGCGGCGAGGAAACGGAATATTCCGGAGAAACGTTCGCGGCGGGCAGATACCGCATGCGGATAACTACGTCGAACGGTGCGGATCACACCGAAACCATGGTGCGCGATTTCGAGGTGAAGTGATATGAGAGCGCGCACGGTATGCCGCGTATGTGCGGCGGCGCTGATCGCGATGTGCATTATTGCCGTTTCCCCTGCGGGAAACGGCTTAATGCGGTCACGGACGGCGGAAGCGGCGGACGGCGGATATGCGGCTCCCGTCATATCCCTCTCGCAGCCTTTTTCGGACAACGGCATGGCGACGGAAATGACTATGGACTACGGCGACACCGTGGACGTGCCCGAAGTCATTGCGACGTATAACGGCGAGAGGATAGAGGGCTATGTGACGGTCGAATATCTCGGCAGCGGCGGCTGGACGGAGATCGGACTCCCTGAGGATAGGAAGATAGTGCTCGGCAACGTCGAGGGCGAGGATTACAACCGCACGGCGATGTACGTTTTCACCTTCGGAGCGGAGGCGGACGGAAAACGGACGGAGGCGGTGTATACGGTATATGTAGGTCTGCAGCTGTATTTTACGGCGACGGGGGAACTGCATACTTTCGTCGGCGAGGAGACGGGCACGCCGACGTGTCTGGGGCAGTATTATTACCTTGACGGAACGCGCATGCGTTTCGTGCCGTTCGAACTGACTCGTGAGATAATATTCACGCCGACGGGCGGCGAGCCGCGGATCGTGAGCGATACGGACGTACTTCTGCCCGACGCTACGGGCGAGTATACTGTGACGTATTCCACGCCGGGAAAGATAGAGAGCGGCGGCGTGACGTATACGGGCGCGGGCGTTTCGGTGAGCAGGAGTGTGGCGGTGTATTCGGAACGCACCGATCCCCGAAGCGGCGGCGACGGCTTTTACGGCATGGGCTATTACGTCGGCGGCACATCCGCCATCGGGCAGGGCATGGTCGCGTCCAGCTGCGATCCGGAAATAGGAATGAAAAAAGACGGGAACAGATATTACATATTGTTCACTCAGACGGCGGCGCAGTATATGTATAACCTCAAAATGAAAGTCGGCGGCAAGTCGCTCGGTATTCTCGTCGCGGAGGAAAGGACGGAGGGCGCGCAGTCGCTGCGCACGTTCGTCGTATCTCTCGACGAAACGAGCGTACAGGCGGAGATAGCCGTAAATATGTACATAGGTCCGATGAGCCGCGACGTCAATTTCACGATCGCTCTCGACCTTGCCAACGCATATCCGGCGGAATCCTTTCCGCTTCTTAAGCGCGAGGAATACCCCGCGGCATACGTTCCCGAAATAAGCGCGTCCAGCGCGGAAATGTATGTTAAGACGGGCTCGGTCGTAACCGTTCCCGCGGCGACGGCGGATATGGGCGGCGAGAACTGCGAGGTGACTGCCGAGGTGTATTACGATCAGACGCTGCGGGAATATACGGAAGTGACGGACGGAACGTTCGTAGCGGCGAAAGAAGGAGTTTACGTCATAGTGTATACGGCGTCGTCGACGGCGTATACGACGAGTACGGGCGCGCCGTCGCGTACGGAGTTCGAGCGGCTCGTGAACGTATCCGACGATTACGAACAGCCTGCTCCGGACGGAGGGAGCGGCGCTGCCGACGGCGGAGGAAATGCTTCCGCTCCGGATGACGGTGCGGGCGGCATAGGCGCCGGTATGATCGTATGCATCGCAGTCGGCGCGCTCGCGCTCGGCGCGGTATGCGCATTCGTATTTGCGTTAAGGAGAAGAAAAAAGTGAAAAGGATATATAAGTGTACTGCCGCCTTGCTTGCGGCGGCAGCCGTTTTCGCGGCGTGCGCGCTGACGGGATGTTACGATCTCGGAACGGGCGCGGAAAAGGGCAGCCGCGTGATCGCCGGCGACGCGGTGACGCTGCGGCTGCTCGACGGTCTGGGCGTGGACGTGGTCGCAATAAGCGACGACGGCGCGGACGTCGCGGAAAAATACGCGGACGAGAGTGTTTATCCGCGCGTAGGTCTTGCGATGAATCCCGAGTATGACAATATAAAGCTGCTCGATCCCAGCGAGTTCATAATGTCAGACGCAACGGAAGAGGCGTTCGGCAACATAGCCTCAAACCTCGCGCAGCGGAATATAAACTATATGCTGATGGACTACAACAGCGTGAACGGACTGAAAGGGAGTATAACCGCGCTCGGCGAGTATTTCGGCAGACAGGAGCGCGCCGCGGAAATGGTAGCGGAGCTGACTGCGGGGGAAACCGCGGTCAAAGAGCAGGTCGCCGCGCTGCCTTCCGCTCCGGAGTGCCTCGTGCTGTTCGGCGCTCCGCTCGGTTCGCCGTCCACGAGCATTTCCGTGGAAACGGACTATATGTTCGGCGGCAGCCTGGTCAGCTATACGGGCGCGGTCAACGTCGCGTCGGTCGCGTTTCCGGACGAAACGCGCGGCATGTTCCAGCCCACGGACTGGGATCCGATAATAGACGCCGATCCCGAATACATACTGTGCATAGCGCACGGCAGACCTGACGAAGTGTGGGACATGTATGACACGATATGGTCGAAGCCCCCGTACAGCTTTATGAGCGCGGTGCGGAACGGCAACGTGTACTATCTCGACAGCGACGTGATAAACGTCATCTGCACGTTCGATTACGTCGGATCCATGCAATACCTGCTCGATATATTCGCGGGCAGGATCGGGGCAAGCATATGAGCCTTACTAAGCGCGGCAGAAAAATAAGGGACGCGGCCGTATTTTCCGCGCTCTCCGCCGTTCTCATTGCGCTCGCGTTCGTGTCGCTGTGGCGGGGCAATTCGTCGGCGAACGTCGGCTTCGGCGAGATGATTGCGGGCATATTTACGGGTAAAAACGGTACGGTCAATCTCTTCATGCACTCGCGCGGTCCGCGCACTGCGGCTGCGATGCTCGGCGGAGCGTGTTTCGCGCTGTCGGGACTCATGCTGCAGTCGGCAACGGGCAGCCGCCTTGCGGAAGCGAGCGTGACCGGTATGGCGTCGTCGACGTATCTCGGACATTTCCTGTATGCGACGGTCATGCCCGCAAGCGCGGCGGCGCTCGCGTTTTCGCCGCTTGCCGCATGCGTCGTCGGCGGCGCGGTCACTGCGGGCGTGGTATTTCTCAGCTGGAAGAGCGGACTGCGTACGAACCGTATGCTGCTCGTCGGCGGCGCGGTCAACTGCATGGCGATCATGATAATACTCACCGTATATCTGACGAGCGGTACCAACGCTTCCGCGGGGCTGAACGCGCTCGTGGGTAATCTCGGCAATCAGATAACGGGAGAGGATCTCATCGGCATGGCTGCGTGCGCGCTGGCAGGAACGGGCGCGTGTGTGTTCGTGTCGCCGACGTGCAACGTTCTCGCGCTGGGCGACAAGACGGCTTCGGGGCTGGGAGTGAACGTGACGCGCGCCAGGTTCGCGCTGATCGCACTCTCGCTGTTTCTGTGTTCCGCCGCTACGTTCAAACTCGGACTGACGTCGTTCGTCGGATTGCTCTGCCCGCTCGTTTCGCGGAAGATATTCGGCACGGATCACAGGCGGCTCGTTCCCGCGTGCGCGCTGACCGGCGCGCTGCTCGTGCTCGGCTGCGACATGCTCTGCCGCCTCATGAGCACCGTCGTCGCCGTGCCGGTGGGCATAATAACGACGGTAGCGGGCGGGACGGTGTTCCTCGTACTGCTCGGAAGGAGTTTTTCAGGTGGAGATAAATAACGTCGTTTTTTCTTATGACAGACGCTGCCCGTTCATCGACGGACTGAACGCGGTCATCGAAAAGGGCAGAGTGACGGTAATCATCGGACCGAACGGATGCGGCAAGAGTACGCTGCTTTCTCTGCTGACGCGTCTTCGCAGACCCTCAGGCGGCAGCATAGTTCTCGACGGGCGGGAGATAAACTCTGTCCGCGGCAGGGACTATGCGAAAAAAGTCGCCGGCGTGTATCAGATAAACGACGGCAACGCCGAAATAACCGCGGAAGAGTTCGTCGCGTTCGGAAGAACGCCCTACAAGGGCCGGTTTTCTCCGCTGTCCGACGGCGACCGCGCGATAATAGAGCGCGCGCTCCGCGAGACCGGACTTGCGGATATGCGGGATAAAAAGCTGTGCGATATGTCCGGAGGAGAGCGTCAGCGCGTGTATATCGCTACCGCGCTGTGCCAGCAGCCCGAAGTGCTTTTCCTCGACGAGCCGACGAGCTATCTCGATATGTACTATCAGCTCGAAGTGCTGAACATCGTTTCGCGCATAAACCGCGACGGCATAACCGTCGTGATGGTTTTGCACGACGTAAATCAGGCGCTCCGCTGCGCGGACAACGTCATCGTGATGAAGGACGGCGCCGTCGTCGCGGCGGGGGATGCGAAAACCACGATAACGCCGGAACTGCTCGCCGACGTATACCGCGTGCGCGTCGATACGCTGACGGGCGCGGACGGTCTGCCATATTACGTTCCCGCGGAGATGATAAAATAACTCCGCAGTTTTCGTTTTCGCGGCGAAACGGCCGTCTGCCACGCTGTTTTTAACGTAAAAACGCGTTTTGCCGTGCGACGGCTGTTTTTTGCGGCAAATATCCGATTCGATACGCAAGCCGAAATGTTCCCGTCCGGAAAGGACGGGAACATTTCGGCATTTATG
>DXHT01000004.1 GCA_019113265.1 Bacillota bacterium | reverse complement strand
AAACTGTTTACGATATTGTTTTGCTCTTGCATTATGATATCCTCCGATTGTGTTTTCTTGCTTTGACTGGCAGGTCATGCTTGATTGTAACACAATCGGAGTTCCTTTGTCTATTTCATCGGCTTTAGCCTTCTCTGAACCCCGCGACTATCGCGGGGTTTTCGTTTACAAAAAAGCCCGACGGCTTTTGCCGTCGGGCAGATATCATCAAAGATCACAGATCCGAATTGAAACTGTCGTCATCGTCGTTGTCATCATCGTCGTCCGAAAAATCGTCGGGGTTGATGTATTCGAAATCGTCCTCGGAAGGAGTATCCGTCTCTTCTTCCTGCTCTTCCTCTTCTTCCTCGTCCTCTTCGTCAAGTTCGCCGAGCGACATATCGTCCATATCCTCGTCTATGTCCGCCGCGACTTCCTCGTCGTCGTTCCAGCTCTCCGACTCCTCGTCCGTTTCCTTTGCGGCGCGCTCTTTCTTGCACTCTATGCACATATCCTCACCCTCTTCGCAGTAGTTGGTGTGGCATATGGGGCAGAGCTTGCCTTCGGACTCGTCCTCTTCCTCAGGGAGGAGGAAATTTGCCTCGCCGATACCGAGCTCGGCTTTGCATACATCGCAATACTTTTCCCGCGAATCCATGTAGTTGAGTTCGCACCTGGGGCAGAGTATATACGTCTTTTTCTCCATAAGTGACTGTCTCCTGATCTCACTGTCCGATATATTATCGGCCGATTATTATATTACTATTCGGTTCGCCGCACGAGTGCGACGATAGCGTTACGAAAGATCGATTATGCGCTTTCCCTTTTTGCGTGCGTATGCGAGAGTATTCGCCGTACCGCCCGTTTCGGAGTATAACACGACGAGTACCACGTCCGAGTTATCCACCATGTAGCGGTTGCGCCTGCTCATGCAGTATTTGGTATATTCGCTGCCGAGTACCGTCACTTTCGCGCACTTTGAAAGCACGGCGTCGTAACGGAACCTGTCTGCGGCGGCAAGCCCGTCACGCTGACCCGCATACGGCACGGCGGCTTCGAGGAAGACGTCGGGATAAACGTCTTTCATGCCGAGAACGCACTCGGCGAACCATATGTCCGAACCGAGAGCCATTCCCGTTATGAAGTGACGGTACCCCTCGCCTATCAGCTGTCTGATCGCGCCGTTCATTCGCTCTATCAGAAGTTGATGCTCGCGGCTCCCCTCCACGAACGGCAGTTTATGCGGGCGGTTACCCGTTAAGCATACTGCATTCATAACGCATATTATACACGCCAATCACAGTATTGTCAATAGTTTTAATGAATAAAGTTGACATGATCGCGCGCATAAAATATAATAAAAGCATGAACGATACACTTAAAAAGATGACCGACGATCTCGCGGCGCTCATAGCCGTGCCGTCCGTCGCCGCGCCGCCCGCTCCCGACGCTCCTTTCGGTGCGGAAAACAGGCGCGCGCTGGACGCTTTTCTGCGCCTTTCGCGCTCGCTCGGGCTTAAAACGGGCTCCGACGGCGGCTATGCGGGCTGGGCGGAATACGGCGAGGGCAAACTTATCACCGGCGTTCTCGCCCATCTCGACGTCGTTCCCGCAGGCGACGGCTGGACTACCCCGCCGTTTGAGCTGGATATACGTGAGGGCGTTATGTACGGACGGGGCGTCAGCGACGACAAAGGTCCGCTCGTCGCCGCGCTGTACGCGCTTGCTCGGCTTTCGAAAGAGCACGTGCGGCTGAACGGTCGTGTGCGGCTTATCGCGGGCTGCAACGAAGAAGAAGGCTCGGCGTGCATCAAGCACTATGCCGCCCACTGCGAATTGCCGCGCGTATCCTTTACGCCCGACTCGGATTTTCCCGTTACGGCAAGCGAAAAGGGCATTCTGCAAGCGGAGATAATCCTTCCCCGCTGCGAGGAAACTGCGACCCGTCTTTTGTCTCTTATCGGCGGAACGCGCCCTAACATAGTCCCCGAAAAGTGCCGCGCTACACTTATCGTCCGCGGAGAAAAAACGGAAATCGAAAAGACGGGAAAAGCCGCGCACGGCTCTACTCCCGAAAAAGGCGTAAACGCCGTGACCGCCATGCTCGGCGAACTTGCGGGCGCGCTCAAAGAGGACAAGGCGTTAAAGAGAGCGGCGGATCTTTTCTGCGGCGACGCCGTATGCGAGCTCGGTCTCGGAAAGGCGGACGAGACGGGAAGAACGACGATAAACATCGGCATGGCGCGACTTTCCGGCGGGCGCATAACGCTTACTGCGGATATGCGGCTGGCGGCGACGTACTCCCCCGCAGTCGCAATAAACGCGCTTTCCCTCGCTCTCGGCGACGGCGCGGAAATAAAGACGTTACACTACGCGCCGCCACTCGTACACGACGAAAACGGAAAGCTCGTCCGCACGCTGATGAATGTATACCGCGAGTGCACGGGCGACACGACTTCCCGGCCCTTGCACATAGGCGGCGGAACGTATGCAAAGGAACTGCCCGGCTGTATTGCGTTCGGCGCGGTGTTCCCCGGACGCGACACGCGCATGCACGACTCGGACGAATGTTATCCTCTCTCGGACTTTGAAAAGCTGACGGAGATATGCTACCGCGCGGTCATAGCCCTCGACAGAGAATTTGCCGCCGAGTAGTGGCGACAGCCGCGATAAAAAACGAAATAACATAAAAAAGTCGCAGACATGTCTGCGGCTTTTCGCTTTATTCGTTTATCATGCTTTCGCCATATCAATTGTCCGCCCATGCGACGAGTGCCGCCGCACCTATTATGCCCGCGTCGTTTTTGAGTGTCGCGGTGTGCAGTCCGACGTGAGGACCCTCGCCGAAAGCGTATTTCGCTATGTATTTTTTAAGCGGATTGAGGAGCACGTCGCCCTGCGCGCACACCCCGCCGCCGAGTATTATCGCCTCCGGACGGAGAGCGTTCACGATATTGACCAGACCTTCGCCCAGCATCTTTATGTAGTTATCGAATACGCGCTTTGCCGTTCTGTCGCCGAGGAGCATGGCGTCGAACACCGTCTTGCCGTTCACGCCGTCTATATCGGGGCTGACTTCCCACAGCTTGCTCTTACTGTTCTTCATCATCGCGCGGCGGGTGTCGCGTATGAGCGCGGTCGCCGACGAATATGCCTCGAAACAGCCGCGACGGCCGCACGAACAGGGCTCGCCACCCGACTTTATGACCACGTGGCCTATCTCCGCGCCCTTGGACTGATTGCCCTCGAACAGCTTACCGTCTATTATTATGCCGCTGCCTATGCCCGTGCCTATCGTGATGAACACACTGCTCTTATACGTCTTGCCCGCGCCGTACTTAGCTTCGCCGAGCGCCGCGGCGTTGGCGTCGTTGCAGACGCGCGTCGGGTAGCCCGTCAGCCTCTGCATCTTCTCGCCGAGCGGAACGTACTCCCATTTGAGGTTATACGCATGATCCACTATTCCCGAACATGAGTTCACCGCGCCCGGGCAACCTATGCCCACGCCCGTTATGACCTTGTCGCCCGCGTCGTCTTTGAGTGAATTGACGAGTCCCGCTATGTCCGCGATGACCTTGTCCGCGCCGGCGTCTACGTCCGTCACCACCGACTTCCACGAGATGATGCGTCCCTCGCTTACCAGTCCGGCTTTGACCGTCGTGCCTCCGATATCGATTCCTATCTGATACATAATGTTTCCTTTCCCACCCCGTTATTTTTCAATCACTTGTCGTCCTCTCCGAAAGAGGAGATCTTCTCGCGCTCGTGCGCCTTTTTCTCGCGCAGGTACTCGTTATACATATTTACGACGTTCATTCGGTTGGTTATGACGAGTTTGCGCGTTATGGGGAGAGGCGCGTGTGCGATCTCTTCCGCTTTATGCTGCGGCGGCGCTTCTTCCTCCGCCTCGGCGGTTATTTCCGCCGCCGTGCGCACGCTCTTTTTCGCACCCGGACGCTGTAATGCCGACGCGTATTTTTTGCGCGACGTCTGCCGACGCGCGTCGCCGTCCGTTATTATCGTTGCGGTGCGTTCCTCTTCGCGCCTCTCCGCCCTTTCGTGGCGAGGCTCGGTACGGATCACGCGCACTTCCGGCGCGACTTCTTCGGGCGTTACTTCCGCAGGCTCTTCCGCCTCTTCGGGTTCGACCTCGGCGGGCTCTTGTTCCTGTTCGGGTATGACCTCGGCGGGTTCTACCTCGGCGGGCTCTTCCGCCTGTTCGGGCATGGCCTCTGCGGGTTCGACTTCGGCGGGTTCCGTCGCTTGTTCGGGCATGACCTCTTCGGGTTCGACCTCGGCGGGCTCCGTCGCCTGTTCGGGCATGATCTCGGAAAGAGTAAGCGGAACAGTCGCCACGTCTTCGGGAGCGTCCGAATACACGCTCTTTTCTACCGACTTGCGGCGAAGGGCAAAGGAGAGTATCAGATCGATTACCGCAAGCGCAGAAGCCGCGGCAAGAAGGAGCGTGCCGAGCACGCTTGCCGTAACTACGACTGCGGAGCCGCATGCGGGCAATGTGAATAACACCTCGCCCGAAGCGTAAAGGGACAAGCCGTTTCCGTCGGCTGCGAATATGCCGAGACGCATGAGAATATACGCCGCCCAAAGCGCGGCAAGCAGGACGATCAGTATGACGTCAAGCACGCGGAACGCCACCGTCCCGCGACCCGCTTTCGCCCTTACCGCGCAAAAAACAATGAGCGCGGCAACGAGCGCCACGATCAGTGCTGCGGCAATGACGGTATATATGATACCGAAAGTATCGAATTCGTATGCGAAAAACATATCAACTATGATTATAGTTTAATATGACAAATTTGTCAATACTTTTTAGTTTTATTGAAAAATAACGCTCCGAATATTTTGGCTTTTTCGGCTATTTTACCCGCCACGCCGAACGTGTCTGTAATAACGAGAACGAGAAGAACCGTAAGGCAAAACACTCCGCCGCACACTATCGCCACGGGCAGTGCGCCCTCGACGGGAAGAAAGCGCGCGGCTATCCCCCCGACGCTACCCGCGCCCACCGCAAGCGTGCATTTAAGGATAGTCGGAAAGGACATCCTTTTAAGCGACTTTCTCGCAAAGTACGCGTCTGCGGCAAAAGAAAGCGCATAAGCCGCCGCCGTCGCTATCGCTCCGCCTCCCGCTCCGAACACGCGAACGGTAAGCGCGGTGAGCGCGGCTTTGACCGCTCCCGCTCCCAGCATGGTAAGTGCGGAGACGTATGCCCTGCCCTCCGCCTGCAAGGATGCGGAAGTTATCTGTTTCATGCACGAGAAAATCGTTCCGACACCCGCCGCACGCAGTGCGGTGACTGCGGCGCGCATTTCCTCTTCGCCCGGTCCGCTCGGGTAAAGCACGTCGGTTATCTCTCGCGGGAACGCGATCATGACTGCCGCTCCCGCCGCGCCCGCAAGAAACGCCATGCCCGCAGTGCTCGCCGTAGCGCGGCGTTTTTCCTCTTCGCTACCGCTCGTCAGTACCGGAAGAAGCGCCGCCGCATAAGCCGCCGTAAGCATGGGAGGAAGCCCCGCGATCGCGGACGCGGGCGCGGACGCCGCTCCGTAAAGCGCGGTAGCGGCTGATGCGGAAATGCCGCCGTTCGTCAGGATGTTTACTATCATGACGCTGTCGGTAAGCGCGAGAGCGGGCAGAACGAGCGCGCCGAGAGATATCGGAACGGCGTCCTTTACTATGCGCCATAGCGCGTCGGATACCTTTACCGCCTTTTCCTCCGCCTCTTTTCCCGCCTTACGTGCGGAAAAGACCGCCGCGACGAGCATTACCGCGCAAGTCGCGCACTCGCCCGCGGTTATCCCGAGAGTCGCTCCCGCGACGGCATACGCCGCTCCGTGCGGCATCATTGCGCTTGCAAGCGCAAGCCCGCAGACGAGCTTTACCGCCTGTTCGGAAAGCTGGCTTACCGCCGTAGGCATAAGGTTACGCCTGCCCTGCCACCAGCCGCGCAGAGACGCGAGCATGCATGACAGAGGCACTGCGGGGGCGAGCGCGAGGTATGACGGCGCGGCGTTTGCGTTGCCCTGTAACGCCGCTATCCCGCCGCCCGCAAGCGCGAGGAACGCTCCTCCCGCCGTTCCCGCTACGAGTGAGAGCAACACTCCCGCTTTGAGCGCGCTTATGGCTCTTCCGCCCTCTCTCGCGCTCTCTCTCGACACCGCCGCCACACTGCCGCCGCTCATCAGCATGAGAACCGCGGCGTAAACGGGCATGGCAAGCTGATAAAGACCCGTCCCCTCCGCGCCGAGGAGCGCGATGAGCGGCAGTTTGTGCATTGCGCCTATCAGCTTTGCGGCTATCCCCGCTACGGCGAGAGCCGCCGCCGATCCGTATATCTTTTTCATGCGTTTAGTATGCGCCTTTGCCGCCGCGCATATTTCAGTGATTCGCGTTTTCGGTCAAGCGCCGCGGTGCGCGAACGGATATGTTTTACGGCGCTCCGAATAAGCCGCGATCACAAGGCGCAATAAGCGCGGGTCGCACGAGTTACGCTAATGGCAAGCGGAGAGAAAAGCCTACGAAGCGCGGCGGACGAAAGGCGCGAAATTCGGCGGACGAAAAGCGCGAAATTCGGCGGACGAAAAGCGCAAAAAAAACGGAAAGCGAACTTTCCGTTTTTCTCGTATCGATATGTTCCGATCAACGCTTGGAGAACTGAGGAGCTTTACGCGCCTTTTTGAGACCGTACTTCTTTCTCTCCTTCATTCTCGGATCGCGGGTAAGGAATCCCGCCTTTTTGAGTGCGGGCTTGTAAGCCTCGTCAAGCTCTATGAGCGCGCGGGATATGCCGTGGCGAATAGCGCCTGCCTGACCCGTCGCACCGCCGCCGCGGACGTTGACGTATATGTCCAGCTTGCCTGCGCTCTCGGTGAGCACGAGGGGCTGATTGACGATAAGTTTGAGCGTTTCAAGACCGAAATAATCGTCAAGCGAATGCTTGTTTACTTCGATCACGCCGCTGCCCGGCATAAGGCGAACTCTTGCGACCGCCTTCTTGCGGCGACCCGTTCCCCAGAACTGTAACTTCTTCTTGACATTCTTATTAGCCATCGGGGATCTCCTTATTTAACGAGCGTGAGGACCTCGGGCTTCTGTGCCTCGTGGCCGTGCGACGCGTCCTTGTAAACGCGCAGTTTCTTAATCATCTTTCTGCCGAGAGCGTTCTTGGGGAGCATGCCCTTTACTGCGTCGAACACCGCTTTGTCCGAAGACTCTGCCATGTACGTCTTGTAGCTCTTCTCTTTAAGTCCGCCCATGTAACCGGAGTGCGTCCTCTTCATCTTCTGTTCGAGCTTCTTGCCCGTCAGCACGACTTTGTCGCTGTTGATGACGATGACGTGATCGCCGCAATCCATGTTAGGGGTAAAGAGCGGCTTGTTCTTGCCGCGCAGCACCGCCGCTACCTGGCTTGCCAGTCTGCCGAGAGGCATACCGTCGCCGTCGGCAATGTACCACTTGCTCTCCGTGTAAGCGGGAGAATCCTTCTTGGCGGGATCGAGCGTCGCCACTATCGTTCTTCCGGGGCGAGCCGTCCTGATCTTCTTGTTTTCTTCCATTTTTTCCTCATTGCGCGGTCGGCGCATTTCACGCTACGCCGCCGCATAAGCCGCATAAAACCGACGGGGCAAGTCGGTTTTACGCAAATTATCGCAAATTCCTAAATATTTTATTATAATCGCCGTGTGTTTGTCAAGCGATTTGACGCTCTTTTTCTATAGGCGCGCCGCTTTCGTCACATGGTGAGCGTGCTGTCGGCGCCCTCCGTCGTTCCCTCTTCCTCTTCGTCGGGAGTGTAATCGTCCCACGAGGAGTGATCGTGAAGGAGATTTATGCAGTTGTGATCGTAACACACTATTGCGGGCTCTTCCGAATATACCGTGTCGCCCAGCTTGACGTTGGACGCGGAACGGATGAACGATCCGCTCACCTTGCTGATATACATGTAATTCGTCATCGAGCCGCCATACGTTCCGAAGTACGAGAGGTACGTTTCCGTCGTTTCCGTGCCGTTTATGTCAAAGGTAAGCGAGAAGAAATCGAAGGAGAACGGGGTCGTCGTGGGAGGAATGCCTATGTTGTGGATGACTGCTGTCGAGTATGTGAAGGACTGATAAGCGGATGCGGATATGAGCGCCGTCATCGTCTCGTCCTCTTCGGTATCCTCCGTCTGAGTGGTGTCGTCCGTTTCGGTCTCCTCGTCTTCCGGAGCGTCCAGCGTGCAGTATATCCTGCCGTCGTGGTAACCCACAAGCGTTATCGTGCCGTTATACACCTGCGTTCTTCCCGTCGCCGTGACGCGGTAGATGCCGTTTGAATTCGCTCCCATGAAGCAGGGCGCCAACATGTCGTTGCTGTCCTGCGGAATGGGAAGAATGGTCGTGTATGCGGAAGTGTCGTCGCAAAGCACGAACTCCGTTTCCGTCATGGGAGGCGCGACGCAGTTGGTCTCGTTATACGCCTCGTCGTGCGCATGGAGCTGAGTATAAAGGCTGTTTATGAGCAGCGCGGTCTTACCGCCTCTCGTCTTGGTGTAGTACAGATATCCGCCTTCCAGACCCTGAACGGCTATGCTTCCCGTGGACGCGGTGTCTACGGTAAAGCGCGCGTTCTCGTCGCCGCCGTTTGCCGCGGGAGAGATCATTTCGAGAGTGACTCCCTTGGGGTTGGCGTCGTCCGACGTGTTGTCGCGGGTGAAGTACACAAAGTCCTCGGCGTCGCTCGGCGACTTGTCGTTCGGATCGTACGTTTCCGATACGGGGAAATACGCGCTCGTAACACCCTCGACGAGTTCGTAAGTTGACTTAACGCTCGTTCCCGAAATGCGGTTGACTACGATGTAACCCGTCGTGATGCCCTTTTCCTCGTCATCCGCGTTCGCATAGTAGTTCTCGTAAGTGGTGAGATATACGCTGTCGCCTATCTTATAGAAGGCGTAAGGCATGGCGTTGTTCTCTTCCGTCGCCGTGTAAAGCAGCGACAGCGATCCCCTGTTTATGTCGAATGCCCAGAACGACGGTCTGTCATACTCGACGTTGCCTTCGGTGTTGCGCTCGGTGGACGGCGACGCAAAGTATATCACCCCGTCGTATATCCACAGTCCGCCGTCATAGCCCGCAATGCCCGCTTTCTTACTGACTACCTGCTCGACTTTTACGGAGAATTCGCTTGCTCCGCCGTTGGTGGGCACGTAATTCTGCCTTATCTTGCCGTTTGCGTCGGTGTAGGTCGCTTGCTCCGTGCCGCTCTCGTTACCTATCGTGTACTCTTTGAGCTGGATGTAATCCTTTATCTCATACTCGAAATCGAGCACGTCGAACAGCGTCGTCGAACGGTTCTCCGTCTTTGCGTATTCTTCTGCGGTAAGGACGCCCTCGCTTATCAGCTTGTTTTCCTCTTCATCGACGCTCGCGGGGCGATCGGTGCGTATCTTGGCGCGGTATATGCCGCCCTTTACCACTCTGCCCTCGACGTTGGAAGTACCGCTTTCATCCGTATAGTCGGGAATGCCGTTTATGAAGTATACGTAATCCCCGTACTGAACGATGGATCCGCCGTTGGAGTATACGGTACCCGTCACGTCCGCCGTCTGCGTCTGCTCGCCGCATCCCGCGAGAGCAAAGCCGCAGCAGCAAACGAACATGATAGCCGCGGCAGTAACTGCCATTACCTTGAACAGTGCTTTTTTCATTCTATTTTTCTTTCTCCGATCCGCACCATGATGTCATGATACGATTTTTCGCTTATTTATACGTTAAAATCACTCTTTTACGGTGACCGTTATCCTGCCCGCGCGCAGTCCGTGCGCCTTGGCGCGCACGGTGCATTTGCCCGCCGCCGTACCGCGCACGGCTATAAGCGCGTGTCCGCCCGCGGCAGTGACTATGTCCTCGTCCGCACTGCGTCCGTATTCGCAGCCCATCGCCACGATCTCGCCCTCGCCGCTGACGGTGACGTTTACGTCGCCCGTGTAGTCTATCGACGGCTCGCCTCTCTCGTCAGTCACCCAAAGATCTATAAAGCATATGTCCCTTGCGGACGCGCTTATCCTCTTTGCGCCCGTAAGCAGGGATATACCCTTGGGCTCGGCAGGCGTTATCAGCGACACTCTGTCGCACTCCCTTCCGCGAAGATAACTAACCGCTTCCAGCTTGCCCGCCTTGTACTCTGTTTCAAACGACGCATACTGCTTGTTCACCTTGCCCGCAAGTCTTCTGCCGACAAGATAGTCGTTTACGTAAAGCGCGACGACGTCGCCCGGAGTGAATACTCTGACGCTCACCGTTTCGCCCTCGGCGGCCTTCCAGCACTGAGTGCCTTCCAGCATTCCCGCGCCCTTGTCCCCCACGAGTATGAACGATCCGCCCGCGCCGGCGAGCATGGAGCGGTAAAGCCCGTAGTTGCGGGGCAATCCCGTATGGTCTATATCGCCCGCCGTCGTAGCTCCGCGGTGTGAGCTGTCCATTCCCGACGGCGAGAGATCGCCCAGCATGTTTTCGTCGTCCTCTGCCGAATGCATGGACTCGAATGCGTTTTCGGGGAGCGTGTTTATGCGCACATACGGCTTGGATGCGGGCGGCGCGAATCCGTCCGAGCACAAACACACGTCCGCAAGGGACGCGATCGCCGCCGTAAGCGACGCAGGCACGCCGTACACGTCGCCGAGACCTGTCAGTCCGCCGTCGCTCTGCCCGTTAAGCTCCGAGCGCTTTGCGCCCGCCGCAATGAGTTCGCGCTCCGTCGGAACGAGCTTGCCCAGGGCTATCGCCACGGGACGGGACGGATCGGCTTCGCGCAATGCGCCGAACACTTCCGCCGCGTATTCCGACCCGCGCCTGCCGTACGTCTCTTCGCACATATTGCCCGCCGAGTACATCACGACGGACGGATGATTGCGCAGTACCGAAACGGCATACGCCGCGCGCGCCGCGAGAAGGTCGCCGAACGACAAGTGCGACAGACTTCCCTCGCGCGGGTGCGTCCAGTTGTCAAACACGTCCGCTATCACTTTGAGCCCCAGCTCGTCCGCCGCGGCAAGCGCGGAGGGAGAGGGCAATCCCACATATCTGACTGCGTTGTAACCGAGGTCGCGCAGTGCGCCGAGCTTGCGCTTTTCAGCGTCCGCATAGCTCGCCTCGCCCATTATCCCGCACTCATGCGGGACCGTCGCGCCTATGAGCGCGCCCGGCTCGAATATGCCCTGAACGCGCACGCCGAATTTCGTCTCGGACGCGTCCAGCTCTTCGCCGTTTTCGTCGAGCAGTACGGCGCGAAGCGTATACATATACGGCTTGTCCGACTCGTAAGGATACGCACGGCGCATTTTTACGGGAACGGTCACTTTTTTGTCGCCGCCCGTGAACGTGAATTTCTTTATCTTGCGGCAGGAACGCTTACCGCGCGCGTTTATAACGGACAGTTCGAGAGTCAGCTTGCGCTTGCCCTCTTCACCGAACAGCTCCGCCGTCACTTCCAGCGACGCGCGCTCCCCGTCGGATGCGAGCGTGCGGACGAAAAGCCCGTAAGGCAGAATGTATATGTCCGACTGCGTGGTATGAAGCGTCACTCCCCGCGTTATCGCTCCGCCGTCCTCGAATACGAGCGAGATCTTACTACGACCGCTTTTGAGCGCGCCCGCGTCCACGGGCAGTCTCACGTCGCCGTATGCCGAGCCCACGCATTCGCCGTCCGCGAACACATCTATAACGCCGCGCGCGCCGTCTATGTCTATAAATGCGTGCGCCGCATCCTCGCAGGAAACGGCGGTAAGTTCGCACTTGCCGTACCCGGGCGTTTCAAAGGGCAGTCCGACGCTCGTCGATACATCGGCGGTCACGATCTGCCAGTCTTTGTTCATTTCAACGGTCTTCATTACTTTCCCTCATCGTCGTAAACAAACTCTTAGTCATTCCATTATACAACAATGCGCTTTTTCAAGTCAAGGGATTTATCGCGCTTTCGCGCCCGCAGGATGTGCCATATATGGCAAAAGGACGTATGCCTCGCATACGCCCTCGCCTTTTACAGCACGCTCTTTCCCGTCGACGCGTCCTGATACATTATCCAGAAGCCCTTACCCGACGGATCGCTCGCGTCCAGAGCCAGCCACTGACAGTAACCCGCGAGCTCGGGAGGCGGCGACGGCGAATATTCGCCGGGCACGCCGTAACATATGTACCTTACGGGGTCGCCTATAAGCCCGACGAGATAGTACCTGCCGCTCTCGTCGTAATCCACGCGTATCCAGCGCGATCCGGGAAGCAGCTTTTCCAGCGCGCCGTACCTTTCGCTCTTTTCAAACAGCTTTTCAAGCTGATCCGCCACTCCGTCGTAAAAGGACGCACTGCCAAGCTCCGGTGCTTTTTTGGTCCCGTAGTCGTCGTCAGAAAGGGGCGGATCTTCCGCTCTGACGTCGGACGCCGCAGTTTCGGCAGCCGCGCGCGCGTTTTCACCGCGACACTGCCCGCCGCGCTTATCCTGCCCGCCGCTCTTAACGCTTTCGCCGCCCTGCGCGAAACGCGGCCGCTCGCCGTTCGCTTTCTGCGGCTCTTGCCGCGTTTGCTCGGGACGCTGAGGTTCGGTGCGCTGAGGCTCTTGCCGCGCTTTATCGCCGCACGTTTGCTCGGGGCGGGACGGCTCGGGACTTTGACGTTCCCTATGCATCTTTTCGGAGCGAAGCGGCTCGGGACGCTGAGGCTCTTGCCGCATTTGCTCGGGGCGCAGAGGTTCGGAGCGCAGAGGTTCGGGGCGCGTCAGATTGGACTTGTAATAGTTCACTTCCGCTATCTTGCCGTCGTCGTAGTCCTGAGGGAGGATGTCGAGAAAATAGTCGTTTATGTTGCGTTCGGGAGGTTCGGCTCCGACGTGATCGCGTACCGCGCGGCGAAGGTCGTCTTCGAGATTGCCCTGCCACGGCATGGGGCGTTTGGATCCGCCGCTCATTATCAGTCTGCCGCGAAGATCGCCCACTGCCGCCACGATATCGTCGAGCGGCGTAGATGACGGCAGGACGAATGTGTAAACGGGCGGCAAAGTGAATCGCCCGAACGTGTACAGGTTCCCGCCCGCGCGGACGGCAAGCACGCACTCGCCGCGCACCGTCGCGGTAAGTCTGCATTCGAGCCCGGACGGAGTTCTCTCCATTCGCAAACAGCCGCTCGTCTCTCCGACGAGTACGAGCAAACGCTTTTCGTGTATCATACGTTTCTTTCTCCTCGGATATTATATATGACAAAAGACCGCGGAATTTGACTGTTTGAAAGGAATATGCGTTAATGCGCGCGAAAAGCCGCAACCCGTGTTTTAGACAGGGCGAGCCGCGTCTATAATACAGCGTGATGACTTATTGCCGAAAAAACGACGCCGCCGCGTCGGATATAACCGAATCCGTCCGCAGGGCATTGCCGCGCGGAGCGGAGATAGTAGTGCTGTGCATAGGCAGCGACAGAGTAACGGGAGATTGCGTCGGCCCGCTCGTCGGACATCTCCTTGCGGGGAGCGGGATGACAGTATACGGCAGTCTTGCCTCGCCCGTTACCGCGCTAAACGTGTGCGAAAGCTATAAACTGCTGCGCAAGCGGCACCCGCGCGCGTTCGTAATAGCCGTGGACAGCGCGCTCGGCACAGACAGCGAAGTGGGTTCCGTCGTCATCATGCCGCGCGGACTGCGCCCTGCCGCTGCCGTCGGAAAAGCTCTGCCCGCCGTGGGAGATCTCGGTATCGCCGGGGTCGTTTCCTCGGGAAGGCTGGGAGCGGACTCGCTGTCAAAAGTAAGACTCGCCCTGCCGTTCGCGCTCGCTTCGCGCATTGCGGACGGCATACGCTTTGCCGCGTTCGGCAGAAAGCACGCGTACGACGCCTTGCGGCAAAGTAAAGAAAACGCGCCGTGATTTATCGCGGCGCTGAGGCGCAAGCCGCCCGCAGGCGACAATGGGGTCGCCTGCGGGCGGCTTTTTGATCGATATATTCCTATCTTTGCGTTCGCGGGAGCCGCCGCTCCCGTCGCTAGCGGGAGCCGCCGCTCCCGTCGCTATCATCCGAGTATGCTTTTGAGCGCGCCTGTCAGCGCTTCGATATCCTCGTCCGTTCCCACGGTTATGCGCAGTCTGTCGGCGATACGCGGGCGGTCGAAACGACGCACGACTATGCCGCGTGCGCGCAGTGCGCGCTGTAACTCTTCCCCGCCGACGTCGGGATGCTCGGCGAACACGAAGTTGGCGTCGCTGTCCGGAACGTCGAAACGGAGCGCGCGTAAAGCCGCGATAAGACTATCCCGCGTGCGCAGAATGCGGGAAACGCAGTCGCGGAAGTAAGCCGTATCGCGCAGGGCGGCTTCCGCCACTGCCGCGGTAACGGCGTTCACGGGGTAGCTGTTGAAACAGTTCTTTACGGTGCGCAGAACGTCTATAAGCGCCTTATCGCCCACGGCGTAACCGCAACGCGCACCCGCAAGACTGCGGCTCTTGGAGAATGTCTTTACCACGAGAAGGTTGGGATAGTCGCGGATGTCGCCCGCAAGCGTTCCGACGTGCGAAAAGTCGGCATACGCCTCGTCCGCTATCACCGCCTTGCCCTCAAACGCGCGCACAAGTTCCAGAAGATCCTCGCGCTCCTCGGCAATGGAAGTGGGCGCGTTGGGATTTGCGAACACGCACCCGCAGCTCTCGCCGCCGAGCGCCGCCATTCCCTTTATATCCAGGCGGAAGTCGGGCAGGAGCGGCACTTTACGAAAGCCCGCGCCGTACAGCGAGCCGAAAACCTCATAGAACGAGTACGTCACGTCCGCCTGTAAAACGGGCTTATCTTCGCCGCCGAAAAACGCGGCGTATGACAGTGACAGCACTTCGTCGCTACCGTTTCCCACGAACACGTTTTCCTCGCCCACGCCCTCGTATTCCGCGATCGCGCGGCGGAGCGAGTGTGCGGTCGGGTCGGGATACAGTCTGTAACGCGCCGCGTCGAACTCTTTAAGCGCGCGATACACCGCCGCGGGCGGAGGATAGGGATTTTCGTTTGTATTGAGTTTGACGGTCTTTTCCCGCGGTTGCTCGCCCGCGGTATACGGAACGAGCCCGCCCGCCAGTCTGCTTATTATCATGTTTTCTCCGAAAAAGCGGGACGACGTTCGCCCCGCTTTAAGTGTTATTCATTTATGCCGTCGTGGTCGTCTGAGATTCGGACTCCGCCTCGGCCGCCTCCTGTTCTTCGTCCGCCGTCTGCTGAGCCTCAAAGCTGTCCTCGTAATCGCTGAGGTACTTGGAGAACCTGCTCTTGTAAACGGTTATCACGCCGTCGCGCTTGAAGTAACCGTTTGCCGCAGTCGCAAGCCAGCTGTTATAGAACTCTTCCTGTTTCGAGGTAACGTCCTCTATGAACGCCTCTCCCGCGGTCGTTTTGCGCGCAGGCGTCAGGTAGCTGTTGAACGTAAGGCTCTGACCCACTTTGGGAACGATATTGAGGAACATTATATGCCAGCCGTAATCGGTCATTACGGGTACGGATATGCTGCCCTCGCCCACTATGTTGGAAGGAGCGGTGAAGTCGGGATCGGTGACGTACGCGTCCGAACCGTCGGAATTTTTGAACTCGTCTAAGCTCATTCCGGCAAGATACGCCTTGTAGAGTGCGCGCGCTTCCGTTGCGAACTCGATCATGTACGTCTCTTCCCTGCCGCCTTCGAGCTCGCTCGTGGCGGTTACGGCGTAACCCTTTTCGTTATCCTTTATGCCGTCGTCGGTATTATACGTCGCTATCAGCTCGTCGAACATATTCGCCGCCGCATACGGGTCGTTGTAGAGCGCGGACATCTTGGACTTTATGTCGCTCCACGCCTGCTGTATGGTGCAGGTCTCGCCCGTCGCGTTGCCGTTTTCGTCGAACTTCTCGGCGACTACGTTCATGCCCAGCTTTCTGCGGTATTCCTTGACTTCCGCATCCGAATGACCTGCGTTTTTATACGCTTCGAGCGCCGCAGTCTGTT